>CAVAWX010000075.1:7370-8212 GCA_963592385.1 Acidaminococcaceae bacterium | reverse complement strand
CAATCCCCCTCGTCTATTTCGAGGGGCAGCACGGCCTGCACGGCAAATACAAGGACATGGGGGAGAAGAACAGGGTCATCGACCTGCTGAAAGAGCCGGAGAACTTCATCTTGTCGTCGTCCTCTTCATTTTACAAACGGGGGTGCTTCGACAGCTTGCGCTTCGACACGGAGCTGCACATCGGAGAAGACGCCGAGCTCATCTTTCGGCTCTTCAAGGAAAAACCCCGTTTCGGCTACGTCTGCGAGCGGGGAGTGGTCTACCACTATCGCCGGCGTCTGGCGGGGGGCTCCAACGTGGACGCCCTGCGCACCAGCAAGAGCTCAAAGCCCGCATTCGACAATATCGCCGCCACGAACTGCCTGTTCACCGAGGCCGGGGCCGGTGCCGAGCTTCAAACCTACGAGAAGGAATTCATCGCCTACCAGCTGCGCGCGATACTGCGCGACACCAGGAAAGATTCGTTCGAGACCCCAGCGCTTCGGGAACGCTTCATCGAGCAGTGCAAAGGCTTGGTCTCCACGTTCAGCACGGAATTCATCCTCCACACGAGCAAGATGATCGACACGAACACGAGAAAGGAGCTCTTCTTCAGGCTGAAGGGGAGTTCGTTCGAGGAATGTTTCAACGATGGAACCTTGAGCATGTCCCAGTTCGATTTTTTGCTCAGAGATGCGCGTATATGCGCGGAAACGATCGAGCTGGACTCGGTCTTCTTCAACTACGGTTGCCCGTTCGATGTCGTTGCCATAGCCACGGACGGCACGCGCTACGAGCCGGTTTCGGCCCAAGACCTCTCGTCTCCACTCGACGACGTCTACGGAGAATTCACCTTCGACCAG
>CAVAWX010000075.1:4252-7360 GCA_963592385.1 Acidaminococcaceae bacterium | reverse complement strand
TCCTCGAGCTGGAGGGCAGCTCGCTTGCAGAGTGCTTTGCCCGCCATGAAATGGGCATGCCCCAGCTCGACGTCAACTTGAAAGACATACGCTTCGCAGAGGAAACACTCGAGGTCGACTTGGTGTTCTTCAACTACAGTTGTCCTTTCGACGTCGTCGTCATAGGCTCCGACGGCACGCGCTACAACCCGACTCTCGCCAAAGATCTCTCGTCCTCGTTTGATGACGTCTACGGAGAATTCACCCTCGACCAGACGCATTATCGCCGTTTCGTCCTACCGTACGAGCCGGGCGAGTACTCGTTTTGCTTCGTGAACCGCGTGACGGGCGATGTGGAACCGGCGAACAGCGTGCGCCCGATGAAAAAACCGCCGCTCATGAACATAGGGCCGACGCTAGGCGTGTGCCGTTTCGGCAAAAAGTTCTTTATCGAGGGCAACAACCTCAAAGTGGTGAAAGAGACGCGGGGCGCATTCATTCGCGGCCTCGCTTCGGCCAAGGCGCTCAGGAAAGAGGCGGGGATCAGGACCTGGTTTCGCCCCTTTGCAAGAGACAAGAAAAAGTTCGTCGTGATCATGGACCGCCCGAACAAGGCAGGCGACAACGGGCAGGCTCTCTACGAGCACATCATGGAACACGGCAGCGCGGCACTGAGGCGCCGCACGTATTTTGTCTTGGACAAGAACAGCGAGGATTACGGGGCGCTTCCGTACAAGTCGCATGTTCTCCAACCTCTGAGCATATGGCACAAGCTGGTGTTTCTGAACGCGGCATTTGTGTATTCCAGCCACACGTTTCCCAAATTCTATCGTCCGTTTGCCCGACTGGGCAAAGACTACGCCGATTTGCTCGACTACAAGTTCGTCTGGCTCCAGCACGGCATCACCAAAGACGACATCTCCCGCCAGTCCAACAGGCTCAACACGGAGATTGACGTTGTCGTCGCCGCGACCGCAGGGGAAAGAGAGGCCTTTCTCGAGGGGCGCTATTTCTATGCGCCGAAGCAGGTTCTCCTCGCAGGTTTCCCGCGCTACGACAAGCTTGAGTCGAATCCACGGCGCATCATCACCATCGCGCCCACGTGGCGGAGGTCCTTGTGCGGAGACCTTCTGTCAAGCGGCGTCAACGAGGCTTTGCCGGGCTTCACTGAATCCGAGTACTACACGGTGTTCAAGGAATTGCTCACTTCAGAACGGCTTGCGGCGCTTCTCGAGCAACACGATTTCACGTGCCAGTTCCTTTGCCACATGGGTTTTGCCTGCTACGAGGAGCATTTCGAGAAACTCGCGTCTGGCAGAGTCGAGGTCGTGCGCCAGGCAAGCGCAGATTACACGCAGATCTTCTCGGAAAGCTCCATTTTCGTCACGGACTTCTCGAGCACGGCGTTCGACTTCGCGTATCTGGGAAAACCGCTCGTCTACTTCCAGTTCGACGACCTTACCGCCCAGTACAAGAAGGGGTGGTTCGACTACGAAAAGGACGGGCTGGGGCCCATCACGCGGACCGTCGAGGAGACGATCGACATGATTGAGCACTACCTCGACAACGGCTGCCAACCCGACGAGCTCTACGCGCGGCGCATCGACGCCTTTTTCGCCTACCGCGACAAGGGCAACTGCGCGCGGATTCTCGACGCCACTTTGCCCGACGAGCTGAAATGACCGTGCAAATAGGCACCGTGCTTGGGTTTTAGAACTTTTAGGTTCCTTTAACTTTTTTAGCTTTCGGCGTTTTCCCGCGTTGGTGCTTCTCGGAACAGCGAAGCTCATGGCGTTTTAAGTGTTTTCTGCTAGAGTGCGAAGAGAAAAACTATTCAAGACGATTAAGGGTTTTCCATGAGCGACGAGATGACGAGTGGCTACGATGAGAGCATGCTTGTCACATTGTCCTCGGTGCTGCGCACCATATAATCGGAGAGAAGGCAGACGAGGTCCGTCGGCTTCTCCTCGTCGATCAGGGAGGAAAGCGACCCTTCAAAATACCGCGGGTCTACAACCACGACGCGGGCGTAGCTTTCGGCAAAAAAACGATCCATGCAATTGGTGTAGGAGTCCCCGATGACGAGCAGAGTCTCGCCGTTTTCGCACGAGGGGTTTTCGAGAACGAGGGTGCCGTAGTCCCCATGGAACCATGTCCCATAGTAGTTTTCGTACGCCTTCTTGGGCGTGTACGACTTCGCCCCCTTGGCCCTGTACCCCCTGTCGAGAACCGCCTCGTTCTTTTCCTCGCCGTCGACTGTCACCTTCAACTCGCTGCGCTCGTATTCGACATCTTGCACCTTCTCGCCTTTCACCGTGAAGTCGATGCCGATACGGGAAGCGGAACCGTACCATGCGGGCCAGCCCACAGATTTTGGTTCGGAAAGGGAAATGGGTTCCTTGCCCAGCGCGTCCATGATAGCCTCGTAGCCCTTGACGGCACCGCCTATCTTCCAGTGGTGGTCGGTGCGGAAGAAATCTTCTTTGTAGTCTTTGAGCGAGCTGTATTCGTTGGAGGCGAGCTGCCACCTGTCGTCTAGCTTGTCGAGGAAGACGTCCTGCACATAGTCCTCGTCGGCGATGTTGTTCATGAGCTTCGACACCGGGCTGATCGAAGAGCAGCTGAGGCGTGCGGGGCGATAGTAGACGAGCGTGCCCTCGATTTTTTCGGCAAGCTTGTTGAGGGCTTCGGCATTGGCGGCAAACGCCGCTTCCATCTTCTTGGATTGCAACGCCGGCATTTCCTGCACGATTCCCGCATCGGTCGCCTCCGCATAGTTGGAGCCGTAGTAAGTGGGAATCGCTGAATAGCCGAAGGGGAGGTTCGCCGTGCGCACGCCGAGGCGCTGGACAGCGGCATTCGCCTGCAGCAGATTGTCGCGGTACGGCACATGGTCGGATGCCGCCTGCTCAAAACCGCTTTGGAACTCGCCCGATGCAAGCGTTTGGAGAGTGCATTGCGGAAACTCGACCGTATTCCTGTTGTCCAAGAGAAGTTTTTTCGCAGGGGCGAGGTCGGGGTTTACCGCGCAGACGGCGAGATAGCCCATAGCGGACAAGAGGAGCACCGTCACGATTGCTACGAGGCCGATGCCACGCACCTTCTCCGCCTTTTTCGTGGCACTTGCCG
>CAVAWX010000075.1:0-4201 GCA_963592385.1 Acidaminococcaceae bacterium | reverse complement strand
CACCGCTGCCGCGTCACCCATCTCGGAGCCGGCCGTATGCGCCTTGTCTGCCATCGCTGTCCTGCCTCTCCTAGAACTGGAAGTAGATGAACGGGTTGAACGAGCCGGACACTACGGAAAACGCCGAAAGGACGAGCACGGCTAGCAGGAAGAGGTCGAGCGCCACGCCCGCGAGCTGCGCGGCCAGCGGGTGGGCAACTGCCTTCTCGTTGGAGAAAACCACCAACCCGTCGCCTTCGATCGTGCGTTCGCTGGCCATGCCGCCGGGCTCGAATATGCTTTTCGCCTCGCGCCCCTGCGTCCACGCGACGAGGCGCTCCTTCGCCCATGGGGCGACGGGCACCGAAGCCAGGATGCAGACGACGAAGACCGGCCAGTAGGCCCACACGCCGAGCTGCCAGAAGGTCTGCTGGCCGTACAGCCCGAATGCGCCGAACATCGCCTGCCACCAGGCGAGGAGCTGCCCAAGGTCTCCGATCCAGAAAAACGACCAGCTGAAGACGAACAAGGCGATGCAGTAGAGATGCTGCAGGGGGCGGGGCAGGCGCTCCACCAGCTTGCCCAGAAACAGTCGCTCGGCCACGAGCAGCACGCCCCAGTACACGCCCCACAGGATGTAGTTCCACGCCGCGCCGTGCCACACGCCGGTAAGCGCCCACACGACCGCCATGTTCACCACCCAGCGCCCCATCTTCACCCGCGAGCCGCCCAGCGGGATGTAGACGTAGTCGCGGAAGAAGGTGGACAGCGAGATGTGCCAGCGGCGCCAGAATCCACGCGCGCTCGTGGCGATGTAGGGGTAGTTGAAGTTGCGCAGGTACTTGAAGCCCATCATGCGCCCCAGGCCTATGGCCATGTCGGAATAGCCCGAGAAGTCGAAGTAGATTTGGAAGGTGTAGGCGATCAGTCCGCCCCAGGCCCCGACGGCTCCTATCTGCGCGCCGCCGTACTTGAGCATGGAATCGGCCAGGATGGCCACGACGTTTGCCAGCAAGACCTTCTTGCCCAAGCCGACGATG
This sequence comes from Acidaminococcaceae bacterium, assembly GCA_963592385.1. Taxonomy (GTDB): domain Bacteria; phylum Actinomycetota; class Coriobacteriia; order Coriobacteriales; family QAMH01; genus CAVAWX01. Next base: position 3,182 of record CAVAWX010000075.1, on the reverse strand, counting down.
AACAGGCGAAGCCCGCTCGTGAAGTCGGAAAGTGTCTCGCGCCGGTGCAAGATCTGGTCGGCGATGGTCGAATAGCGCACGATGGGGCCTGCAATCAGCTGGGGGAAGCACGCGACGTACATGCCGAGGAAGAGCACGTTTCGCTGCGGGGCGACCTCGCCGCGGTAGACGTCGACGACGTAGGAGAGCGCCTGCAGGGTGTAAAACGAGATGCCGATGGGCAGGGGCAGCTGCAGGTCGGGCACAAGCTCGGCGCCGGCTATGGCGTTGATGTTGTGCGCGAGGAAGCCCTCGTACTTGAAGAAGCCTATGACGCAGATGTTGAAGACGACGGCCGCGACGAGCAGCGCCTTCGCGCGGGCAACGCCACGTCCTTGCGGCGAGGAACCCTCTGCGGCGCTTTCGGCGAGGACGCGGGCGTTGCTCCTATCGCCCATCCCGAGGGCAAACAGCCAGTTGCCGACGATGGACGCGATCATCAGCAAGACGTAGACCGGCTCGCCCCACGCGTAGAAGACGAGCGAGACCACGAGCAGCCACACGTTTTTCGCCTTGCGCCAGGGCAGGACGAAGTAGAGCCCCAGCGCGATGGGCATGAAGAAGAAGAGGAATGTCGTGGAGGAGAAAACCATGGGCGCATTATAGAGGTTTGAACAAAGCTTCTATGGCGTCGTAAGCGCGCTCGCAGCATTTGCCGTCGTGGAAGGCGAAGGTTCGGCGCATGCGCTCGAGATATTCTGACGCCGGTTCGAAATCCCTTGCTGCAATCTCCTCGACGGCGGCAATCGCGTCGTCAACGGTTTCCGCGACGGGCCCAAAGCCGTCGCGCGCATAGTCGAAATATCCCTTGGCATAGACTTGTCCTTCGTAGAATGCATCCCTATCGAATTGATGGTATATGCATGGGCATTCTATGTAGGCCGCCTCAAAGGCCGTCGAGGAGAAGTCCGTCACGAAAAGGGCAGCCCTTGCAAAGGCTTCCTGAATTGAAACCCCCGTTTGGTTGCCTGCTACCTCCACGTAGTCCGGCACCTCAAACATGCCCGATTCGATATAGGAGAACATGTTCGTGTGAGGAAAGAACACAATTTTCTTATTTGTTCTCGCGGCAATCGCATATAGACGCGGGTCGCTTAAGAAGGTTTCCCATGACTTTTTATAGGCAGAATTCAAGAAGGGATCGTCCAAATTGTGCTCAGCGCCCTTGCCGACTTTTTTGGCGCAAAGAGCATTTCTCCATGTGGGCATGACGAGGATGGAGTCTTTCTCGCATGCGCCGCCTCGCTCGAGCAGCGCGTCGTGGCGGGGAAGTCCTGTGAGGGCAACTTGGAGATCGGTCAAAAGATAAGGGCTCTTGTCTCCCGCAATCGAGTCGAATTCCGCATGCGAGGAGGTGAGCATCAGGTCAATCGGCTTTCCATTGAGCCAGCTCGAGAGATCGTCTTTGATGACCCCGTGTTGGAGGAAGACGTACTTTTTTGATTTATGGAAGTTATCCCCGAAATAGGAATGCACGAACCCGTCGGCATGTGCACTGATGATGGCCGAGCAGCGTCGTAGCTCTCGTTCGTGTTCTTTGGAGCCGAAGGCCAGCAAGTTGAATCCCTCGGCGCTCAGACGTCCCCAGTCGGGCGAGTCGCGGCGTAGGGCGAAGGCAATCTCCCGTTCGGGATGGTGCCTCGCGACCCAACGGTAGAGGTGCTCTGCATTGTCGTCTGCCTGCGTGGCGCGATCCATGAACAGCCACAGGTCGCCATGTTGCTCGTAGCGCCCCCACCCGCCCTTGTAGAGGCGGAAAAGGTCTACCGACGGCACGGCGTCTTTGAATTTTCTGCCTCTGACAGAAAGGGAGGTGAAGGTGCTCGCGCCCACCCGGTAGGAGACGGTCGCGTCCGGCTCGGGCAGGGGGTAGGTGAGCAGCCATCTCGAGTAGAAATGCCGCCCGAGCGTGGAGACGGGGCATTCCTTTCGCGCGATTGCCTTCACGGGCCGCCCGTCGTAGGAGAGCTCGAGTTGCGGGTCGACGCTGCTCACGAGCATGAAGCCGCGCTCGAAGTCGATGTGTCCCACATAGAAGATGGAGTAATCAATCTTCTTTTCCTTGAAGGTGGAAAGGAGCGCCGCCTTGTGCTCGAAGTTAGCCCACCTCCCAGGCTCCGTGGCGATCGCCTCGTCATCTATGTACTTGAAGATCTGCGCTGCAATTTCCCAGAATCTCGCGGCCGCTCCGCTCTCGAGGAAGCGTTGTGCGCGGTTTTTGCGGCCGTCGAAGTATTTGAAATACCAGGAAATATCGTAGAGAACCATGCTCTGGGTCCAGCGCGGCACATAGCCTTTCGCCCCCTGCGCAAACTTGAGCAAGGCAAGGTAGCCTTTCTGCGGGACGACGAGAAGGCGGTCGTCGTTGTTCCACGATCCGTCGAGCGTGGACCCAGCAACCGCACGTTTGCGGTAGTAGTACACGGGACGACGCAGGAAGGCCACGCGTCCGTCCTCGAGCGAGAGGAGATAGCGCCCCACGAAGTGCCCGTCCTCGAAGTTCGGGACTATGCCCTCGTCGGCGCGCAGAGCCGCTGTCTCTATGGCGTCGCGTCTAAAAAACGCCGTGGCCATGCTCAGCTGTATGGGCATCTGCTCGTCGTCGATGCCGTAGAAAGACTCGGTATTCCTGAAGCGGTAGGTGAGGGGGTGGGTGTCCGAGAAAGCACCGGCCGCCTCGCGGAAGAAGACAAGCCGGCAACTGACGAGCTGCAGGTCGGGATGCACGGCGATCGCCCGGTCCACCTCCTCGAAGTAGCGCGGCGAGAGAAAGTCGTCCGGGTCGATGAAGGTGACCCATTCGCCGCGGGCGAACTCGAGGCCGAAGTTGCGCGCGCTGGCCTGCCCGCCGTTTTCCTTGCGGTGGCATTCGATCAGCTCGGGGTAGCGCTGGCGCCAGCGCTCGACAACGTCTGCCGACCCGTCGGTGGAGCCGTCGTCCACCACCACGACTTGCAGATGGGAGAGGTCTGCGGTTTGCGAGGTCAAACTTTCAAAGTAGTCGTCCAGATAGGGCGCCACGTTGTAGACGGCGGTGACGATGCTATAGGTGGTCGAGGGCGCGTAGCTGCCCGGCTTCGGTTTCGGCTTGAAGAGAGTGCCCTCGAAATAGTGGCGTTTCACCCTGGAATACTCCCTGGGGG
>CAVAWX010000074.1:0-8307 GCA_963592385.1 Acidaminococcaceae bacterium | reverse complement strand
ATGCGCGGGTCCAGCACGCGGTAGAGCAGGTCGGCGCAGGCGTTGCCGCAAAACACGAACAGCGCCGAGACGACGGCGATGCCGACGAGCAGCGAGGCGTCCCCGCCCGTGGCCGCCGTGACCGCCGCCTGCCCGAGGCCCGGATAGGAAAACACCTGCTCGACCAGGACGGACCCGCCAAACAGCTCTGCCACGGAGGCGCACTGCAGCGTGGTCGCGGGCAACGCCACATTGCGCAGGCCGTGGCGCCACGCGGCCTGCCTGCGCCCCATCCCGCGCGCGCGGGCGAAACGCATGTAGTCGCTGTCCATGCACTCGGCCATCTTCTCGCGCGTGTGCAAGGCGATGTTGGGCATACCGACGATGCTCAAAGTGAAGGCGGGCAGCACGAGATGGTGCGCCACGTCGGCTGCGGACACGGACGCGGACGCCGAGGCCGCATCTTCTCACGCGTGTGCAAGGCGATGTTGGGCATGCCGACGATGCTCAGGGTGAAGGCGGGCAACACGAGATGGTGCGCCACGTCGGCTGCGGACACGGACGCGGATGCCGAGGCCGTGCCCACGGACGTGGAAAAGCCGATGGGAAACCACCCGAGCCACACGGCGAACACGTAGAGCACGAGCAGCCCCAGCCAAAACGAGGGCGTCGAGGCCAGCACGAGGCACACGCCCCGCACCGCGCGGTCGAAGGCCGAGCCTGCGCGCGCGCCGGCGGCCGCCCCCAGGAAAAACCCGAGCACGCCGCCGAGCGCCCAGGCCACGCACATGAGCAGCAAGGTGGTGCCCGCACGCTGCGCCAGCACCTCGGCCACGGGCGCGTTGAAGCGCAAGGAAATCCCGAGGTCGCCGTGCAGGGCCGAGCCCAGCCACGCGAGGTAGCGCTCCCCCACAGGCACATCGGCGCCCCACCACGCGGCAAGCTGCGCCTTCTTCTCGGCAGACATCCCCGCGTACGCGCTCGCGCCCGCGTTTGCCTGCACGGGGTCTATGGGAGAGACGCCCACGAGCACGAACGCGAGCGCGGACACCGCGAGCAGCAGCAGCGCCACCCGCACCACATAGACGACGACGCGCCTCAACGCCACGCCTCTACCAGCTCCACATGTCCACGTTGTTCACGAGCGACCAGCCGTGCCCGTGGGGATGCGGTTTCTGCTCGGCCACGTCGAGGCCGTCGCGCTTGAAGTAGAGGTGCTCGACGTTGGCAAGCCACACCCACGACGCGCCCCCCTGCGGCGCCACGCCGGCGCTGCCGTCCCACTGCGCGAGCTTCCACTCCTCGAAGGAGTCGGTCACCTGCGATTTTGCCAGCGCCGCGTCCAGATGCGCGTCCACGGCGGCGTCCTCGTAGCAGGCGTAGTTGCCCTCGCTCGCACCGTGGATCAAGTCGTAGAGCTGCACGGGGCTGTTCGCGCCCCAGCCCCATACGATGGGGTCGCTGTACTGGTGCGCGTAGAGGCCGGCCGCGTCCGTGCTCCACGACGAGCCCGCCACCTCGACCGCGACGCCGAACTCGCGCATCTGGTTCGCGAACTCGTTGGCCATCGCCTGGCGCGACGAGTCGCTCGCCGGATACATCAGGGTGAAGGCCGCACGCTGCCCGCCGCGCGCCCACACGCCGTCGCCGCCCTTCTCCCAGCCCGCGTCCGACAGCAGCCGCGCCGCCGCGTCCACGTCGGTCTGCACCTTCATCCCGTCGCTTGCCCAGGCAAGGCCGTCGCACACGCTCCAGGCCACCGACCCGTAGCCGTTCAGGGTGTTGTTCACGAGACGCTCGCGGTCGAGCGCGAGGTTGATGGCGCGGCGCAGCTCCAAGTGGCAGGTCGCGTCGTTGCCCGCCGCGTACTCCACGCCGCCGCTCGTGCGCGTGGCGCCCGACGACACGCAGGGCAGCGAGATGCCGCGGCTGTCCACCGTCGCGCAACGCAGCAGCTCGAAGCCCGACGGGCAGCTGGCCGCGAAATCCGGCGCCGTGTAGGCGATGTCCACGCTGCCCGACTGCACGGCGGCCAGCGAGGCCTCCTCGCCCATGAACAGCACGCTCACGCGCTCGATCTTGGGCGCCTGGCCGTAGTAGTCGGGGTTTGCCACGAGCACGACCTGCTGGCCCTTGTCCCAGCGCTCCAGCTTGTAGCGCCCCGAGCCGATGGGGTTTTGCCCGTAGCCGGCGGCGTCGTAGGCGTGCTCGGGCACGATGCCGACGACGGCCAGGGTGTAGAGCAGCGCGTTGAAGGGCTTGTTCAGGCGCAGCTCGAGATGCGTGTCGCTTGTCGCCTGCGCCTCGTCGAGATACGACAGGTCGAGCTGGGCGCCGGCGAAGTTCTTGATGCCGTTCAAGGTGAAGGCGGCGTCGCGTGCCGTCAGGCGCTGCCCGTCGGTGAAGTACGCGTCCTCGCGCAGCTCGAACGTCCAGCGCAGGCCGTCGTCGCTGCACGCGTAGTCCGTCGCCAGGTCCTTCACGAAGTTCAGCTGCGCGTCGGTGGCCACGAGCGTGGACTGGATCAGCGGCTCGTGCACGTGCTCGCCGCAGCCCCACGCGTAGAAGGGGTCGAAGCCGGCCGTCGGCTCGCTTTCGGCGCTCATCGCCACGACGACGTCCGTGCGGCCCGCGTTGCTGCTGGCGCCGTTGCCGCCGCCGTTGCCGCTGCCGCCCGTGTTCGCCGCGCACGCCGACAGGGCGCCGCCTGTCGCCGCAAACGTGGCTCCCGCCGCCGCGATCTTCATGAACTCCCTGCGTGAAACGCCCATACTGCCCTATCTCTCCTTGGTGAATGTGTGTCCTTTTTCGGATGCGTGCCGCATCTCAGGCGCGCCGCGGCCTTTTCGGGTGAACGCGCGGACGCGTCTACTGCGTCGTCTGCCCCGTGCCCGTGCCGGCCGCCTCGCCTGCGGTCTGCTCGGTGCCCGCGGCTTCCGTCGCGGCCGCCGTGTCCGCCGGCGTCTTCAAATCGTCGAGCCCATGGTACTCGGGGTCGTCCGCGTTGTTCATCTGGATATGCGTGTGGTTGCCATTATCGCCGTCAGCGGTATAGGCCTTGAGCTGCATGCTCTCGCCGATGTAGGCGTAGACGTCGCGTATGCGCGCAATCGGCGTCTCGCCCGCCACGACGGTGTCGCCGGCCTTCACCTGCGCATCGGTCAGGTGGATCAGCACGCAGTCGAGGTCGCTGCGCCCCGTCGGGCGGATGTGCACCTGGATGTCGGGGTACTCGCCGTAGAGCTGGTACTCCTTCACCAGCACCACCTCGCCCGACACCGGCGCGTACACCGTCGCGCCCACCGGCCCTCCGCAGTCGATGGCGCTCATCTGCGGGCCCGCGCTGTTCGAGCGGTAGGTGCGGATGAACTCGCCCGTCATCCAGTTGTCGCCCGTGGGCTGCTCGGAGGCCTTGCGCTTCGTGCCATGCGCGGCCATCACGTCCACGTTGGTCGCCTCCGTCAGCTGCGTGGTCATGGGCAGCGCGTAGGTGTAGCTCGCGTTGTGCATGAGCACCTCGGTCAAGTCCTCCATGGCCACGGCCGAGTGCATCTTCACCCCGTCCACCTCGGCCATGATGGGCGTGGGCAGGCCGTGCTGCTCGCCGGACGCGGAGATGCCCGAGACGATGTCGGTGCCGCCTGTGTCCGAGTTGGACGCCGAGCCGTTTGACGCGGGGCGCAGGGCCAAGCAGATGGCGACGACCACGACCACGGCGACGACCCCGGCGATTGCGCACGCCCTCTTCTTGCCGGCCTCGCGGCGGCGGCGCTGCTCGCTGTAGCGCAGGCGCGACGCATACGAGCCGGCGCCCCTGTCCTCGCGCGGCGAAGCGCCGTCCCTGTGCGCGCCGCGTGCCGAGGCAGCGTCTCGTTTCGAGCTGCGTGCCGAATTGCCGCCCTCGTGCGTGCCGCGTGTCGAGCTGTTGGTGAAGCGCCGTCCCTGTGCGCGCCGCGTGCCGAGGCAGCGTCTCGTTTCGAGCCGCGTGCCGAATTGCCGCCCTTGCGCGTGCCGTGTGTCGAGCTGTTGTCCTTGTGCGCACTGCATGCCTGAGCTGCGCTTTTCTGAGCATGGTGAACCGAAGTGCCGTTTTTTCTCGCGTCACGCGCCGGAGTGCCGTTTTTCTTCGCGGGGTGAACGGACGCGCCGCCTTCTTTCGCGCTGCGCGCCGAGCCGCTGCCCTTTTCCGCACTGCGTGCCGGGCTGCTGCTTTCTTTCACGTTGCGTCGTGTGTCGTGTGTGTCCATATGAAACGCTTGATCCGTCTTCCTCTTGCCCATGCGAAAGCGCTTGCGTGCGCGCGGCATGGGGGCGCATATGGCCGAAGCGATTTTACCGTTTCGCCTACTCCCTTGCACGCCGCACGAGACGCTCTTTCCGTTCATCGGAAGCAGCTGCATGCAGGTGCGGCCCTAAGGCTCTGGGACATGGAAGGGCTCGCACGGCCATATCTCAGACGCGGCCGCGCCCAAGCGGAAAGCCCTACTCTGGGTCGTCGGCAAATTCCCGCGCGAACAGCTCGTCGAGCGTCGCATCCCCGGGGCCTATCGGCTCGAACTCGAAGGCGACGCCGCGTATGCGCACCTCGTCGCCTGCCTGCGCCCCGGCTTCCTCGAGCGCGCGCTCCACGCCGGCCCGCTCCAGGCGGCGCTGCAAGAAGGCGACGGCCTCCTCGTTGTCCCATTCCGTCTGTATGACCATGCGCTCGACGTTCGTGCCGGACACGCGCCAGGCATGCGCCTCCTCGCGCGACACGCAGATGCGACGCTCGCGCTGCTGGCGCCCGTGCTCCCACACCTTCTCGAAGCCGTCCGCGTCCGCGTCCGCGTCGCCCGAACCCGCGCCGCCGTCCACATCGGCCGCGCGCACCTGAAACACCCGCTCGGCGGTCGCGCGCACGAAAGCGTCAAGTCCCTGGCGCGTCGCGGCGGACACCTCGAAAAACGGAATCGGGTTGGGCTCGTCGATACCTTCATCCTCCAAGCGCTCGGACAACGCGCGCGAATCAGCCTTCACCCGCTCGCGCAGCGCGGCCAGGCGCTCGCCCGCCCCCGGCAGGTCCACCTTGTTGGCCACGACGATGCACGGCCGCGACGCCAGCTCGGCGGCATATTCGCCCAGCTCGGCCTCGATCGTCTCGTAGTCGCGCACCGGGTCGCGCCCCTCCAGGCCGCCGCTCGCGTCCACCACGTGCACGATCAGGGCGCAGCGCTCCACATGGCGCAAGAACTCGTGCCCCAGCCCCTTGCCCTGCGCCGCCCCCTCGATCAGGCCCGGCACGTCGGCCACCACGAAGCTGCGGTCGTCGCCGGCGCGCACCACGCCCAGGTTGGGCACGAGGGTGGTGAAGGGGTAGTCCGCGATCTTGGGCCGCGCCGCGCTCATGCACGCGATCAGGCTCGACTTGCCCACCGACGGCATGCCGACGAGCGCCGCGTCGGCCATCAGCTTCATCTCCAGCTCGATCCACACGGGCTCGGTGGGCTCGCCCAGCTCGGAAAACGCCGGCGCGCGCCGCGTGGGCGTGACGAAGTGGATGTTGCCGCGCCCGCCGTGCCCGCCGCCTGCCACCACGACGCGCTGGCCGTGCGCGGTCAAGTCGGCGATCTCCTCGATGGGCTGCATGTCGTCGTCGAGCAGGCGCACCGTCGTGCCGCACGGCACCTTCAGCACGAGGTCGTCGCCGTCGCGCCCGTGCATGCGCTTGCCCTGGCCGTGCGTGCCGCGCTGCGCCTTGAAATGGTGCTTGTAGCGGTAGTCCACCAGCGAGGACACCGTCGCGTCGGCCAGCACCACCACGTCGCCGCCGCGCCCGCCGTCGCCGCCGTCCGGGCCTCCCTTGGGCACGTGGGCCTCGCGGCGAAACGAGGTGCAGCCCGCGCCGCCGTCGCCGCTTTTCACGCAGATGCGGACCTGGTCGGTGAATTCAGCCATCGCAGCTCACACCCCCCTGAAGTCGCGCAGCTCGTCCAGATACCCGAGCTCGGTCGAAAGGCCCTGCGCCGCAAGCGAGAAAAGGTAGTCGATCCACTCGACGAGGCCCCTGCCGTAGATGCGCGCGCCGTCGCCGTCTGCCGCCACGGCCGCCACGGCCTCCTCCACGTCGCCTGCCTCGAAGGGATAGACGCCGTCTGCGCCCACGCCCAGCGCGTCTTCGAGCAGATCGAGGTTGAACTGCCCGTAGAACAGCCCTTTCAGCAAGGCCACGTAGCCCATGGCAGGCCCTGCGGGCAGCGCGTCGGCGGGGCGGATCTCCACGTAGCGCTTCAGCCGCGCGTCCGGCCAGAACATGCTCAGCAGATGCTCCACGTCGGCGGTGTCCATCTGCACGCCGGCGTAGGCCTCGGCCGCCGGGATGTCGCCCGTGTCGCGCACCACCCCGCCGTGCGTGGTGAAGATGGGCGGCGTGGCCAGCAGCCAGTCGGCGTAGCGCCCGAATCCGAAGTCCTCGTCGAACAGCCCGCCGATGACGCCGCAGCGCGCGGGATCGACCTCGCGCCACAGGCTCAGATGGCTGATGTGGGCGGTGTTGGGGCGCCCTTCGAAGACGGGGGCGTTGTCGGCGATGCTCGCGAGCACCGGCGCCAGCAGCGAGGCCAGGCGCAGCTTGCGCACGGCGTCGGCCTCGTCGGCAAAGTCGATGGACACCTGCAGGCTGCACGAGCCGCGCATCATGCGCTCGGCGTGCATGCCGGGCAGGCGCGAGAAGTACGCGTCCATCAGGCGGTAGCGCTCCTTGGGGATCAGCTCCAGCTCGCCTGCCGTCTGGCCGGGCACGGGCGTGTACCCGAAGGTCGCGATGCTGTAGCCCGCCGGACGCACTATCTGCTCGAGCCGGAAAAGGAAGTTGCGGTACTCCTGCTCGATCTCGGCGACGTTGGCCAGCGGCGCGATGCTCACCTCGATCTGGGCGGCCGGCTCGATGGTGATGGCGGCAGCCGGCCTCGCGCAGCCCACAATCTGGCCGTCCGGGGTGCGCGTGATGTCCGGGTAGAACTCCGAGAGCGCCTCGAGCACGTCTTTCACCCCGAGGCGTCCGTGCTTTTCGGTGAAGGGGACGCGCTCGCCGTCTTCGTCGAGGAGGAAGTGCTCCTGCTCCATGCCAACGGCGCCCATGGCCGCGCCCTTGCAGCCGCCGCGCAGGTACTCGACGATTGCCCGGCGGTTCTCCTGGCGGAAATCCTGCCGGGCGTCCTGTTCATCCTGCCGGGCGTCCTGGCCGCCCTGTTCCCCCTGCCGGGCATCCTGCGTGTGCTGTGCGTCCTGCTGGCTTTGCTGATCCTGCTGCTGGCTCATAGCGCCTCTTCCCTCGCGGTTTCATCTGCGCGGTGCATGTGCATTCTAGTAGACGCGACGATACACCGCCGCCCGCGTCTGGCACGTGCCCGCTCCGAGCGGTCAACAAGGTGTAAAGGAGGGGGCGGCGCAGTGCGGGCGGCGCAGTGCGCGCGGCACGCAGGATGAAAGGGTGAAACGTCGGACGTCGCGGGCGTCGCGAGCGTCGCGCGCGTCACGGGTGAAAGCGCCCCGCAAAAAGAGAGAGGCCCGCCGGGGCGAAAGGGGCGCCCCCGTAGGCGGCCCCCTTCACCCAGACGGGCTATCGGAGGAAAGAGAGTCGGGTTTCGCGCGCCGTGTGTGGGAGCGGCGCCGCGCGACCCGCGGGTTTACTGAATCGAGATCTGGTGCTTCTTGGGGACGAGCTCTTCTTTCTTGGGCATCTCCAAGGTCAGCACGCCGTCCTCGTAGGACGCCGAGATCTTCTCCGGGTCGATCGCGCTGATGTCGAACTGGCGCGAGTAGCTGCCGTAGCTGCGCTCGCGGCGGATGTAGCCTGCCGCCTCGTCGCCGTCAGTCGCCTCGTTCTTGCGCTCGGCCGAGATCGTCAGCAAGTCGCCGTCCACGTCGAGCTTGATGTCGTCTTTCTTGAAGCCGGGCAGATCGGCCTGGAGCGTGTACTTGTTGCCGTCGGCGTCTTCGATGTCGTCTTTCTTGAAGCCGGGCAGATCGGCCTGGAGCGTGTACTTGTTGCCCTCGGCGTCTTCTTTGATGTCGGTGCGGAACAGCCCGACGCCCTTCGTCTCGTAGCTGGCAAACGGCGTGCCGAAGAGGTGCTTCTCGAACTCGTCGATCGCGCGGAAGGGGTTTGCGTAGGTAATGATATCGCGTGCCATCTCAACCATCTCCTTGTCTTGCAAGGCCGCCATCGTGTGCGGCCTTCTTTCGTTGAACACCTCGTAGTATAGGAGGGGTTGAGTGGCATGTGGGTATCGCATTTGCGTCCGTTTGGTGACGATTATTACAGCGAGGTGACGGCAGGTAATCTGCCAA
>CAVAWX010000073.1:0-8494 GCA_963592385.1 Acidaminococcaceae bacterium | reverse complement strand
CGACGGACAAGACGCTCGAGGAGACCTTGGCCGCGCTCAAGCCCCTGTTGGAGCGCTCGTTTGCCGAGCAACCTGCCGAAGGGCGCAGTTCCCGATGAAGCGCGGGGCAAGCGGCCTTGCCGGGGTCCTCGCCATCGACAAAGCGCAGGACATGACCTCGCACGACGTGGTGAACCGCGTGCGCCGGCTTTCCGGCGAGCGCCGCGTGGGGCATGCCGGCACCCTCGACCCCATGGCGACGGGCCTGCTCTTCGTGGGCGTGGGTCCGGCCACGCGGCTGTCGTGCTATCTGAGCGGCGCCGAGAAAAGCTATCGCGCCCGCATCGTCTTCGGCGTGGCCACCGACACCGACGACGCGCAAGGCCGCGCGCTCGGCGAGGTGTGCGGCTCGCTCGACGTGGCGGGCCTGACCGACGAGGACGCGGCGCGCGCGACGCTCGCGGCGCTGGAAGGCCCGACGCTCCAGATGCCGCCCGCCTACTCCGCCATCAAGAAAGGCGGCGTGACCGCCTACAAGGCCGCGCGCGAGGGCAAGGCCATCGAGCTGGAGCCGCGCCCGGTGTGCATCCACGAGGCGTCGCTTGCCGGCGTCGGCGTGGATGAATGCGCGCTGTCCGACGGCGCAGGCGGGCAGATCGTCGCCCGGATGCCCTGGTGGGACGTCGCGTTTCGTGTGAGCAAGGGCACCTATATACGCGCGATCGCCCGCGATCTGGGCGCGCGCCTTGGCTGCGGGGCGCATCTCGGCGCCCTGCGGCGCACGGCCGTCGCCGGCTTCGGCGTGGAGGGCGCGTGCACGCTCGACGCGCTGGAAGAGCATGTCGCGGGCGGTGGGGAGCTGCCCTGGGTGAATCCGGCTGCGGTGCTGGGCTTTCCCGTGCTCGAGCTGGACTGTGCCGCGCGCGCCGCCGTCTCCAACGGCGCCCCGATCGTCGCGCCCGCGGGGCTTGGTGAATGTGAAGGCTGCGACGCGACTTCGGGCGCGGGCGCGGCGGATGCCGACGGTGCCGACGCCGATGCATCTGCGACGGGCGCTGCCGATGCCGCCCAGCCCTCCTTCGTCTCCTGCGTGGCAGACGGCCGCCTGCTGGCCGTCTACGAGCGCGACGGCATGTCCCTGCGTCCCGCGACGGTGGTGCCCGGGGGGGTGGCAGGTGTTGCCTGAAACCTCGCACGCGCCCGCGAGCGCAGCCTTGGACGCATCGCCGAACACGCTCTCGAACGTGCCCGTGCACGCGAGCGCGCGCGGCGCCCTCATTTCCTTCAACCCTGCAGACGAGAACGCCGCGTGCCCGAACCTTGGCCCTGCCGTGCTGAGCATCGGCGTCTTCGACGGCGTGCACCTTGGGCACCGCGCCCTCATCGCCGCAGCCTGCGAACGTGCTGCGCAACGCGGCGCCCGCCCCGTCGTCGTCACCTTCGAGCGCGACCCCGACGAGCTGTTTTGCCGCGACGAGGCCGGCTTTGCCAAGCTCCTTTCCAACGCGGAGCGCCTGGACGCGCTTGCCGCCCTCGTCGCCGATGCGCCCGAGGCGCGCGTGCTCGTGCTGCCCGTCTCGCCCGATGTGCTCGCGCTGGCGCCGGCCGCCTTCCTCGATGCCCTCGCGCGCGTCTGCGAGCCGCTCGAGCTGCACGTGGGGGAGGGGTTTCGCTTCGGGGCAAAAGCCGCGGGCACCCTGGCCGACGTGCGCGCCTGGGCCGCTGCCCGCGACAGCGCCCCCGATGCTGCAGCCGTTTTCACCACTCCCGACGACGCCGCCCCCAGCGCCGCCACCCCTTTCACCACCCCCCGCCGCTTCTGCGCCACCGCGCACGCGCTCGTGCAACAAGACGGCGCCCCCGTCACCTCGACGCGCATACGCGCCCTCCTGCGGGAAGGCGAGGTCGCCCAGGCAGCCAAGCTCTGCGCCGGCCGCCCGCACGCCGTCTCGGGCACGGTCGCCCACGGCCGGGGAGAGGGCGCCGGCATGGGTTTCGCGACGGCCAATCTCGACCTGACCGCCAACGAGACCATGCTGCCCGCCGAGGGGGTCTACGCCGCCTGGGCGCACGTGGACGGCGCGCGCTACCCCAGCGCGGTCAACCTCGGCGTCGCCGCGAGCTTTTCGGAGGCGCATTCGCCCCTCGAGGCCCATCTTCTCGGTTTTGCGGGGGATATATATGGTAAAACGGTGCGTGTCGAATTCGTGCGCCGCCTGAGGGCGCAGCGCGTCTTCACCGACACAGACGAGCTGGTCGCGACGGTGAAAGGCGACATCTCCTCGGTGCGCGCCATGTTGGGCGAAGGTGGACATGCCCCTTATCAGCGATGAGGACATACAGCGCGTGCGCGAGGCGTCCGACCTGGTCGAGATCGCCAGCGGCTATGTCACCTTGCAGCAGCGCGGCCGCGACTTCTGGGCCGTGTGCCCCTTCCACGACGACCGCAACCCCTCTCTGAAAATCGACCCGTCCATGCAGCTGTGGCATTGCTTCGGCTGCGGCAAGGGCGGCGATGTCTTCGGCTGGGTGAAGGAGGCGGAAGGCCTCGACTTCCCCGACGCGGTGCGCGAGCTGGCCGAACGCGCGCACATCGAGATCGTCGAGGCCGGCGGCACGCGCGGGCCGTCGCGCGACGCCAAGGAGCGCCTGATGCAGGCCTGCGAGGCGGCCGCCGAGTTCTTCCACATGCAGCTCATGCGTTCGAAGGCCGACGGCGCCGCCCATGCCCGCGCCTACCTGCACGAACGCGGCTTCGGCTCGCAGCCGTCCAAGGACTGGACGCTCGGATACGCGCCGGGGCGCGCCCAGCTCGTCGCCCACCTGAAGGCCAAGGGCTTCACCACGCGCGAGATGATCGACGCCAACCTCGTCGTCGAGCGCACGCCGGGCCGCCCCCAGGACCGCTTCTTCGAGCGCGTCATGTTTCCCGTGCGCGACCTGCGCGGACGCGTGATCGCGTTCGGCGGGCGCGTCATCGGCGAGGGCACGCCCAAGTACCTGAACAGCTCCGAGACGCCGATTTTCCACAAGTCGGACAACCTCTTCGCCATCGACCGCGCCAAGCCCCACATCGTCGCCGCACGCCGCGCGCTCGTCGTCGAGGGCTACACGGACGCCATCGCGCTGCACGAGGCCGGGGTGAACTACGCGGTCGCCACGCTCGGCACCGCGCTCACCGCCAAGCACGTGAAGATGCTCAGCCGCTTCACCTCGACCATCGTCTACCTCTTCGACGGCGACGCCGCAGGCCAGAAGGCCGCCGACCGTGCCACGTCGTTCATCGACTGGAACTCCGCGGTGGAAAGCGGGCGCAACCCCATCGAGCTGAAGGTGGTCGTGCTGCCCGATGCCCTCGACCCGGCCGAGTTTCTGGCCGCGCACGGGGCCGACGCGCTGGTGAAGCTGCTCGACGCGGCGGTGCCCCTGCTGGAGTTTTCCATCAAACGGCGCCTGGCCGCCTTCGACGTGCGTGTGCCCGAGCAGAAGGTGGCCGCGATGAACTCCGCGCTCGAGGTGCTCTATCCGCTGAAGGGTAGCGTTACGGCAACGGATTACGTCAACCTCATAGCCGACACCCTGGGCCTCGACTATACTGATGTGTTCCAGGCTTTGAACGCGATGAGGGCTCCTGTGGCCGCCCGCCACCAAGCAGACGATGCCCCGCCTCAAGACCAGGCTCGGCCGCGCGACTCGGTCGAAGAACGCATCATCAAGGCAGATAGACAGTCGATGCACAAGGAGCACGAGCTTTTGGGGCTCGTCGTGTGCAACGCGCGCGTGTTGGACGCCATCGGCGAGGACATGGCGCTTGTGCAGTGGACGAGTCCGGACGCCGCGCGCATCGCCGCCGCCCTGCTGGAGCTGCCGCACACGGCCACGAGCGCCGAGTGCTTCGCTGCGGCCCAGGGCGCAAGCGACGCCGCGGCCCGCCTGCTTTCGTCGGCCATGTCGCAGGCAGACGGCGAGCAGGACATGGCATACCGGGCGGGCGTGCTGGTGCGCTCGCTGCGGGAGCGCGACCTTGAGCGGCGCATAGCCGCCGGCAAGGCCCGCCTGCGCGGGGGCGGCACGCCCGATGCGCAGGCGGCGGACGAGTTGTTCGAGGAAACGGCGCGGCTGCAACGCGAGCTTGCGGAGCTGCGACGCGCCACGGGCGCACCGGCTGCGGTGGCGCACGAGGACAGGGAGGCTGAAGGTGGCAAGCACGAAGTCTGAGAGCACGAAGAAGACGACGGCCAAGGCGGGGGCGGCCAAGACGAGCACGGCGAAGGCGGGCGCGGCCAAGACGAGCGCGGCCAAGGCGCCGGCGAAGAAGGCGGCCGCGAAATCCACGGCGTCGAAGACGGCCTCGAAGGCGAAGGCGCCTGCGGCCAAGAAACCGGCGGCCGAGAAGAAGCCGGCGGCGAAGAAGACGGCCGCGAAATCCTCGACGGCGGCCAAGAAGGCCGACACCAAGAAACCGGCGGCCAAGGCGCCCGCGAAGAAGGCGGCGTCTACGTCTGCGGCGAAGAAGTCTACGGCCGCGAAGAGCGCGTCTGCCTCCAAGACGACCGCGGCGAAGAAGGCGACGAAGACCACGAAGGCGGCCGCCACGAAGAAGAAGGCCGCCTCCAAGCAGCCCGCCACGAAGGCGCAGCTCGCGGCTGCGCAGGAAAAGGACGCGGCGGCCGAGGGCGTGCTCGACGCCGAGACCGTGGACAAAATCGACGACCTGCTGAAGGACTGCGGCAAGAAGCTGCAGCGCGCGAAGATAGACGAGGCCTTCGACGACGACGGGCTCAACGACAAGCAGCTTGCCGCCGTCTTGGAATACATCAGGGCAAACGGCGTGAAGGTCGAGGGGATGGCCGCGGCCGAGGCCGCGCGCGTCGCCCAAGACGACATCGACCCGAACATGTCCGACGAGGACATCATGGAGGGCATCCCGGACGCCGAGCTGGGCGTGGCACCCGCCACCCCCGCGGCGTCCCAGATCGCCGAGCCCGACCCCGAGCCCGAACGCGAGGAGACCGAGGCCGAAAAGCACAAGCGCCGTCTGGAGGCCCGCCACCAGAAGGCCGAGGCGGCAAGCGTGTCCATGCTCACGGGCGACCCCGTGCGCATGTACCTGAAGGAAATCGGCAAGGTGGACTTGCTCACGGCCAGCGAGGAAGTCGACCTGGCCATGAAGATCGAGGCCGGCCTTGCCGCCACCGCCGAGATCGAGGCCGCCGAAGACGAGGGCCGCGAGCTCACCCGCCGCGAGATGCGCCGCCTGACGCGCATCGAGCAGGTGGGCCTCGACGCCAAAGACGCCCTGATCGAGGCCAATCTGCGCCTCGTCGTCTCCATCGCGAAGCGCTACGTGGGCCGCGGCATGCTCTTCCTCGACCTCATCCAGGAGGGCAACCTCGGCCTGATCCGCGCGGTCGAGAAGTTCGACTACACCAAGGGCTTCAAGTTCTCCACCTACGCCACCTGGTGGATCCGCCAGGCCATCACCCGCGCCATCGCCGACCAGGCACGCACGATCCGCATTCCCGTGCACATGGTCGAGACCATCAACAAGGTCGCCCGCATCCAGCGCGAGCTGCTCCAAGAGCTCGGCCGCGAACCGACCCCCGAAGACATCGCGCGCAAGATCCTCATCGACCAGGCCACGCGCGACGACCCGGACGCCGAGGTGGACATGACCGAGATCGAGGCCAAGGTGGACGCGCAGGCCGAACGCGTGCGCGAGATCCAGAAGATCAGCCAAGAGCCCGTCAGCCTGGAGACGCCCATCGGCGAGGAAGAGGACTCGCAACTCGGCGACTTCATCGAAGACCACGACGCGGTGCGCCCCGACGACGCGGCCGGGTTCTCCATGCTCCAAGAGCAGCTGGGCAAGGTGCTCGACGGACTGGCCGAGCGCGAGCGCAAGGTCATCGAGCTGCGCTTCGGCCTGAAGGACGGCCACCCGCGCACCCTCGAGGAGGTCGGGCGCGAGTTCAACGTCACGCGCGAGCGCATACGCCAGATCGAGAGCAAGACCCTGGCCAAGCTGCGCCATCCCAGCCGCTCGAGCAAGCTCAAGGACTATCTGGAGGAATAAGGGTATACTATCCCGCGCGATACGCCCCCTGCCCGCATCTCGGGCGCGCGGGCGGCGCGCGCGGCACGGCCCCATGGCGCAATGGTTAGCGCGATCGACTCATAATCGACAGGTTCCGGGTTCAAATCCTGGTGGGGCCACCAACGATGCAGCAGGCCGGCGGGCACGTTCCCGTCGGCCTTCACTATATAATCGGCGCACATCGAAGGGGGACGCGCGAAAGAGGCGGGCATGAGAGCTGCGATACGCATACTGGCGGGCTTTCTCGTGTTCTCCGTCGCGTTCACCCTGTTCACCCTGGCGCCCGCCCCCATCTCCCCCGACGCCGAGGCCACGCCGTATGCGCAGGTCATCGACGTGCCCGCGGGCGTCCAGACCGAGATGGAGAACATCAAGCGCTTCGCCGCCGACGCGCCCTCCGACCCGCTCGACCAGGTGCTGGCCGTCTACACCTACTTCTGCCTGAACTACGAGTACGACTACACCTACACCTACCGCGGCGTGGACGAGATCATGGAGTCGGGCACCGGCCTGTGCGAGGCCTACGCGCTGGCCTTCCGCTTCGCGATGGACGAGCTGGGCATCCCTTGCGCCTACGTGGAAGGCGACACGCCGGCCGTCTACCACGCCTGGAACGCGGTGCAGCTCGACGGGCAGTGGTACTGGGTCGACCCCACCTTCGACGACTACAAGGCCGACGGCTACCGCGTGAACCGGCAGTACTTCCTGAAAAGCGACGAGGTCTTCCTCGCCACGCACACGCCGCGCCTGTGGTACGGGCCGTCCGGCGAGCGCGAGGTGCAGGCCTGCACGTCCACGCGCTTCGACTCCTGCTGGTGGAACAGCAACGATGTGCGCGCCCACGACACGGTCGTGCCCTACGACGGGGGCTGGGCCTATGTCTCGCGGGACCAGGGCACGCTCGTGAAGCGGGGCAGCGCGTCGCAGGATGCGCCCGTCGCGCCCGTCGCAGACGACGCGAAGAGCAAGGTGGGCATACGCGTGCGCGGCAGCAGCGAGCTGCTCCCCCTCGACGACGTGGAGACCTCGCCGACGATCGCGGGCATCTCCATCGACGGCGGCGATCACACGGCGCCCGTGGGCGGCGAGAAGCTCTCCGTGTCGTTTGCGGACGGCTCGACCGGCACCCTGCCCATGGTGTGGACGAGCAGCGACCGCTCCGTGGCCGACGTGCAGCCGGACGGGCGCATCGTGTGCAAGAAGCCGGGGCAGACCACAGTGAAGGCGCGCACCTGCGACGGCTCTGCCGAGGCGCAGGCTGTCGTGACCGTGCCCGGCTTCGACACCGTCACGTGGCGCGAATGCGGCATCGAGGCGGGCGAGGCGGGCGGCGGCACGGGCACCTTGTCGTGGGAGCCGGTGGACGGCGCCGTGGCCTACCGCGTGGTCCTGACCTCGCAGACGGGCGGCCTGCGCTTCATGCAGCACGACATAGTCCAGATCGAGTCCCAGGTCACGCAACTCGAGCTCGCGGACATGAATTCCCGCCAGGACTACTACTTCGAAATTCACCCTATTTTCGCAGGTGGGATGGGCAATACGAACATACTTGCCACCTACCACGCTAAAAATTTTTGAAATTTCTCGAAAAAGTTCTTGACACCCCCCAACACCATGCGTAATATACCTTCTCGCGCCGCGGGCAGGAACGAAGTCCGAAACGACGCGAAGGCAGGCCGAAAGACCTGCTGAGAACCTTGAAAATCGGATACTGTGACGAACAAGTTTTACAAGCCAAACGTTCTTTGAAGAACATGAGGATCCCGTCCTTTTCACGATGAAAAGGATTCCTAAACTTTTTCAAGCAAGACGGTTCATTTACGAACCGCATCCGGACCTTCCCCGTGAGAGCGGGGAAAACATCCGGGACATCATCTCACATTGAATTTGACTGCTTCGGCAGTCGCTTTGAATGGAGAGTTTGATCCTGGCTCAGGATGAACGCTGGCGGCGTGCTTAACACATGCAAGTCGAACGAGAACGCACCTTCGGGTGTTATTAGAGTGGCGAACGGGTGAGTAACACGTGAGGAACCTGCCTTTCACACGGGGATAACTCGGAGAAATTCGAGCTAATACCCGATACTCCGCATCTTTCGCATGGCAGATGCGGGAAAGCTCCGGTGGTGAAAGATGGCCTCGCGGCCCATTAGGTAGTTGGTGGGGTAACGGCCTACCAAGCCGACGATGGGTAGCCGGGTTGAGAGACCGACCGGCCACATTGGGACTGAGACACGGCCCAGACTCCTACGGGAGGCAGCAGTGGGGAATTTTGCACAATGGGCGCAAGCCTGATGCAGCAACGCCGCGTGCGGGATGAAGGCCTTCGGGTTGTAAACCGCTTTCAGCAGGGAAGAAATTGACGGTACCTGCAGAAGAAGCTCCGGCTAACTACGTGCCAGCAGCCGCGGTAATACGT
>CAVAWX010000072.1:0-8879 GCA_963592385.1 Acidaminococcaceae bacterium | reverse complement strand
ATTCCTGCACGAGGTCGTCGAGGGCGTCGGGCGGCTGCAAGAGCGCCGTGTCGGCCGCCGGCTCGACGCTGTGGACGTCGGCGAGCATGCGCGCGGCCTGCGCGAGAGCCGCCTCGTCGGCAAAATCGAGCATCTCGCCTTCCACGAACTCCATCACGAGGGCGCCGCGCGGCGCAAAACGCCTGCTCTCGTCCACGTAGAAGGGTTTGGGGGCGCGTCCGCTGGGCGCAAGCTCCTCGAGGACGCGAAACTCGTACTCGGATTGGCGCGCAAGCCCGAGCTGGCTGATGTAGTTGAAGCGCAGGACATAGCGGCGGCGCGAGTCGGGGTGGGTGAAGGTGTAGTTGGCGTTGTGCTCGCCTTGGGCAAGCGGAGCCGCCTCGAGCGCCGAGCCGTCGGCTATCTCCAGCACGTCCCACAGCTCGCGGTTTTCCTGCAGGTACGCGCTCGCGTGTCGTATGTCCTCGGGCGTCATCTTCGCGCAGCGCTCCTCTCGCGTCGGGTGATGCAGGCATTCTAGCGCGTGGCAGGCGCGCGGGATGGCTAGGCGGTGGCGGCGGCCAAACGCGGCAGGCGTATAGCACGCCCCGGACGCGGGCGTTGGACGGGGTGACGTGGTCAAGCGGTGGCGGCGCGGCGCATGACCTCGCGGGGCACCTGCACGCACAGCCCCATCGCACGCGCCCAGATCTCGACGGACAGCGCCGCCTGCTCGACGAGCATCTCCAACCCGTCGATGGCACGTGCCCCCTGCTCGCGCGCGCCCGTCACGAGCGCCGTCGTCCCGTGCGCGTAGACCACGTCGAGCACGACCTGGCCCGCGCGGAAAAGCGCCGTGTCCACTACGGGCGCGTCCCCCGCCTCCATGCCGCGCGGCGTCGCGTCCACGAACACGTCGGCGGCGGGCACCACCTGCGCCGCGTCCGCATACCCCGCGCCCTCCAGCACGCAGCGGTTCTCGCGCGGCAGATGCGCCCGGATGCGCTCGGCAGCCGCAGCGGCCTTGGACGCATCGCGGGAAAACAAGACGACGCGGGCGGCCTTTTTCTCGGCCAGCGCGCAGGCGATGGCAAGCGAGGTCGGCCCCGTGCCGCACACGCAGGCGTCCCTGCCCCGCAGGTCCACATGCCCCGCGCGCTCGATCGCCCCGGCGGCGCCCGCCCCGTCGGTGTTGTAGCCCACCAGCTCGAAACCCTCGCGCACGAGCACATTGGCGCCGCCTGCCACCTCGGCGGACACGTCGAGGGCATCGGCACTGGCAGCCGCGAGGCGCTTGTAGGGCATGGTCACGTTCATCCCCCGGTAGCGCCCCGTGCGCACGAGCGCGATCTGGCGCGCGGCCTCTTCCTCGTCGGCGCAGCGCAGCGCCGTGTAGCTCCAAGTGGTGAAAAGGGGCGTCTCGGCGGCGAGCGTGCGGTAGAGGCGGTTGTGCATGCGCGGCGACAGCGAGTGTGCCACGGGATCGCCTATGAGGATGAAGTCGCGCGCCGTCTCGTCCGGCTGCACCGATTCACCCGCCCGTGCAGCACCGTCTGCCTGCAGATTCTCCGCGTCCGTCTTCCCGCCGTCTGCACGCGCCATGCGCGTCTCCTCTCCCGTCGTCCGATTCACCACACACCACCCGTTCCTGCAGCAACGCCGCCACAGCGCACGCTCCAGCGGCAACTATTCCCGCGCCGCCCGCTTGCGCCGGCGGCATTCCCGCAGGCCACAAGGCGGCAACCGCATTTCGACAGCTCCGCATTTCCGCAGCCCCGCAGCTTCACCGCGAACCCGCACCCCTACAGCAGCGCCGGCTTGTCCTCGTCTGCGACGAACGCAGGCGGCCCGCCCGCCGGCTTTAGCCCGCGCAAGAAAAAGCGGTCGAGCTTGCGCAAAATCTTCGTGTGGCGCAGGTCCTGGGCCACGAGCGGCGTGACCAGCAGCGCGCGCATGCCCGCCAGGTGCGCCCCGATCACGTCGGTGAAGCTCTGGTCGCCTATCACCACGCACTCCCGGCGCCGCACCCCCGCCTGCCGGCGCGCCTTGACAAAGCCGTGCGGCAGCGGTTTCAGCGCGCGCCCCACGAAGGGCAGCTCCAGCAGCTCGGCCGCGCCCACCACGCGCTCGTGCCAGTTGTTCGAGAGCAGGCAGATCGCAAAGCCCGCATCGACCGCCCCCCGCACCCAGGCCCGCAAATTCTCGGGCACCTCGCGCTCGGTCCTGGGCAGTATCGTGTTGTCCACGTCCAAGACGATGCCGCGCACGCCGCTCTCGCGCAGCGCGTCGAGGTCGATGTCGAGCACGGACACGTAGTAGGCGTCGGGTTTGAACAGGCGCATGGGCTTGGCTCGTCTCGCGCGGCTCAGCTGTTCTCGGCGGCCCACGCCTCGTTGAAGGAGGCGTCGTCGTCGAAGAACTTCACCTTGTCGTCTTTGGTCGAGTAGAAAAAGTAGAGGTAGCTGGCCTGGCTGGGGTTTGCCGCCGCCTCGAGCGCCGCGAGGCTCGGATTGCAGATGGGGCCGGGCGGCAGGCCGCGGCTTTGCGGGTTGCGCGTGTTGTAGGGGCTCGTCGAAGCGAGGTCTTCGTTGGTCAGGTCCTCGGTCAGGTCCTTGCCCACGGCGTAGTAGGTGGTCACGTCGCTGCCAAGGGCCATGCTGGCGTGCAGGCGGTTGTAGAACACGGCGGCGATGTCGGCCATGTCGCCTTGCGTGCGCGACTCCTTCTCCACGATGGAGGCCAAGACGAGCACGTCGTGTTCATCCAGATTCTTTGACTTCGCGTAGGCCATGTCCACGCTCGCGAACTCGCTGCGGTACTGGTCGAGCATCATGCGCACGATGTCGTCGGCGCTGCTGCCGCTGGGCACGGTGTAGGTCTTGGGGAAGAGGTAGCCTTCCAGCGAATCGTCGTAGGCGCCGCTCGTGAAAGGGTAGTCGGCCGCGTACGCGCTCGCCTTCTTCGTCTGGGCGTAGAAGTCGTCGGCGGACACGTCGCAGGCGGCGGCCACGCGCTCGGATATCTGGCGGGCCGTCAGGCCTTCGGGCACGGACAGGGTGGCGCCCGTCTTTCCGCCCGCCTTCAGCGCGGCGATGATCTCGTCGGTGGACATGCCGCCGGTGAAGGTGTAGGTGCCGGGGCGCAGGTCGCCGTCCGCACCCGCAGCGGCCACCGCCGACGAGAAGGCCGAGGCCGAGGAGACGACCTTGGCGTCGGCGAGGATCTGGCCTATCTGCTTGGCGCCGGCGCCCTCGGGCACCGTGACCTCGATCTGCTGGCCTTGCAGCACCTCGCCGCCGAAGGGCTTGACGACGACGATGAGCGCGACGGCAAGGACGACGAGGACGACGACGGCGCAGATGATGAACTTGCCGCGCCCGCCCCCGCGCCTCGTGTGCGCGGCGCTCACGGCATTCGCGCGGCTGTAGTTCGATGCGGCATTTTCGCTGGTGAAGTTAGGCGTGGCGTTCGCGCGGCTGTAGGAGGATGCGATGTTCTCGCGCTCGCGCTCTGCCGGCATCGAGTGCCTACCCGTCGAGTGCTTGCCTGCCATATGCCCCCGCGTCTCCTTCCGAACCGCTTTCCGGCTCGCTTCCCGACCCGTTTTCCCACCCGTTCTCCGACGCGCCGTCCAACGCGCCGTCCGGCCCGCCTTCCGCGCGCGCGTCGAGCCACGTCCGCAAGAACAGCGACGCGGCCACGGCGTCGAGCTTGCCGCGCATCTCCTTTTCACCCATGCCCTGCTCGCGCAAGAAGCGCTTGGCCTCGGCGCTCGAGAGCCGCTCGTCGCAAAACTCCAGCGGCAGCCCCGCGCCGCGCGCCACCTTCTCGGCGAACTCGCGCACGCGCCGGGCCTGCGCCCCGCACGCGCCCGCCATCGTCTTGGGCAGCCCGGCCACGAGCAGCTCCGGCTCCTCGTCTTCGAGGACCACCCGCCAGCTGCGCGCGCCGCCCGCCACCTCGGCGGCCGGCAGCACCTTCACGGGCAGCGCCATGCGCGTGGCGGTGTCGCCCACAGCCACGCCCACGCGCTTGTGCCCGATGTCGAGTGCCAGGACCCGCACGCGGCTAGATTCCGAACATGGCCTTCGCCGCCGCGAGCGCCTGCGGCACGGCAGACGCGTCCTTGCCGCCGGCCTGCGCCATCCCCGGCTTGCC
Source organism: Acidaminococcaceae bacterium (assembly GCA_963592385.1). Taxonomy (GTDB): domain Bacteria; phylum Actinomycetota; class Coriobacteriia; order Coriobacteriales; family QAMH01; genus CAVAWX01. The sequence goes on along the minus strand of CAVAWX010000072.1, from coordinate 4,742 downwards.
GCCGCCGCGGCCGCCCAGCACCGGCGCGACCTCCTTCACCACCGCGTTGGCGTCGAATCCCGCCGCCACGGCCCCGTCGTTTGCGGCCGCGAGCACCACGGGCGTGCCCTTCTCCTCGACCACCGCGAGGCACACGATGGCAAACGGGGCGCTGCCCGCGCGCTTTTTCACCACGTCCCACGCGCCGCGCATCGCCGAGACCGCCAGCACCGTGCCCAGATCGGCGACGAGCAGGCGGTAGCCGCCGGTGTCGACCGCCGTGTCCACGAGCTTCGCGATGTCGCCTTCCGCCGCCATGCGCTTGGCGTTTCTCGCCTGGCGCTCCAGCAGGCTCAGCTGCTTTTCCATCTTCTCCACGCGCTCGGACACGTCCAGCGGCGGCACGTTCAAGAAGCGCGCCGTCTCGCGCAGCTCCTCTTCCATGCGGCTCATGTAGCGGTAGGCCTCCAGGCTCGTCACGGCCTCGACGCGCCGCGTGTTCGCGCCCACGGAGGTCTCGCCCACGATCTTGAACAGCCCGATCTCGGAGGTGCGGCCCACGTGCGTGCCGCCGCACAGCTCCTTGGAAAACGAGCCGGCCTCGACCACGCGCACGAACTCGCCGTACTTCTCGCCGAACAGCGCGAGCACGCCGTCCTCGCGCGCCGCCGACAGCGAGGTCTCGTAGGCGCGCACCGGCGCATCCGACATGACGACCTCGTTGACCATGCGCTCCACCTCGAGGATCTGCTCGTGGTGCATCTGCTCGAAGTGGGTGAAGTCGAAGCGCAGCCTGTCGGGGGCCACGAGCGAGCCGGCCTGCTTCACGTGCTCGCCCAGCACCTGCACGAGCGCGCGTTGCAGCAGGTGGGTGGCCGTGTGGTTGCGCGCGATGCGGGCGCGGCGGACCGTGTCGATGGCCGCATGCACCGTCTGCCCGACCTCGAGCGTGCCCTCCTTCACCGTGCACATGTGCACCGGCAGCTCGGCCTCGGGCTTCTTCGTGTCCTCGACCTCCAGCACGAGGCCGTCGGCGGTGATGGTCCCCGCGTCGCCCACCTGGCCGCCCATCTCGCCGTAAAACGGCGTCTTGTCCAAGACGACGCCCGCCGCCTGGCCCGCGCCGACGCTTTGCACCTGCCGGCCGTCCACGACGATGGCGCGCACGACCGCGTCGCACTCGTCGTCGCGGTAGCCGCAGAACTCGCTTTTGCCGCACGCGTCGAGAATCTGCGTGTAGACGTCGCCCACGCCCGCCCACGCCTCGTCGTCGCGCGCGTTGCGGGCGCGTTCGCGCTGGGCCTCCATCTCGCGCTCGAAGCCGGCTTCATCGACCTCCACCCCGCGCTCGCGGCATATCTCGGCCGTCAGCTCGAAGGGGAAGCCATAGGTATCGTGCAGGGTGAACGCCGCGACGCCGGACAGCTCGCGCCCCTCGCCCAGCGCCTCCAGCTCCTCTTCCAAGAAGCGCTCGCCTTTGTCGATGGTCGCGCGGAAGCGGCGCTCCTCGGACGCGAGCACCTGCTCGATCAGGGCGCGGTTCTCCACGATCTCGGGGTAGACGGCGCCCATCTCCTCGACGATGGCCGCGAGGTACTCGCCCAGAAACGGCCGCTCGACGCCCAGCATGCGCCCCTCGCGCACGGCCCGGCGGATCAGGCGGCGCAAGACGTAGCCGCGCCCCTCGTTGGACGGCAGGATGCCGTCGCCTGTCATGAAGACCACGGAGCGGGCATGGTCGGCGATCACGCGCATGGAGAAATCCGCGCGCGGGTCGGCGCCGTAGGCCTTGCCCGAGAGCTTCTCGCCCACGCCCACGAGGCTGCGCAGGATGTCGGTGTCGAAGTTGGACTGCACGCCCTGCATGATGGCCGCGACGCGCTCGAGGCCCATGCCGGTGTCGATGTTCTTCTTCTCCAGCGGGTCCATCGTGCCGTCTTCGTGGCGGTTGAACTGGGTGAACACGAGGTTCCAGTACTCGAGGAAGCGGTCGCAGTCGCAGCCGGGCTTGCAGTCGGGGCTGCCGCAGCCCACGTCCGGGCCCTGGTCGTAGTACATCTCCGAGCACGGGCCGCACGGGCCGGTGGGGCCGGCCACCCAGAAGTTGTCGTCTTCGCCCAGGCGCGTGATGTGCGATTCCGGCAGGCCGACCGTGCGCCAGATCTGGTGCGCCTCGTCGTCGTCGGTGAACACCGTGACGTGGATGCGCTCCGGGTCCAGCTGGAGCACCTTCGTGGAGAACTCCCAGGCCCAGGCGCACATCTCCTTCTTGAAGTAGGCGCCGAAGCTGAAGTTGCCGAGCATCTCGAAGAAGCTCAGGTGCCGGCCGTCGGTGCCGATCAGGTCGATGTCGTTGGTGCGCACGCATTTCTGCGCCGTCGTCGCGCCGATGTAGCGCGCGTCGAGGTGCTTTTGCTGCAGGAAGTAGGGCTTGAACTGGACCATGCCCGCCACGGTCAGCAGCAGGCTCGGGTCGTCGGGCACGAGCGAGGAGGACGGCCAGCGCTGGCAGCCCTTCTCCTCGAAGAACTTCAGGTATGCCTCGCGGATCTCGGCGGAGGTGGTGGGTATGCCGGACAAGATGACTCCTTCGTGAAAATCGTGAAACCGTGTCGACGCGCGGACGCGTGAGGAGCGTGGGCGCGTGAAAAGCTGAAAGGGTGAAAGGGTGCGCCGGGCGGGCGGATGGGTGAACCGCGGCCGCGCGACCGGCGCTCGGGTGCCTTTTCCTAGCGGGCCTCGGCGGCTGCGGCGTCCGATGCGCCCGCCTCGGCGGCAGCCACGTCCGCGCCCTCTGCCTGCTTGCCCGCGGCGGCGGCGATTGCAGCCGCGACGTCGGCGACGGACGGGTCGGCCGCCTGCGCAACCTCAGCTGCAGCGGGCTCGGTGGACGCAGCGGCAGCTTCACCAGACACAGCACCAGGCTCGGCCTGCGCAGACGCCGCATCAGCTTCACCGGCCTGCGCATCCTCTGCGGGAGCCGCGCCCGACGGATAGACGAAGCGCTTCACTTCCTTCTTGCGCTGCGCATCGCCAAACGCCCCGCGCACGCGCTCGACCACGCTGGCCACGGCCTTCGCGGGCGCCGAGGTCACGGTGTCCACGGTGTCGGCGGCCTTGCCCGCCACGCCCGTGATGGTCTCGACGTCTTCCAAGATGCCGTCCACGCGCAGCAGCTCGAGGTTCACCGTGTCGACGGTGAGCGACGCCTGCTCGACCAGCGGATCGATGCGCTTCAGCGTCGGCGTGAGCTGCTCGTTGACCTCGTCGACCATCGTGTTCACCTTCTCGACGGTCTCGTTCGCGCTCTTCACCGTGGCGGCGACGCGGACCAAGACGACGATAAGCGCGCCGATGGCGACGATGCCCAGCACCACGAGCACCGCGGCGGCGAAAGGCCACAGGCCGCCCAAAGCTTCTCCCATACCGTTCATGATGGATTGCCCCCGTTCATCGAGTTTTCTGTAAACGAGCCCACATGGTACCCGAAAACGACGGGCTATGGCAGCATGCAGCGCAATCGGCCACGGCAAACGCACACCCCGCGCACGTTCACCGCGCACATCGCAGCCGCCCGCGCGCCTCTTGCAGCTCCACACACGTCTTCTGCATCGCTTGTCTTTTGCATAGCAAGTGCCTATGAGGTCCAGTTGGGCTGCGTGACACCCGAACGATTGCAAAAGTTGTCGTGGCTCGTCACGGCCGAGACGTCCCACTTGGACAAATCCCCCGTCGCCGACGACTTGATGTTGTAGAACACATCGTTCATATCCGTCACCTGCGAAGTGTCCCAACCAGCAAGCGGCGAGAGGTTTGCGAGGGCGGTGCACTCGGAGAACATGCCCTCCATGGTCATCACCTCAGAGACAACCCAGCCCGCGATTGGTGAAAGGTCCTCGAGGGAAGCGCAGCGGGAAAACAGCTGATTCATAGTCGTGATTCCAGACGTATCCCAATCTTTAAGAGGCGAGATATCCTCGAGAGACGTGCAGCCGCAGAACATGCCGCTAATATCAATTACGGAAGAGATGCCCAGGCCTGCAAGGGGCGTGATATTTTCAAGAGCCTCGCAATCATAGAACATGTTCCTCATGTCCGTCACCGTAGAAGTCTCCCAGGCGGCAAGTGCCGAGATATCCGTAAGGGAGGTGCAGACGGAGAACATTTCGCTCATCTCCTCTAAAGCGGACGTGTCCCAATTTTCTATGTCGGAAAGGCTCTCGAGAGACGTGCATTCTGCAAACATTTCGCCCATATTCCCCACGGACCCCGTCTTCCATTTGGAAAGCGGAGAGAGATCTGTGAGGGGATAGCAATGGGCAAACATGCCGCCCATGTCCGTCACAGCCTCCGTGTTCCAGCTGGAGAGATTGGAGATGTCCGCAAGTGAAGTGCATCCGTAGAAAGCAGAGTGCATATTCGTGACAGATGCAGTGTCCCAGCTGTCGAGACCCGAGATGGTGACAAGGGAATAGCAAAGGTCGAACAGACCGTCCATGCTCGTGACGGCGGAGGTGTCCAGCTTTCCCAGGGAAACGGTCGTCATGTTCTCGCAGCTTGCAAACCAAAGATCGAGAGTCGTGGGTTTGATGCCCTCGTCTACCACGGTGGCAGACTTGATAGCGTACTTGTAGTCGTTCGTCCACGGACCTTCAGTGAAATCCGTGTAGACGGCGGTGGCGGTCTTGTTCTCGAAGGTGTCGCCAGCCGCCGGAACCTCGGTGCGGTTGTAGAAGTCCAGGCTGCCGTCGTCGGCGCTGTAG
>CAVAWX010000071.1:0-9033 GCA_963592385.1 Acidaminococcaceae bacterium | reverse complement strand
CCGCTCCTGCGGAGGGCATGCAGGACGTCGCTTTTCCGCATAACTTAACTCGCACTCGGCGTAATTTTGATGGGGATCAGCACCCTCCATGCAGCGTTCTATGACGGCGTGCCACTGGCACAGCAGGGGAAGCGTCGGCGCGTTGGACTGGCGGAAATTGCCCTTGCCCGCCAGCTCGTCCCATTTGGCGCTCTTGAACGCGTCGGACTCGATGCCGGGCGGCTTCTTCAACGCTTGCATGTGCGGCTCCTCTCGGGCAAAAAAGCTACCCTGACCTCTCAATCATCGACGATAGGCAAAGGGTTCGTCCATCCGCACAACTTGCAGACGAATTCTATTATTTCTCCTGTTCCGGCTGCTTTATGTGACTTCATATAGAGGATGATGCTCTCCGCTATCTCTTCGTCTTTCGCGTCCAGCAATATCCCGGTGACAAAATCAGGGTAAGAGCCGGCGACGCCGTTTAATAGTTGTTCAAGCTCGTCTAACCTCGTGCTCACTCAATGCCCCTTTTGCGCAGAATCTCATACTCCCCGAATCCGACGATACGAAAAGTGTACACACAATCCCCCACCGTGATTTTGCCGTTATTCTCTCCTTTGAAGCGAGCGTGATACGCATCATTTATAGCATGTGTAACTTTAGCGTACTCGGCTTTCGTCATACGCAAGGATGCGCCCGCGCCGTCGTTTTCCGCCCGCTTGGCTTTCTGCCTTTCGATGTAGCGCTGCAAGTAAACATCGGGGTCGTACCCGCCCACCTTCGAGCGGGCATAGTTGAAGCCGGGGACGGGGACGCAGTTGCACCCGTCGTGGACGTGCGCCCATGCCGTCGCCTTCTCCAGATAGACGAACCCGCGCGACGCGAGCATCTCGCAGAAAGCGCATGTGCCGCGCTGCGCCCACGAGAGGACGGGAACGACTGCAAGCCCGTTTTCCTGCCAGTAGCGCCCGAGCGCCATGCTCCGGCAGCGGTTGAACCCCTGCATCGGGTCGGGCAAGACTCAGACTCTTGTTGGATATGTTGCCGCCGAGCTGCGGGTATAGAGATATCGAGCGGAGCTGCGGCAGGCGAGATGTTCGACGAGTGCTAGGCGCTCTTCGTGTAGAGGGCGGAGACGTCCTCGTAGTCGATGTCGGGGCGCACATCGCTTGGATAGACGAGGTCGCCAACCCAAAGGCCGTCGGGAGCGTAGCCCCATGCGCTGCCCTCCAGCGGCGCGAGGTGCTCGCCGTCCATCAGCAAGCCGCCTATCGCGGTACCGAGCAGGAGCGGCAGAGGGTCGAAGCGATGGCCATGCCCGATCTGCTGCGTGGCCTGCCGGTCGTAGTAACAGCCCTTCGTCTCGTTCACCATGAACCGGTGGCGGGCGATCTCGAGGTCGAAAGGACCCGTGTAGGGCATCTCGCCTGCGGTATCATCGTCTGCGAGGGGGGGCGCGTAGCCGCTCTTGCCCCGGGCGTAGGTGAACCTGCCGGTGATGTCGGCGAATTCGCATTCGATGTCGCAAGGGTCGATTGCGACGTCGAGGAGACGGGATAGGCCGGGATAGCTCGCGGGGGTTACGTTGCTGCGCAGGTCGAAAACATACTCGCCGGTGAATGCGACGAGATCGCCTTTCCAAGGGCCTGCCAGCAGCGTGCTTGCGGCATCCACGCTCGGGGCACCGACGAAGCAGGACTCGGTGTACTTCAGGCCTTCCGGGAACACGTCGCTTTGCAGATACTGTCGCTTTGTGTAGTTGACCCATTCGAAGTATTGGCCCACTCTCCGCTCCCTTCGGGTAAGAGGAAAGCCGCCCAGAAAAGCGGCTTTGCCGGCAAACTTCCGGATTTGAACCGGCTCTCCTCTGTCAAGGCGTAATCTCCAGACTATACGAGGGTTTGCCACTTCGATTTTCCCATGCGCGAGAAACCAGTTCAGTCATTTTCCGCTCTTTTGCCGTCAGGTTGGCAGCTCCTTTTCGTGAGTCGCGCTCGTTGTGGCTGCGGCCGTGATGCACGTGCGGCTTTTCGCCGTCTCCGTCAGCCGTCATCCCCATCGTCGTCGTCGGACTCTATCTCCATCGACGCGATGTTCAGCTCGCGGCCGGCCACGATGCTCGTCACGTCCGAGCCGCACGTGGGGCAGCGCCGGTGGAAGCGGTCGTGCTCGAACTCCGCCCCGCAGTCGAGGCATTTCGAGCGCGGCTCGATGAAGTTCATGGTCAGCTCCGCGCCGTCGAAGAGCGCGTCGCCGTCGGTGACCGCCGTGAAGGCGAAGTCCATGCACTCGCGGTCCACCTCGGTCAGGCGCCCGATGTCGAGCGCGATGGACGTCACCTTGCGCGCGCCGTGCTCGCGGGCGACGGGCGCGACCGAGTCGATGATGCCCTGTATCAAACTGAACTCGTGCATGCGCACTCCTTTTCCGCATCTGCCGCGCGCGCGGGGAAAAACACCTCGTCGGGCTCGTTTTTCGGCCCGGTCAGCGACCCTACGACCATCAGGCCGAGCGAGACGGGCATGGCCGTGGCTATCTGGTGCAGGCCGAAGGGAGTGATTCCCGCGGCCATGAGGACGCAGTAGACGAGCACGCCGCCCGCCATCGACAAAAGCGCCCCCCGCGCGGTGGCCCGCCGCCAGTACAGCCCGGCCACGAGCACCCAGCAAAACGCCGTCTCCAGCCCGCCGAAGGCGAACATGTTCATCTTCCAGATGAGGTCGGGCGGCACGATGGCCAAGACGAAGACGAGCAGGCCGACGCCCAGGGTGAACAGCTGCGAGCGTCGCGCCACGGCCCGCTCGAGCACGGGGCGGCCGGACGTCTCGCGCCGGTGCATCCACACGTCTTTCACGATGGAGCTCGACGCGCTGATCAGAAGCGAGCTGACCGTCGAGATGGATGCGGCAAGCGGGCCGACGATGGCGACGCCGGCCAGCGCGGGCGGCAGGCTTTGCACGATGGCGGCGGGGATGATGTTGTCCACCGAGCCGCCGTAGTCGGACAGCGGGCCTGCGAGCACGCCGCGGGCCAGCACGCCCAGCGCGGTCACGGCGATCATCATGACGCCGATGACGACAGTACCGACGACGAGCGCGCGGCGCAGGGCGCGTTCGTCGCGAAAGCCCATGCAGCGCACGACGGACTGGGGCAGCGCGAAGGTGAAGATGCCCACGAGCATCCACTGCGTGGCGTAGAGGCCGAGCGGCATCTGTCCGCCGGCAAGCGGGTCGAGCAGCGCCGGGCTGTCGCGGCCGATGCGCTCCATGATGCTTTCCCAGCCGCCGCCCGCGGACAGCAGCCCGCAGGCGAGCACGACGATGCACACGAGCATCGCGACGCCGCACAGCGCGTCGGTGGCCGCCACGCCTCGAAAGCCGCCGACGGTGGTGTAGACGACGACGGCCAGCCCGAACAGAGCGAGGCCTATCACGTAGCTCTGGCCGGTCACCGCCTCGAAGATCTTGGCGCCGCCCACGAACTGCGCGACCATCATCGCGACGAAGAAGCAGACGATCACGGCGGCGCTGAGGTTGGCGAGCGCGTCCGAGCGGTAGCGCGCGCGGATGACGTCGACCACGGTGACGGCGCCGAGACGGCGGCTGACCAGCGCGAGCTTCTTGCCCATGATGCCGTAGAGCAAAAACAGCGCCGTCGTCTGCACGGCCGCCATGTAGACCCAGCCGAAGCCGACCTGCCACGCCTGGCCCGGGCCGCCCACAAACGAGCTGACCGAGCCGTAGGTGGCCACCGTCGTCATGGCCAAGACGAAGCCGCCGAGCGAGCGGTTGGCGATGAAGTACTCGGTCGCGAACCCGGCGCCGCTTTTGCGCGAGCGCGCGCGCATGTAGGCGGCAAGCGCTATCGAGACGGCGAGGAAGGCGATGGTGGGGCCGAGGGCGAGCAGGGCGTCGTTCACGGGCGCGCCCCTTTCGCCGGGGCGGGTGCGGCTCCGCATGTGGCGTCGTGCGCGGCGTCGCATGCGGCGCCGTTCTCGTTACCGCCGCGTCCGTTGCCGCCGCGTCCGCTGCCGTGCGCAGCGTCGCATCCGTCCGCGCGCGCCGCGTCCTCGTCGTCGAGCCCTACGTCTTTCATCACGTGGCAGGCCATCCAGACGGCCACGCCCACGGTGAACAGGAAGGTGCCGCCGCAGCCCGCGACGACCCACAGCGGCGTGGCGCACACGTAGATGCCGCTGGGGGCGAGACCGAATCCGCAGACCGCCCACACGACGATGGTCGCGGCAAGGCCCGCGAGCGCCGCGCGGGCCTCGCGGTCGGCTTGGCGCAGCTTGTCTTCATAGCGCATGAAAGGCGCCTTTCCTCATGGTGAAGGGGACAGGTGGCGCTATTGTAGACGTAGCGGCGAGGAGGCGGGCGCCTTCTAGCGCATGATGCGCAGGCGGTAGCCGCTGCGCCGCGAGAAGATGCGGCGGTGGCGCCGTATGTACATGTCGTTGCGGATGTAGGTGCGCGTGAAGAGGCGGATGAGGCGCATGTCAGACCACCGCGCCTTCGAGGTGTGCCCGTGCAGCGTGCATGGCGACGTCGCTCCTTTCTGCAGGGACGGGCGTCCCGTGCGGGTGCAGAATGAACAGGTACATCGCTGCTGCAGGGCATTGCAACAGATAGTGCAACTTGGGGCGGATGTTAGCACAAAACAACTAGTGATTGTGGCTGTTTTTCAAAAAAACACTCTATCTTGTGGTTCGAGCGCCCGCACGCGCTTCGTAAACGGCTGGGCCGGAGGCGACCGTTTTTCGTGAACTTGCGTGAAGTGGCCGCGGGCAGCGCTTGCGCGCTGCCCGCGGCCACCCTCTTCACCCTTCTAGTCCATCAGCGCGCACACGGCCGCGTTGAAGGCCAGCGGGTCGTCGATGGGCAGCCCCTCGGCGAGCAGCGCCTGGTCGAAGAGCAGCTTCGCGTACGCGGCGACCTTCTCCTCGTCGCCGTCTTTGTGCGCGGCCTGCAGCGTCGCGAACACGTCGTGCCCGGGGTTCACCTCGAGCTTGTACTTGGGCTTGGGCGCCTCCTCGCTGTTGGGCATCGACGCGAAGTACTTCGCCATCGACAGCGAGACCGGGCCTGCCGCCGTGATGCACGCGGCCGCCTCGGACAGGCGCGTGGAAGCCACGACCGCCTCGACGGACTCGGGTAGCGCCTCTTTCATCTGCGCGAACAGGTCCGTGTTGTCGGCGTCGACCTTCTCGGCGGCTTCCTTTTCCTCGTCGCTTTCCAGCCCCAGATCCTCGCTGGCCACGTTGCGCAGGTCGTGCTCGCCGTAGCGCCCGATGGACATGAGGGTGAACTCGTCGATCTGCATCCCGCACAGCAGCACGTCGTGGCCCTTGTCCAGCACGGCCTTCACGTTCGTGGACTTGGCCAGGTGCTCGACGGTGTCGCCGGCCGCGAAGAAGATGCTTCCCTTCTCCTCGCCGTCCTGCTCGACGTACTCCTTCAGCGTGACGAGCTTCTCTTCCTTGGCCGAGTAGAACAGCAGCAGGTCGTTCAGCAGCTCGGCGCGCATCCCGTAGCTGGAGTAGATGGCGTACTTCAGCGCGTGCCCGAACTGCTCGTAGAACTGCTCGTACTTCTCGCGGTCGCTTTCAAGCAGCTTCTCCAGCTCCTGCTTCACCTTCTTCTCGATGCGCCGCTCGATGGCCTTCAGCTGGCGGTCTTGCTGCAGCATCTCGCGCGAGATGTTCAGGTTCAGATCGGGGCTGTCCACGACGCCGCGCACGAAGGAAAACGCTTCGGGCAGCAGCTCCTCGCACGCGTCGGTGATCAGCACCGACGAGCTGTAGAGCGCAAGGCCGTTCTTGAAATCCTTGGTGTAGAAGGCCTCGGGGACCTTGGACGGCACGAAGAGCAGCGCGTCGTAGTTCAGCGTGCCCTCGGCGTGCAGCGGGATGGTCAGCAGCGGGTCGGCGAAGTCGTGGAACTCGGACTTGTAGAACTCGGCGTACTCCTCGTCGGTGACCTCGGATTTCTTGCGCGTCCAGATGGGGGTCATGGAGTTCAACGTCTCGGTCTCGACGTAGTTCTCGTACTCGGGCGTGTAGTCGTCGCCGGCGTCGTCGGGCTTGGGCTTCTGGCGCGACTTCTCCACGTCCATGCGTATGGGGTAGCGCACGTAGTCGCTGTAGCGTTTCACCAGCTCCTGGATGGCGTACTGGCCGAGGTAGTGGTCGTAGTCCTCGGCGGCCTCGCCCTCGCCGGTGTTCTCGCGCACGTGCAAGACGATGTCGGTGCCGCGGGCGTCGCGCTCGGCCTCGGAGATGGTGTAGCCCTCCAGGCCGTCGCTTTCCCAGCGCCAGGCCTGCTCCGAGCCGTAGGGGCGCGTCGTGACGACGACCTTGTCGGCCACCATGAACGACGAGTAGAAGCCGACGCCGAACTGCCCGATGATGTCCACTTCCTCGTTTGCCTGCGCCTCTTCACCCTCCTTGAACTCGAGGCTGCCGGAGTGCGCGATGGTGCCGAGGTTTTTCTCCAGCTCGGCGTCCGTCATGCCGATGCCGTTGTCGGAGATGCGGATGGTGCGCGCGTCGCGGTCCACGGCCAGCTCGATGCCCAGGTCGCCGCGCACGATGGATTTGTCGCCGTCTTGCAGCGCCTTCAGGTAGACCTTGTCGAGGGAGTCTGAGGCGTTGGAGATCAGCTCGCGCAGGAAGATGTCCTTGTTCGTGTAGATGGAGTTCACCATCAAATCGAGGAGCTTCTTGCTTTCCGTCTTGAACTTGCGCATGGTGCGTGTCCGTCCTTTCCGTCGTGGTGTGCCGGTGAAAGGGGGCGCCGCGCCGCGCGTTCGTTCGCGTGCGTGTCTGCCGCGTGCACGTGTGCGTGTCCGCCGCCCTCTCGCTTTGCTTGCCCGCGATTCTAGAGCCGCGCCGCGCACATGGCTTGACCTGTCACGCACATGTTACGTGCTTCACTATGTCGCAAAAAATCTAAGTCGCACGTTGTCAAGTTTGGACGCATGCGGTGCATCGTGAAAAACCGCGCCTGACCTTGTGTTTTTCGCGTGCTGCCTCGTTTTCTTCCTGTATAGTTGTTACGTTTTGCCGATATGCAACGACGCCGCAAAGCGCAGGCTGCACGTCGCACGCCGTATGGGCGCGCGACCATGCAGCATGCACGGCACGCACGATACACACGGCACGCACGGCGCCGAAACGAAGGATGCCGCAAGTCCCGCACGCGCGCGGGGCGGGCGGCGAGGAGGGGAGTGAAGATGCTCGCAGCGTTGAAAAAGTTCCGGAAGAAATACTCCGTCGTGTTCTGCGTGCTGTGCCTGGTCGTGTGCTGGGTAGTCGGCATCAAGGTGGCCGGCAGCCTCTACGGCCTCATCACCTCCGGCGTCGCGCTCGACAACCGCATGGACGAGGCCCTGGGCACCATCTTCTGCGACAGCTTCCTCGCGCTCACCGCGTTTCTCATCTTGCTGGCCGTCGGCCGCGCCTCCATCATGAAGAAGAAGGGCTCGGGCTTCGTGGACGGTCTGGGCGTCGCCGGCGTGCCGCTGGGCATCTACTCCGTCTTGCTGGTCATGTTCATCATCGCCGCCGCCACCACCGACCCCGCCGAGATGGAGCAGCACTTCGGCACCGTGCCCGTCTTCAACATCGCCTCGGTCCTCATGGTCGTCAGCTACCTGTTCGTGGGACTTGGCGAGGAGCTGACCTGCCGCGGCGTCGTGGGCACGACCCTGCTGGAGCATTTCGGCACCTCGCGCGCCGGCATCTGGAAGGCCGCCATCATCACCGGCATCCTCTTCGGCCTGCTGCACATGGGCAACTTCCTGTCGCTGGACTCCTCCTTCGTGTTCGGCCAGATCTTCTCGGCGGCAGGCGGCGGCGTGATGTTTTGCGCCATCTACTACCGCACGGGCAACATCTGGGTCGTGGCCTTCATCCACGCGCTCAACGACATCCTGGCATCGTCGGGCATCTGGCTGTTCGGCGTCGACACCACCACGCTCACGAGCATGACCGGCGGCGAATTCAGCCTGCTGCCGTTCGCGATATGCGCCTTCGACGTGGCGCTGGCCGTCTTTCTGCTGCGCAAGAAAAAGATCGGCGAGGTCGAGCAGAACTGGCCCGAGCTGCCGAAGTGGCGCGAGGAATAGCGCCACGAAAAAGGCGGGGCGCAGCGCCGCGCCGGCTGCGCTAGAATCGCGCCGAATGTTTTTCGAGACGAGGAGGCGCGCATGCCCGCGAGATACGACACCGTGCTGTTCGACATGGACGGCACCCTGCTCTACACCCTCGACGACCTGGGCGCGTCGGTGAACTACGCGCTCGCGCGCGCGGGGCTGCCGCAGGCGAGCGCCGACGAGGTGCGCCTGGCGGCCGGCTACGGTTCCATCGTGCTGATCGAGCTGCTCACGCACCATGCCTACGCGACGGATTCGCCCGAGTTCAAGCAGGTCTTCGCCGATTTCAACGCGCACTACGAGGCGCACCGCGACGACACGACGCGCCCCTACGACGGGGTGATGGAGCTGCTCGCGGCGCTGAAGGAGCGCGGGGTGAAGATGGCCGTTGTCAGCAACAAGATCGCCCGCGACACCGAGGCCTTGCGCCAGAAGTGGTTTGCCGACCACATTTCCGTGGCGGTCGGGCGCACCGACGACGTCCCGCCCAAGCCCGCGCCGGACATGGCGTTCGCGGCGCTCGAGGCGCTCTCCAGCTCGGCGGACTGCGCGCTTTACGTGGGGGATTCCGAGCCGGACGCGCAGGTGGCGAAGGCCTCCGGCTGCACCGGCGTGAGCGTGACCTGGGGCTTTCGCACGCGCGAGACCCTGGAGGCCCAGCAGCCCGCCCACATCATCGACGCGCCGGCCGAGCTTTTGTCCATCGTGGACGCCTAAGGCGCAGGGCGCATCTCCTTGCATCCCATTTGAACCTTCGGCGCCCCGCTTGCGTCGGCTGCGTCACGCGCGTCCTCTAGCCTTGCGGGCAGCTCTTTGTCGCCCTTTCGGTCCGGGGAGCTTTTCGCTTGCTTGTGCGAACTGCGCGAAGAGCCGCGCGGCGGCGAACTTGACGGCCGC
>CAVAWX010000070.1:0-9146 GCA_963592385.1 Acidaminococcaceae bacterium | reverse complement strand
TGCCTACGACGAACCCTGCGTCCTGCTCGTCTAGCGCTGCGATTGCCTCGCAGGTCGGATGCTGCAAATTCACTAATCGCGAGGGGCTGTTTGAGCTTTGCGGATCGCGTGACGGTTGTTGGCGTCACGGCCGCTGGCCGCAGACCCACCGGGCGTGCGCGGAAAGCGGCCGCCGCCTAGAATCTTGAATTGACGAGATTCGAGATCGAAAGGCGACAAGGCTTGGCTTGCCTGCCCACCACAACCCTGCCGGTGAAGTCGCACCAGCCCTCATCTAGGGCAGCAGCCAGGTCTTGCAGAAACTGGTCGATTTCCACTCTTCTTGCCGTGTCGAGATCCGTTGTGAAGCGCGTCGTGCTGTCCCCATAACGAAACTTCAAGGACGAGCCGCCTTTCACGACGCCGTCTGGAAGCAGATGCGCAACGATGGCATTCGCGATGAGCGTTCTTGCACCCACGTAGCCGTCTTGGCCTGCGATGCGGCGTATCGCGTTGTCTAAGTGCCTCACGCTGTTTGGAGTTTGCATCTGCCGATCTCCTTTGCTAGCTTTCCTTGTTCCTGGGCGGTGATATATCCCTGTCGGCGCGCTTCTCTAGCTGCCGCCGCAAGCCTGCTCGCCTCCACCTCTTTTGTGCACGACAAGATTGCATCGAAAACGCTCTGAGATGAGATTCCCTCATACACGCTTGCCTTCGTTGATGCGGGGGCTTTGACCAACCTGATGTTTCTTGGCAGGCGTTTCCTCACGCGCTTGGACGTCGCGACATAGATGTAGTTTGGGTTGAAGGGCATGAGCTCGAGCATTCCGAGGACGGATTCACCATACAGAAAAGCGCCCTCGCCCACTAGGGCCACGGCCTCGGCAAACGGGTCGTTTTGGACGGGGATGTAGTCTCTTATCCTGTAGACGCCGTAGCCGATCCTATCCATCCTGCCGCGTTTGGCTATTGCGCACATCTCCTTGTCGGAGATGCCGGCAGCCTTTGCCTGCGCAGAGCGTATCAACCCATAGTTGTCGGCTGCGATCTCGTATATCTTCTCGTAGTTCGTCATGTCAACACCTTACCACATTTGGTAAGGTGTTGACATGGTAAGTTTTGCCACGCAAGCTAGGATGCGTCTACGACGAGGAGCCCACGGGCGCCTGCACGGTAGTCGTGTAGTCGCCGCCGCCCGCGCCGCCGAGGCCGCCCGTGCCCGCAGCATCCCCGCCGCCCGCGCCGCTCTCGTCGAAGTCGATGACCAGCGTGTCGCCCTCGCGCACGCGTCCGGCCACGATCTCGTTGGCCGCGCGGTCGGCCACCTGGTGCTGCACGAGGCGCTTCAGCGGCCGGGCCCCGAACACCGGGTCGTAGCCGTCCATGGCCAGCCGCTCACGCGCCGCCGGCGTGACCTCCAGCTTGATGCGCCGGTCGGCCAGACGCCCGGCCACGTCGGCCAGCTGCAGGTCCACAATCTGCTCCAAATCGCCGATGTCCAAGCTCGCGAACTCGATGATCTCGTCGATGCGGTTCAAGAACTCGGGCCTGAAGGTCGCCCGCAGCGCCTGCTCGATCTGCGCCTTGCGCGCCTCTTCACCCGCGCCGGCCTCCTCGGCGGCCTGAATCGCCTGGCTGCCCACGTTGCTCGTCATGACGATGATCGTGTTCTTGAAGCTGACCACACGCCCCTGCCCGTCGGTCAGCCGCCCGTCGTCGAGCACCTGCAGCAGCACGTTGAACACGTCGGGATGCGCCTTTTCCACCTCGTCGAGCAGCACGACGCTGTAGGGCCTGCGGCGCACGGCCTCGGTCAGCTGGCCGCCTTCCTCGTAGCCCACGTATCCCGGGGGCGCCCCGATCAGGCGCTGCACTGAGAACTTCTCCATGTACTCGGACATATCGATGCGCACGACGGCCTTCTCGCTGTCGAAGAGCAGCTCGGCCAGGCGCTTGGTCAGCTCCGTCTTGCCCACGCCGGTCGGCCCCAGAAACAGGAAGCTGCCGATGGGCTGGTTCGGGTCGGACAGCCCCGCGCGGCTGCGGCGCACGGCGGCCGCCACGGCAGACACCGCCTCGTCTTGCCCGATGATGCGCTCGTGCAGCCGGTCTTCCAGCCCCGCGAGCTTGGCCATCTCGCCTTCCATCATCTTCGAGACGGGCACGCCGGTCCAGTTGCTGACCACGTCGGCGATGTCCTCGGCGGTGACCTCCTCCTTCAGCAGCCCGTCCTCGGCCGTCTGCTTGTCCTCGACGGCACGCGTGGCCGCCTCGAGCTCGGCTTGCAGCTGCGGGATCTTCGCGAAGCGGATCTCGGACGCCGCCGACAAATCGCCCTCGCGGGTGAAGCGCTCCTCGTCGTATTGCGCCTGGTCGATGGCCGCCTTCAGCTCCTGCACGCGGTTGATGGCGTCCTTCTCGTTGGCCCACTGCGCGCGCTGGCGGTCGAGCTCCTGGCGCGCCTCGGCGATTTGCCCGCGCAGCTCCTCCAGGCGCTCCTTGGAGGCGGCGTCCTCCTCCTTCATCAGCGCCTGCTCCTCGATCTGCATCTGGGTGAGGTTGCGGTCGAGCAGGTCGATCTCCTCGGGCATCGAGTCGATCTCCATGCGCAGGCGGCTGCCGGCCTCGTCCACGAGGTCGATGGCCTTGTCGGGCAGGAAGCGGTCCGTGATGTAGCGGTTGGACAGCTCGGCGGCCGCGACGATGGCCGCGTCCTGGATGCGCACGCCGTGGTGGATCTCGTACTTCTCCTTGATGCCGCGCAGGATCGAGATGGTCTCCTCGACGCCGGGCTCGTTCACCATGACGGGCTGGAACCTGCGTTCGAGCGCCGAGTCCTTCTCGATGTACTTGCGGTACTCGTCGAGGGTCGTCGCGCCGATGGCGTGCAGCTCGCCGCGCGCCAGGGCGGGCTTGAGCATGTTGCCCGCGTCCAGGCTGCCCTCGCCTGCGCCCGCGCCCACGATCGTGTGCAGCTCGTCGATGAACAAGATGATCTTGCCGTCGGATTCGCCCACCTCGCGCAGCACGGCCTTCAGGCGGTCCTCGAACTCGCCGCGGTACTTCGCGCCGGCCACGAGCGCCCCCATGTCGAGCGCCACGACCTCGCGGTCGCGCAGGGTGGAGGGCACGTCGCCGTTGACGATGCGCTGCGCCAGCCCCTCGACGATGGCCGTCTTGCCCACGCCCGGCTCGCCGATCAGCACGGGGTTGTTCTTCGTGCGCCGCGAAAGCACCTGGATGGTGTGGCGGATCTCGTCGTTGCGGCCGATCACGGGGTCGAGCTTGCCCTCGCGCGCGGCCTCGGTCAGGTTCTGTCCGTACTGCGACAAGGCCTCGAACTGCGTCTTGCCCTCTCGGTCGGTCACGCGCGTGTCGCCGCGCAGCTCGTCGTAGACCTGCTCGATGCGCTTTTTGGTGATGCCGGCCACGGACAAGATCTTGCCCGCGTCGCCTTTGTCGCCGGCCAGCGCGATCAGCAGGTGCTCGGTCGTCGCGAAGGCGTCGCCCATCTTCTCGGCGCCCTTCACGGCGGCGTCCACCACGTCGGCCAGCGCGTCGCTCGCACGCGGCATGCTGCGCGAGCCGCTGACCTTCGGGGCGGCGGCGATGGCGCGGTCCACCTCGGCGGAAAGCGTCGCTGTGTCCGCGCCGATGCGCTCGACGATGGCGTTGAGGTTGCCCTCGTGCGCGTCGAGCAGCGCCTTCAGCAGGTGCACGGGCTCGACTTGCGCCGCCTCGGCGTCGGCCGCGATGGTCACGGAATTTTGCAGGGCCTCTTGGGCCGTCACTGCCAGTTTGTCTATTCTCATGTCGATCATCCTCTCGCTATTCAGTTTTCAATTTCCCTCGCGCGAGCACGCGGGCGGCTCGAGGCGGTTGCTCGCGCCCCGAAGCTTGCGCTGCCGCGCGCGTGTTCCATGGTGAAAGGGGATGCCGCGCCCGCGCGCTTGCGCGCGGGCGCGGCGCCGTTGCGATGCGCCCCTTCACCCGCCCCTACTCGCCGCCGCCGAGCAGCTCGTCGATGGCCTCGGGGCTTGCCGCCTCGCCCAGCATGCGCGCGTGGTTGGGCTTGTTCACCAGATTGCGGATCGTCGCCCGCACCTGCATCTCGCGCAGCTGGTCGGCGGCCTGCTGCATCTGCTCGCGCAGCTCGTCGGCCTCGCGTCGCAGCTCGTCCATGCGCTCGCGCATGTCGAGTATGCGGATGACGCCGGCCAAATTGATGCCCTCGTCGGTCAGCTGGCTGATCAGCTCCAGGCGCTCGACGTCGGCCTGCGAGTACATGCGCGTGTTGCCGCCGGTGCGCTTGGGCTTCACCAGCCCCTTGCTCTCGTAGATGCGCAGGGTCTGCGGGTGAAGGCCCGCGAGGTCTGCCGCCACGCTGATCATGTACAACGGCTTGTTCTTGTCTGCTTTTGCCATCGTCTCGCCTTTCCCTCACGCGACGTCCGCGTCGCGCCGCAGTTGCAATGCCGCCACGTGCGCCACGGCCCACGACCCGCAGCCGCGGCCTCTACGCGGCTCCTTGCGCCGGCGCCTGCGCCGCCACGGCCTCGTCTATCACCGCGCGCATCTTCTCGCCCGCGCCATCGCCTGCCTCGGCAAATGCCTGCAGCGCCTTCTTCTGCTCGGCGTTCAGGCTCTTCGGCACGCGCACGCACAGGCGCACCTTCAAATCGCCGCAGCCCGAGCCCTTCAGCTTCGGGGCGCCCTTGCCCTTCACCCGCAGCGTCGATCCGTCCTGGCTGCCGGCCGGCACGCGCAGCTTCACCTTCGTGCCGTCGGGGGCGGGCACCACGACCGTCGCGCCCAGCGCCGCCTCGTCGAAGCTCACGGGCAGCTGCAAGACCACGTCGGCTCTCTCGCGCGTGAAAAACGGATGCGCGTCGATGTGCGTGACGACGACCAGGTCGCCGCGCTTGCCGCCGTTTTTGCCGTATTCGCCCTTCTCGTGGTAGCGCAGCTTGCCGCCGTCCACCGCGCCGGCCGGCACCTTCACGTTGATGGACTGCTCCTGGCCGTTGGACGGGATGCGTATGGTGACCTTCTTCGTCGTGCCGGAAAACGCCTCGGCGAAACTCAGGTCGAGGTTCACCTGCAGGTCCTGGCCTTTGCGCGCGCGGTTGATGTTGAAGTCCCAGTTCGAGCCGAACGCGCCCTCGCCGCTGCGTATGTTGTCGAAGATGTCGCCGAAGTCGAAGTCGGAAAAGCCGCCGCCGAAGCCGGAGCCGTCGCCGCGGTAGGTGTAGGTGCGCCTGCCGCCGCGTCCGCCCCCGCCGCAGCCGCCGCCCGGCCCACAGGAGGAGAAATCGCCCACCGCGCCGAAACGGTCGTACTGGGCGCGCTTCTTCTCGTCGCCCAAGACCTCATAGGCCTCGTTCACCTCTTTGAACTTCTCCTCGTCGCCGCCGGCGTCCGGGTGGAACTTCTGCGCCTGCTTGCGGAATGCCTTCTTTATCTCGTCGGCGGAAGCGCCTTTCTTCACACCGAGGACGTCGTAGTAGCTTCTCTTCTGTGCCATAGCGCTCACCTACCTTCTTCTGTGTTCGTCGCTTTTCTGTACTCGTCGGCGGGTGGGGCGCACATCAGCGCCGCCGCCCGTCGTTTTCCTCGTAAAAACGAAACGCGCCTTTTCACAGCGCGTCCCGTCGTGTCCTTGCCGTCTGTCCGCGCCTGCCTGCGCTCCCGTCAGCCCTCTTGGCCGCCGTCGCCTGCAGGGGCCGCGTCCGCACCTGCGTTCGCGTTCGCGCCGCCGTCGTCTGGCTCGCGCGCCGGGCCTCCCGTGCTCGTGACCACCATGGCCGGGCGTATGACCTTGTCGCCCATGCGGTAGCCCTGCTGGTAGACCTGCACGACCGTCTCCTCGGGCACGCTCGCGTCCTCGGTCGTGCCCACCGCCTGGTGGCAGTTCACGTCGAAGGGCTGCGCCTCGGCCTCGACCTGCGAGACCTGGTGCTTGCCCAAGATTTGCAGGAATTTCGTCTGCACGGCCTCGACGCCGTCGGCCAGGGTGCCGCCCTCGCCGCTTTCCTTCGCGTGCTTCAAGGCGCGCTCCAGGTCGTCGAGCACGGGCAGCAGGTCCTTCACGAGGCTTTCCGCCGCACGCGCGCGCTCCGAGTCGCGCTCCGCGCTCGTGCGTTTGCGGAAGTTGTCCCACTCGGCCTGCAGGCGCGCGTAGCGGTCTTGCAGCTCGGCGGCCTTTTTCTGGGCGGCTTGCAGCAGCTCGGCGGCCGGGTCGGCGCCGGCGCCTTCAGACGCCTCGCCCGCTTCACCGGCCGCGTCAGCCGCGTCGGCGCCGGCAGCATCCTCGCCGCCGTCGCCTTCACCCGCCTTCGCGCGCGCCTCGGCAAAGTCGATGACCTCGGCCTCGACGGCTTCCGCCGCCCCGACGGGCGCGGCCCCAACAGCCGCGCCGTCGCCGGCCACATCCTCAACCTGCGCGTCCACCTCGGCCGCCTGCGCTTCCTGCGCCGCCTTGTCCTCGGCCGCCGCCATTATTTGCCGCTCTCGTCGTCGTCCACGACCTCGTAGTCGGCGTCGACCACATCGGCGTCGTCGCCGGCCACGTCCGCCGCGCCGCTCGTGTCGTAGGTGCCGGAGGCCTGGTTGCCCGGCGTGGCCGCGCCGCCCGCCGCCGCGTTCGCGTCGCTGTAGGCGATTTCAGCCAACTTGTAGCTGGCCTGCTGCAGCTCCTCGGTCTTGGCCTTGATGTCGTCGATGGGCGCGTCCTCGTTGCCCAGCACATCCTTCAGCGCCGCGACCTTGGCCTCCACGTCGGACTTCGTGTCCGCCGGCACCTTGTCGCCCAGGTCGCCGAGCGACTTCTCCGTGGCGTAGACCAGCGAATCGGCCTGGTTGCGCGCCTCGATGGCCGCCTTGCGCTCGGCGTCCTCGCTCTCGTGCTCCTTGGCGTCGGCCACCATGCGCTCGACCTCTTCATCGGACAGCGCGGTCGAGCCGGAGATGGTGATCTTCTGCTCCTTGCCCGTGCCCAGGTCCTTGGCCGAGACGTTCACGATGCCGTTGGCGTCGATGTCGAAGGTGACCTCGATCTGCGGCACGCCGCGGCGGGCGGCCGGGATGCCGGTGAGCTGGAACTTGCCGAGCGACTTGTTGTCGCGGGCAAACTCGCGCTCACCCTGCAGGACGTTGATCTCGACGGAGGTCTGGTTGTCCGCGGCGGTGGAGTAGACCTCGGTCTTGGAGGTCGGGATGGTGGTGTTGCGGTCGATCATCTTGGTCATGACGCCGCCCATGGTCTCGACGCCAAGGGACAGCGGGGTGACATCGAGCAGCAGGATGCCCGAGACGTCGCCGGTCAGGACGCCGCCCTGGACAGCCGCGCCGTCGGCAACGACCTCGTCGGGGTTGACGGACATGTTGGGCTGCTTGCCGGTCATGGACTTCACGAGGTCCTGGACGGCGGGCATACGGCTGGAGCCGCCCACGAGGATGACCTCGTCGACCTGGGAGATCTGGAGGTTGGCGTCCTGGAGGGCCTTGGTGACCGGGCCCTTGCAGCGGTCGAGAAGGTCGCGGGTGATCTTCTCGAACTCAGCGCGGGTCAGGGTGTAGTCGAGGTGCTTGGGGCCAGAGGCGTCGGCGGTGATGAAGGGCAGGTTGATCTGGGTCTGCTGAGCCGAGGAGAGCTGCTTCTTGGCGTTCTCGGCGGCCTCCTTCAGGCGCTGCAGGGCCATGGGGTCCTTGCGCAGGTCGATGCCGTTGTCCTGCTGGAACTTGTCGGCCATCCAGTCGATGACGCGCTGGTCCCAGTCGTCGCCGCCCAGGTGGTTGTCGCCGGCGGTGGACAGCACCTCGAAGACGCCGTCGCCCAGCTCGAGCACCGACACGTCGAAGGTGCCGCCGCCCAAGTCGAAGACGAGGATTTTCTCGTCTTGCGCCTTCTTGTCCAGGCCGTAGGCCAGCGCGGCGGCCGTCGGCTCGTTGATGATGCGCTTGACGTCGAGACCGGCGATCTTGCCCGCGTCCTTGGTGGCCTGGCGCTGCGCGTCGTTGAAGTAGGCCGGCACGGTGATGACCGCCTCGGAGACCGTCTCGCCCAGGTACTTCTCGGCGTCGGCCTTCAGCTTCTGCAGCACCATGGCCGAAATCTCCTCGGGCGTGTACTCGTGCCCGTCGATGTCGACCATGTTGCGGCCGTCCTTGCCCTTGACCACCTTGTAGGCCACGGTCTTGCGCTCGGACGAGGTCTCATCGTAGTTGCGGCCGATGAAGCGCTTGATGGACGCGACGGTGTTCTCGGGGTTCGTGACGGCCTGGTTCTTGGCCGCCTTGCCCACGACGCGCTCGCCGTCTTTACGGAAGCCGACGACGGACGGCGTGGTGCGGTCGCCCTCGGCGTTCACGATGATGGTGGGCTCGCCGCCCTCGAGCACGGCCATGGCCGAGTTGGTGGTGCCCAAGTCGATGCCTATGATCTTTCCCATGAGTATCAGTCCTTTCCATGAGTCGCGTAGATGCTCTTGTACGTTCGTTACAATAAAATCTAAGTCGCTTCATGTCAAGTTTTCTGCGCAGAGTCGCCCCATCCGTTACCCGCGCGTCACGCGACGCCACGTCCGGCCGGGTGAAAGGACGCATCGCCTTAGACCGCGCTCCGCGAGTAAACGGGGGCACCAAAAGGCAAGCGCTCTCGCAGGGCGAACGCGGAAAGCATCGGGGCGGCACAGGAGGGCGCGGGGGCGTACCCCGTGCTCAAACAGTCCTCGCTTTGGCGAACAGCCCACTGGGCTGTTCGCGTCGCTGTGGAACTGCGCCGGGGCACACCCCCGCGCCCCCCCTAAGGCACATGCTTTTTTGCAGGACGAAGACGCCTGCAAAGCCCCGTCGAACCTCACCACACTTCTCCACGGCGAAGCAATGTCGAGAGCAAATGACATTCGGGGCGCATCTTTATCGCCCTTCATTGCGCTGCTCCGCAGCAGGATCGAGAAGTCGAGAGAGCAGCTACGACGCCCAGCCGGATTGCATCACCAGTTGGGCTGCGTAACGCCCGAGCGGTTGCAGAAGTTCGTGTGGTTCGTGACGGCCGCGACATCCCAGCCCGACAAGTCGCCCGTCGCCGTCGACTTGATGTAGTAGAACATGCACTGCATGTCCGTCACCTTGGAGGTGTTCCAGTTCGCAAGCGGCGAGACGTCCGC
>CAVAWX010000069.1:0-9505 GCA_963592385.1 Acidaminococcaceae bacterium | reverse complement strand
CCTGGCCGACGACAAGAGCTCGAGCACCGTGGGCAACGTGGTGAAGCCGCACAAGAACGAGCTGCAGAAGAGCTGCTACATCTTCGGCGGCACGGCGGCGGTGTCCTCGAACGTGGAGAACACCATCAAGACGGCCAGCAAGTAGCTTTTCGCCTCGTTTGAGGTGTTGAGCGGGCGCGTTTTTCACCATACGAAACGGCCCGCCTGCATGAAAGGGCCTCCCCTCGGGGAGGCCCTTTTTGCTACCCTTTTCACTAGTTATGTTTCGCGCGCGGAAAGGGGCTGCACCATGGACGGGAACACACGCAGGGCACGTTCGACACGCTTGAATCGCGCAGGTCGGCGGCGTGCATGCGCGCGGGGCCTTCTGGCGTGCGTGTGCTCGCTGGCGCTGTGCCTTTCTATGTGCCTGCCGTCTGCGCAGGCCTTCGCCGACGTTGTGTCGTCGGCTGTCGCGGACGCAGGCAAGGAGCTCTCCGAAGAGCCCACTCAGCTGCAGGCGGGCGAGACGGCATACGGCGTGCACGTGAAGACCGCAGAAGAGGCGCGCGCGCAGGAAAGCCGGGGCGCCATCGTCGAGATGGTCGAGAAGGAGAAGAAAACCGACGAGGAGGTGGCGGCAGATGCCGCGGCCCAGGCGAGCGCAAACGGCTTCGGCGCCAGCGCTGAGCTGCCGAAGTCGCTTGACCTGCGCGAGCGCGGCGTCGTCTCCTCGGTGAAGAGCCAGGGCGACTGGGGCACCTGCTGGTCGTTTTCCTCGAACGCCGCCGCCGAGATCAGCCTGGCGAGCGCCATCGCGCAAAAAACGGGGCAGACCCCGACGGCCCTCGACTTCTCCGCGCTGCAGACGGCGTGGTTCGGCTACACCCCGCTGCCCGAGGACGCCTCCACGCTGTCCGGCACGGCGGCCACGCAGGCAGGGGAGGGCACGGCGCCCAAATCCAGCGAGACAAGCAAGCTCAACATGGGGGCTAACGTCCTTCTGCCCGCCTCCTGCTTCACCCAGGGCATCGGCGTCTCGTGGCTGGCCGACACCCCGTACTGCAACTCCGAGGGCACCCGCGGCGACGGGGACTGGTCGCTTCCCGAGACCAAGCGCTTCACCAGCCTCGCGCGGGTGAAGAAGGTGAACTACCTCGACTTCTTGCACACCGCAAGCTGGTCGCTCGACGAGTCCGCGCTGACGGCGGCCAAGACCGAGCTGAACGAGGGGCGCGGGCTTGTCGTCGCCTATCGCGCCAGCTACTACCCGTACATGAACTACATCAACTGGTGCCAGTACAACGACACGACCGACGAGGCGGAGACCGATACCAACCACCTGGTCTGCATCGTGGGCTACGACGACGATTATTCCGCGGACAATTTCACCGAGGGGCACCGGCCGCCGGGCAACGGCGCCTTTCTCGTGAAGAACTCCTGGGGCTCGACTTCCGTGGCGGCCGACGACCCCGAGTACGGCGACTGGGGCATAGAGGGGTCGGGGTATTTCTGGCTGTCCTACTACGACCACTCCATCTACCGCCCCTGCTCGTTCGAGTTCGACCTCGACTCCTACACGGGCGACTACATCGACACGAGCACCGAGATCGTCGACCAGTACGACTACATGCAGGTGATGGCCGTGCCCCAGACGACGCTGTTTCCCGAAAGCGACGACGGCTGGTATGCCAACGTCTACACGGCTTCCGAGCGGCAGAGCGTCCACCACGTGGGCACCTACTACTTCGGCAAGAACCGCACTTTGAAGTACCGGGTCTACAAGCTGCGAAACGGGGCGACGGCCCCCGACGACTACGTGTCGGACGTGCCTGCCGCCGAAGGGACGTATCGCGCGGACAGCGAGGGCTACGTGAACATCGCGCTCGATGCGCAGGTGCGCGTGGAGAAGGGCGCGAAGTACGCCGTGTGGTTCTCGCAGGCCGACGAGGACGGGGCGTCGTATCTGCCGCGGGGCCAAAACGCGTCGCCGTCGGCGGGGCTCTACAGCTTCGGGGCCACGGCCGTGGTCAACGAGGGGGAGAGCTTCTCGACCTCGTCGCTGGGCAAGAAATGGACGCAACTGAGCGGCGACGATGCATCCAACTCCGAATATGCGTACGACAACTACTGCGTGAAGGCGTACGCGAGCGTGCTGCCGGACGCCGGCGCGAGCGCGTGGAAGCGCCTGGCCGGCAACACGGCGTTCGGCACGATGGGGCGGATTGTGAACGAGGGCTGGGAGAGCAGCGAATGGGCCGTCGTGGCCACGAGCAAGAGCTACCATGATGCGCTGGCGGCAAGCGGGCTGGCGGGGCTGCTCGATTGCCCGATACTTTTGACCGCCCCGCAGAGCCTGACCAGCACGACCTCGAACCTGCTCAAGGCCAAGGGGGTGAAGAAGGTCGTCGTCGTGGGCGGCACGGAGGCCGTCTCGGATGCCGTGGTCGCGCAGATAAAGCGGCTGGGTGCTACCGTGGACCGCGTGGCGGGCGCCACCGCCGTCGGCACCGCGAGCGCGATCTACGAGTACGGCAAGGCCCGCGGCGGGTGGAGCAGCGATGCCATCGTGGCCACGGCCGGCAGCTACCAAGACGCGCTGTCCATCGCGCCGTACGCCTATGCGCGGCGGGCGCCGATCTTCCTCGCGCAGGGCGGCTCCGGCACGCTGACCTCCGGCACCGCCTCCAGGCTGAAGGCTGGCGGATTCACCCGCACCATCATCGTGGGCGGGGTGCAGGCCGTGGCGTCGTCCGTGGAAAAGCAGGTGGTGAAGCCGACGCGGCTGGCGGGCAACACGGCCTACGGCACCAGCCGAAGGGTCGCCGATTTCTGCCTTGGCGAGGGCATGATCGCCGGCCACATGGGCGTGGCCTGCGGTCGCAGCTACCAAGACGCGCTCACCGGCGCGGCGCTGTGCGGCCGGCAGGGATCGGTGCTGATCTTGGCCGACGACAAGAATTCCAGCACCGTGGGCAACGTGGTGAAGCCGAACAAGTCGGCCCTCGAGGAGGACGGCTGCTATATCTTCGGCGGCACGCAGGCCGTCTCGGCCAGCGTGGAGGCGGCCGTCAAAGCGGCCAGCAAGTAGCCGCCTGCCCATATCGCGTGCAGCGCGCGCAGGGGCTCGAAAATTTGCGCACGAAAAAGGCCTCTTCCGATGTGGAAGAGGCCTTGTGCTGTGGCAGGGGAGACGTGCCGCGCGGCAGCACGCGGCGCCTTCACGTGCAAAACACGCGGGACGGCGCAGCTCGGCGCGGGATTTCTGCGCGCCCCTTGCGCGCGCCGCGCCTCAGCTCGACACGAGGTAGAGCTTGTCGGCGTCGAAGTGCATGTTCAGCACGTCGCCCGCCTCGGGCAGCTCGTCGGCCGGCGTGGCCAGCTTGTCCACCTTCCACTGTATGCGCGCGGCCTCGTTGCCGTTGGGCGGCGTGAGCAGCACCGTGCGCTCGAAGCGGCTGTCCGAGACGCGGTGCACGCGCATCTCGTAGGCGTTCTCGTGGCCGTGCCCCGGCGCAAGCCGGCGCATATGGAAGGCGCGCACCCCCAGGTAGCGCACGTCGTCGGGGACATGCGCCCCGGACTCCACGTGCAGCGTGACGCCCCAGTCCGTCGCCTCGACGTGGCGGTCGTCCACTTTGCGCGCCGCCGAGATGTTCTTGCAGCCCGACAGGCGTATGGTCGCGCGGCAGGCGGGATGGTCGACGATCTGCGAGGTCGGCCCCATGTCCACGATCTTGCCCTCGTTCACCACCGCGATGCGGTCGCAGAAGCGAAACGCCTCGTCGATGTCGTGGCTGACGTAGAGGATCGTGGACGGGTACACGTCGAAGAGGTCGAGCAGGTTTTGCTCCAGCGCGCCTTTCAGGTGCGCGTCGAGGGCGGAAAACGGCTCGTCGAGCATGAGGATCTCGGGCTGCGCCGCGAGCATGCGCGCAAGCGCCACGCGCTGCTGCTGCCCGCCCGACAGGTGCAAGGGGTAGCGCTTCTCGAAGCCCTGCAGGTTGAAGAGGGCGAGGTACTTGCCCACGGCCTCCTCGCGCGCGCCGCGCTCGAGCCCCGCGTCCATGCCGGCGGCGACGTTTTGCTCGACGGTCATGTTGGGGAAGAGCTGGTAGTTCTGGAACAGCAGGGCGGTCTTGCGCTGCTGCGGCTTCAAGTTGATGCCCTTCTCGCTGTCGAAGAAGACGCGGTCGTTTACCACTATGCGCCCCTCGTCGGGGGTCTCCACGCCGGCGATGCAGCGCAGCGTGTAGCTTTTGCCGCAGCCCGACGCGCCCAGAAAGCCCAGCGTCTCGGCGCCGGCCTCGAAGTGCACGTCCAGGGTGAAGTTCGCGAGCTCTTTCACGATGTCCACTTGCAGTCCCATGGGCTCTTACGCCTCCTTTCCGTCGCCCAGCGCATCTGCGGCGCTGCCTGTTTCGCTGCGTCCGGCGCGTTTGCCCGCCGCAGCGCCTCCGCTCTTGCCCGCGGGACTCGCGCTGTGCGTGCCCGTGCCCGCGCCGCGCCCGGCTTTACCATCCCCGGCCTTGCCGTCTCCGGCTTCGTCGTCCGGCGGCGCCACGCCCAAAAGCTCGGCTGCCATCGCGCGGTCCAGCAGCAGCCCCGCGCTGTCGGCCGCTGCGTTGCCCAGCTCCATGTCGGTGCCCTTGGCCTTGCTCGCGAGCTTGCCGCCCGCGCTGCGGTAGCGCGCCACGTGCGCGGAGTAGATGTTGATGATCAAGATGATCACGAAGCTGATGATGATGACCACGACGACCCAGAACACGGCCACGGCGGTGTTGTTGCCCATCCACGCGAAGTAGATGGCGATGGGCATGGTCTGCGTGCTGCCCGCGAAGTTGCCGGCCACGAACAGCGTCGCGCCGAACTCGCCCATGGCGCGCGCGAAGGCCAAAACGAGGCCCGAGGCGATCGACGGCCAGGCCAGCGGCAGCATGAGGCGCGCGAAGATGCGCCGCTCCGACCAGCCCAGCGTGCGCGCCGCGTCGAGCATGTTCTCGTCGAGCGACTCGAACGCGCCGAGCGCCGTGCGATACATCAGCGGAAAGCCCACGACCACGGCCGCGATCACGGCGGCAGGCCAGGTGAAGACAAGCGAGATGCCGTGGTCGATCAGCCAGCGCCCCGTCACGCTCGACTGGCCCAGCACCACGAGCAAGATGAAGCCGCACACCGTCGGCGGCAGGACCATCGGGATGGTGAAGATGGAGTCGAACACGCCCTTCCAGCGGCTCTTCACGTGCATGGCGCGCCACGCGACGAGCAGGCCGAAGATGAAGATGAAGACCATCGCCACAAACGAGGTCTTGAGCGACACCCACAGCGGGCGGTAGTCGAGGTTGGCCGGGTCGAGGAAGGCCATCAGGTCGGCAAACCAGCCGCCGCTTTCGGCGACGACCACCTGGGAGGCCGGCAGGAGCTGGCCGCGCAAGACGAACTCGGCGCAGGTCTTGCTGTCGGTCGCGCCGTCGCCCGTGCACGCGAGGTAGTAGTAGCCGCTTTCGATCTCGGTGTCGAAGCGGTAGACGATGCCGTCTTGCTCGTAGCTTTTCTCGCTCGTGAACACCCACGGCGTCGACAGCGACGAGAGCTTCGTGCCGCCGTTGAAGAGCACGTCGTCGGCCGTCTGGAGCATCTTTTCCAGGTTCATGCAGTCGTTTTCATCCGACGCGTCGAACCCCGCGGCTTTCGCGGCCTCGGGCGGCACGTAGACGAGGATGCTCTTGCCCGTCGAGGCAAGCGTGAGGCACCCGCCCTTGCCCTCGCCCATGGGAAAGACAAATCCCATGTCCTCGCCCTGGTACTTCTTCTTGAAGCCCGTCTGCACGCGCTCGAAGTCCTGGATGCCGAAGTCCACGCCGTCGAGCTTCACCGACTGGGCGGGGATCTGCTGGCTGGCCGCCGACGAGCTGTTGGCGTTCGCCGAGCCGGGCAGCGCCCATACGCCGACGAGCGCGGCAAGGCAGCAGAGGGCCACGATGGCCGCGACGATGCGCGGGCGGCGTGCGGCGGGGTTTGTGGTCGTGTGGTTCATACGCGTGCCTTTCTACGTGGCGCCTTTCTACGTGGCGGGGCGGGGCGGGAAAGCGGCGGGTGAAGCGGGCCGGGTGGGGTGCGCATCTGCGGGCGGGGACGCTTGCGGTGCCATATGCGGTGAAGCGCCCTCGCGCGCGGAGGCGCGAGAGGGGAGAGGGGGCGGGTGCGGGCGCGCGCGGGCAGCGCGCATCAGCGGGGGAAAGGGAAAGGCGCCGCGTCCATGTCGGTGCGCGGCGCCCCTGTATCCCTCTTCATGCTGCGGTTTTGTCCGCCTCGTGCGACCTGCGTGCCTATTCGGCCAGCTGGAAGCCGTACCTGGAGAAGACCTCCTGCGCGGACGGGTCGGTCATGCAGAAGTTGAGGAACTTCTGCGACTCCTCGGCGTTCTTCGAGTTCTTCAGCACCGCGCCGGGGTACTGGATGGTCTTGTGCGAGTCGGCCGGGCAGGTGTAGGCCGTCTCGACGCCTTCGTAGCGGTACAGGTCGGAGGTGTAGATGAAGCCCACGACCGCGTCGCCGGAGGCCACGTGCTGGGCCACGGTGCCCACCTTGTCGCAGAGGTCGATCCTGTCGGCGATGGAGGCGTCGTAGGTGCCGTCCACGCCGTCCGTGCCGCCCGTGTAGAGGCCGACCGAGGCGAGCGCCTGGTTGGCGTACTTGCCGGCGGGCACCGAGGAGGCCTCGCCGATGGCGATCTTGCCGTTGGCGTGGGCCACGTCGGAGATGGAGCTGATGTTCACGTCGGCGCCGGCCTTCTTCACGATGATCAGGTCGTTGGTGAACATGTTCTTGCGCGTGTCGGTGGTGATGTAGTCGGCCGCGTCGTCCATCGAGCCCTTCGAGGCGGTGATCAAGACGTCGACGTCGGCGCCTTCCTGGATCTTCTTCACGAGCGTGCCGGAGGCCTCGAACTGCGTGTCCTTGAAGGTGACGTTGCTGTTGGCCTTGGTGTAGAGGTCCTGCACCTCGGGCAGGGCCTTCTGCAGCGAGTTGGCCGCGTAGACCTGCAGCTCGACGGATGCCGCGCTGGTGGTGCTCGACGAGCTGGAGCTGCTGGAGGACTTGTCAGACGAGCTGGAGCTGCTCGAGCCGCCGCAGCCGGCAAGTCCCATCGCGGCAACCAGGCCGCAGGCGACGACGCCGCCCACGAGCACCTTGCCAAATTTCTTCTTGTCCATGAAAACCCCCCTTGTGTTGGGTGTGCGCGCCCCTTTTTCACGCGCACGATTCGTGCAAATTATACTTAGCTCGATTGGTTTTACAAGATTTCACATCTTCTTCTAGATGAAAGCGTCTGTAGGCGTACGCGGGCGGGAGGGTGAAGGGGTTAGCGGGCGCGGGCGGACAAGGGGGCGAAGCGCCCGCGGGGGAGTCCGGACGGCGGGGTGAAGGCGCTTGGCGTTCGCTACACACTATTTAGTGCGGCGGCCGGATTTTCGCGCTCCGACTGGCGTGCCGGGCGCGATTTCTCGCGCGGCGCGGCGGGCGCGACTGCTACCATGTGGCGAACGGTTTTTCCTTGGGAAGGGGATGCTTTATGGCCTCGCACCATATCTTCCAGTCAGTGAAAACGCGCGCCGCCTTGCTCGCCTGCCTGGCGAGCCTGGCCTTCGCGCTTGCCCTGGCCTTCGCGCCGGGCGCCTGGGCGCAGGACGCGGCCGCGGGCGAGGGGGACGACGGCGGCGTGCCTGCGGCGCTCGCGCCGGACGCGGGCGTAGACGGCGTCTCGGGCGACGCGGCTGATGGCGATGGCGCAGACGCCTCGGAGCCGGGGGACGCCGCGGCCGGCGACGACGGCGGGAGCGCCGACGACGCGGCTGACGACGCGGACGCCGACGCGGCAGACGGCGACGGCGACGATGTGGATGCAGACGCCGGCAAAGACGCGGGCGCCGACGGGGATGCGGCGGACACCGAGGACGACGAGGACGCCGACGCGGGCAAGGACGCGGCGGATGCCGGCAAGGACGCCGCGGCCGACAAGGCCGGTTCCTCCACGGCGGCTGACGCAGACAAGACCACGACGACTCCTGCCGGCAGCGCTACCACGAAGGCGAACGCGACGACTACGGCCACGAAGACGGCGACGGCCACGACCGCCACCACGAAGGCGACCACGGCGACCACGGCGGCCGCCGACCCTTATGCCTCGCTGTCGGCCGCGGCGGCAAAGAAGGCCAAGGCCGCCGGCGCCGTGCAGGTCACCAACATCAACGAGTCGTGGTGGTGGCGCCTGGCCGCGTCCACCAACGAGGCGGCCTGCCTCGACGTCGTGAACGGCTCGACCTCGCAGAAGGCCGGCGTGCAGATCTACTCGCGCAACTACACCATGGCCCAGATGTGGAGATTCGAGAGCGCCGGCGGCGGCTGGTACTACCTGCGCTGCTCGAACTCCGATTTGTGCCTGGACGTGCGAAACGGCACGACGAAGTCGCCCGGCAGCGTGTGGATGTTCAAACTCAACAAGACGGCCGCGCAGCAGTGGTCGCTGTGGAGAAACGCCGACGGCAGCTACACCCTCGTGAACCGCAAGACCGGCCACGTGCTCGACATCGCCGGCGGCGCGACGGCAGACGGCACCCCCGTGCGCCAGTACGCGGCCAACTGGCAGGCCAGCCAGCGCTTCAGGCTCCAGCACCAGTCCAACCTGATCACCCAGGGCGTCTACTCCATCTGGAGCGTGGGCGCGGGCCGCTACGCCGACGTGGCCGGCGCCTCCACCGACGAGGGCGCCAACCTCCAGGTCTGGGATGGCAACGCCACGATCGCCCAGAAGTTCTACTTCGAGCGCGTGGCCCTCAACGTCTACCGCATCCAGTCGCTGCTCACCGGGCGCTTCCTGGTGAACGACCACGGCAACGTGGACGTGCGCGACTGGCCCGACGGCGGCGGCCCGCTGTGGACGCCCGAGCTGGTGGGCGGCCGCGTGGTGCTGCACCACGACGGCGGCTCCAGGGTCCTCGACGTGGCCGGCGGCGAGGCCAGAAACGGCGCCAACCTCCAGCTCTACAAGGCCAACGGCACCGTCGCCCAGCTCTTCGAGCTGCGCTCGACGCCGGCCCTCACCGCGGGCACCTACCTCGCCCGCACGGCCCTCGACTGGGGCAGGGTGGTAGACATCGACGACTCCGCGTGGCTCGACAGCTCCTGGGACTCGGGCGCGGCGGCGCAGCTGTGGGGCTGGTGCGGCGGCGGCAACCAGCGCCTGGGCTTCACCGACGTGGGCGGCGGCTACTTCGAGATCTACGTGGCCAGAAGCGGCCTCGCCCTCGACGTGGAGAACGGCGACTGGCACGGGCGCGTGCGCCAGTGGGAGGCCAACCACACGGCCTCGCAGCGCTGGCTCGTCTCCTGGAGCAAGGCCAACCGCGCCTACGAGATCCGCAGCGCCCTGAACGCCGACTGCGTCGCCCTCGACGTCTCGGCGGCCGACTCCCACGACGGCGCCTGGGTGCAGTGCTGGGACCGCAACTACTCCAGGGCGCAG
>CAVAWX010000068.1:0-9600 GCA_963592385.1 Acidaminococcaceae bacterium | reverse complement strand
CGCCGAAGAGGTCCTCCTCGGTCTCCTGGGCGAAGGTCGCCTTGATGATGCCGGAGCGCGCCCCGCCGACGCCCCACGCGTAGGCCAGCGCCGTGTCCCACGCCTTGCCGGACGCGTCCTGGGCCACGCAGGCCAAATCGGGCACGCCGAAGCCGTCCTGGAACTGGCGGCGCACGATGTGGCCCGGGCCCTTGGGGGCGACCATGATGACGTCCACGTCCGCGGGCGGCTTGATGTAGCCGTAGTGGATGTTGAAACCGTGCGCGAACGCCAGGGTGTCGCCGCTCTTCACGTGCGGCGCGATCTGCTTCTCGTAGGTCTCGGCCTGCACCTCGTCGGGCACGAGGATCATGATCAGGTCGGCTTCCTCGGCGGCCTCCTCGGTGGTCATCACCTTCAGGCCGGCCTCCTCGGCCTTCTTCCAGCTCTTGGAGCCCTCGCGCAGGCCGACGCGCACGTCCACGCCGCTGTCGGCGAGGTTGAGCGCATGGGCATGGCCCTGGCTGCCGTAGCCGATGATGGCGACCTTCTTCTCCTTGATCGCCTCGGGCTTGCAATCCTCTTCGTAGTAGATCGTGACTGCCATTCCAACCGTTCCTTTCGCTTGCCATCTGCGGCGCCGCCCCTCTTTGGCCGCGCCGCTTGTTGCCGTTGTATATCGACACCCCGCCATTGTGCGGGATGGTGGTTTCGCGCACGTTACGCGCACGCCGCGCCTTGCGCGCGCACCGCCCCCGTTATACGCGCTTTCGCGCACATGGTGAAGGGGGATTTTGCGCTTTCGTCGCGCCTTCGCCGCGTTTTCGCTACGCGCCGCCGCCCCCGCGCGATATCGCGATCTTGCCGCCGCGCACGATCTCCTTGATGCCGTAGCCGCGCAGCAGATCTTCCATCGCGTCGAGCTTGTTGTCGTCGCCGGTCATCTCGATGGTCAGGCTGTTCGGGCTGACGTCGACGATCTTCGCGCGGAAGATGCCCGCCAGCTCGATGATCTCGCCGCGCTTGGACGGCTCGGCGTTCACCTTGAACAAGACGAGCTCGCGGTCGATGTGCTCGGTCTCGGACAGGTCGTTGACCTTGTAGACGTTGATCAGCTTGTGGAGCTGCTTGGTCACCTGCTCGACGACCTCGGAATCGGCGTCCACGACCATGGTCACGCGGCTGCGCGAGGAGTCCTCGGTGTGGCTGACGGCCAGGCTCTCGATGTTGAAGCCGCGCCGGGCGACCAGCCCCGTGACGCGCACGAGCACGCCCGGCTGATTGTCCACGAGAACGGAGATGGTCCTGCTCATTTCGCGGCCCCCTTTCCCTTCGCGCCGGCAGGCTTCGCGGCGCCGCCCTTGGCGCTCTTGCCCTTGCCTTTACCCGCGCCAGCCTCTTTACCCGCGCCGGCGCCTTCACCCGCAGCGCCGCCCTCCACGGGCGTGCCGTCCGCGCCCAGCTTCACCACGCCGATCAGCCCCGTCAGGGTGCCGCCGGCGGGCATCATCGGATAGACGTTCTCGCTGGCCGGGATGACCACGTCGAGCAGGTAGGGCTCGTCGGAGGCAAACCACGCGCGCATCGCCTCTTCCAGCTCGGCGGGCCGCTCCACCCGCGCCGCCTTCCAGCCGTAGGCCTCGGCCAGCTTCACGAAGTCGGGGTTTGCGGTGAAGACGGTCTGGCTGTAGCGCTCGTCGTAGAAGAGCTGCTGCCACTGGTGCACCATGCCCAGCGTCGAGTTGTTCAGCAGCAGCACCTTCACGGGCAGGTCGTGCTCGCGCACGGTGGCCATCTCCTGGATGTTCATCTGCAGGCTGCCGTCGCCGGCCACGCACACGACGCGGCTGTCCGGATGCCCGAGTTGCGCGCCCACGGCCGCCGGAAACCCAAAGCCCATCGTGCCCGCGCCGCCGCTCGAGACGAAGGCGCGCGGCCGGGCGGTGTGCAGCCACTGGCTGGCCCACATCTGGTGCTGGCCCACCTCGGTGGTGAATATGGTGTCGCGCTGTGCCGCCAGCTCGTCGAGCAGCTGCAAGGCGCGCTCGGGCAAAATCGCGTCGTCGCGGTCCTCGTACCACAGCGGGCTTTCCGTGCGCCAGGCCTCGACCTGCGAAAGCCACGCGGCCGTGTCGGGGCGCGCGTCGTCTTTGCCCAGCTCGGCCACCAGCGCCGAAAGCACCGTCTTCGCGTCGCCCACGATGGGCACGTCGGCCTCGCGGTTCTTGCCGATCTCGGCCGGGTCGATGTCCACGTGCACGACCGTCGCGTGCGGCGCGAAATCCGACAGGCGGCCCGTCACGCGGTCGGCGAAACGCGTGCCCACGGCGAAGATCAGGTCGCTTTCCTGCAGGGTGAAGTTGGCGGCCTTCGACCCGTGCATGCCCGGCATCCCCAGGCACAGCTCGTGGTCCTCCGGAAAGCAGCTCTTGCCCATCAGGCTGACCACGACGGGCGCCTGCAAGGTCTCGGCCAGCGTGCGCAGCTCGTCTTCGGCGCCGCTTGCGAGCACGCCGCCGCCCGCGTAGATCACGGGGCGCTTGGCGCGCACGAGGCGCTTGGCCGCCTGGCGCACCTGCTTGGCGTTGCCCTTCACCGTGGGCTTGTAGCTCTCCAGCTTCACCGTCTCGGGGTAGCGGTAGACCACGCCCTGCTCCTTCACGAGGTTGCTGGGCAGGTCGATGACCACCGGGCCCGGGCGTCCGGTGCCGGCGATGTAGTAGGCCTCGGCGATGGTCTTGGGGATGTCGGCCGCGTCGTGCAGCAGGTAGCTGTGCTTCACGATGGGCATGGTGATGCCCGTCATGTCGCTTTCCTGGAAGGCGTCGCTGCCCAGGCTGGCCGCGGGCACCTGCCCGCAGATGACGACGATGGGCACCGAGTCCATGTAGGCCGTCGCGATGCCCGTGACCGTGTTCGTCGCGCCCGGCCCGCTCGTGACCAGCACGGTGCCCACCTTGCCCGTGGACCGCGCGTAGCCGTCGGCCGCGTGCGCCGCCCCCTGCTCGTGGCGCACGAGTATGTGGTTCAGCTTCTTGCTGTCGTAGAGCGCGTTGTAGATGTCGATCGCCTGGCCGCCGGGGTAGCCGAAAATCGTCTCGACGCCGGCGTCTTCCAGCGCGGCGATGAGTGCCTGCGCACCTGTCATCTTCTGTCCGTCGTGTTCGCTCATGCAATCCTCCTTCCGGGTAAGGGCGCTCGCGCCGTGAAGCGCATCCGCGCCTCGATGTCGTGAAGGCGTTCCCTGTTCTTTCTAGGCGTATAAGGCGGGGTGCGGCGCTGCTTTTCGGTGAAAGGGCGCCCCGTCTCGACGAGGCGCCCGTTTGGCGTGCCGCGCGGGCGCCGCTGCCCGCTGCTCGGGATGTGCGCCGGGTGCGTCGGGCGTGTCGGGCGCGTCGTCGGGTGAACCGCCGCGCCGCTTCGCTCCCGCGCCCGCCCGCGGGCTAGTCCAGGATGGCGCCCGTGTCCGCGCTTTTCACCAGTCTGGCGTAGCGCGCGAGCACGCCCGTCGTGTACTTGGGCTCCGGCGCTTTCCACGCAGCCCGGCGGCGCTCCAGCTCGGCCTCGTCCACGTGCAGGTTCACCTGCCCGCCCTCGATGTCGACCTCGATCTCGTCGCCTTCCTCGATGAAGGCGATCGGCCCGCCCGCCGCGGCCTCGGGGCTGATGTGGCCGACGCAGGGGCCTTTGCTCGCGCCGGAGAAGCGCCCGTCGGTGATGAGCGCGACCGAGGTGGACAGCCCCATGCCGACGACGTTGGCCGTCGGGGCCAGCATCTCGCGCATGCCCGGACCGCCCGACGGGCCCTCGTAGCGGATGACGATGACGTCGCCCGGGTGGATCGCGCCGCCCAGGATGGCCGCGCAGGCGTCTTCCTCGCTCTCGAACACGCGGGCCGGCCCGGTGTGCGTCATCATCTCGGGGGCGACCGCCGAGCGCTTCACCACCGCGCCCTTCGGCGCGAGGTTGCCGAACATGACCTTCAGGCCGCCCTGCTGGTCGTAGGCGTTTTCCTTCGTGCGCACGATCTCGCCGTCGGCCGGCGGGCAGGCCGCCAGCCACTCCTTCATCGTGCCGTGGCAGGTGACGGCGCTTTCGTCGAGCGCGCCGATGCGCCCGAGCTCGCCCATGATGGCGCTCACGCCGCCCACCGCGTTCAAGTCCTCGATGTGCAGCGGGCCGGCCGGCGCGATGCGCGTGAGGTTCGGGGTCTGCTCGCACACGTCCACCCAATCGTTCATGTCGATGGGGCAGCCGGCCGTGGCGGCGATGGCCGTCAGGTGCAGCATGGTGTTCGTGCTGCCGCCGAAGGCCATGTCGAGCGCCATGCCGTTGCGTATGGCGGCGGGCGTGACGATGTCGCGTATTTTCAGGTCGCGCCGCACCAGGTCCACGACCGTCATGCCGGCGTGCTTTGCCAGCCGGTCGCGCTCGGAGTAGACGGCCGGCACGGTGCCGTTGCCCGGCAGCGCGATGCCCAGCGCCTCGGACAGGCAGCAGATGGAGTTCGCGGTGAACATGCCGCTGCAGCTGCCGCAGGTGGGGCAGGCCGTGTGCTCGTAGAACTCGCAGTCCTCGCGCGTCATCGTGCCCGCCGTGACCTGGCCGACGGCGTCGAAGAGCGTGTTCAGGTCCGTCTCCGTCACGCGGTCGCGGTCGCGGCCGGCCAGCATCGGGCCGCCCGAGACGAGCACGGTGGGCAGGTTCACCCGCAGGGCGCCCATGATCATGCCGGGGACTATCTTGTCGCAGGCCGGAATGAGGACGACGCCGTCGAAAGCGTGGCCGTTGACCGCGCACTCGACGGAATCGGCGATGGTCTCGCGGCTGGTGAGCGAGTAGCGCATGCCCTCGTGGTTCATGGCGATGCCGTCGCACACGCCGATGGTGCCGAACTGGAACGGCGTGCCGCCGGCCATGTAGATGCCGGCCTTCACGTCGTCGACGAGGCGCTGCAGGTGGTTGTGGCCGGGGATGATGTCGGCCTGGCTGGAGATGATGGCGATCAGCGGGCGGCCGTCGGCGATCTCCTCGTCGGTCTGGCCGTCGGCGTAGAGCAGGCTGCGGTGCGGCGCCCGCTCGAGGCCCTTCTTGATCTGGTCGCTGCGCAGCGCCTGCGCGCCGCTTTTGTCCGTGCCGTTGCTCGTCTGTGCGTTGCCCATGGGAGTTCGCGCCCTTCCTTTCGATGCCGCCGTTCGTGTGCCAGCCATGCGCGAAGGCTGTGGAAGCCCGATTCTACGCCATATGCGCCCCGAGCGTATCCGCGCCAGGCGGCGGTTTCACGGCTCCGCGCCTCTTCTCCCCGCACGCGTTCACGTGAAAAAGTCATGTGCAGGCACGCCCGCCGCGCTCGTGCTGGCACACCGCACCGCGCGATTTAGTGGACGTTCTCGTAGTGCGTCCACATGCTGACGATTTTCACCGTGCCCTCGTAGCTGCGGCCGTCCTCTTCGCGAGGCTCTTCATCCACCTGGTAGACGAATCTGTGCTGGCGGTTGATCCTGCGAGAATAAAAGCCGCTGAGATTGCCGGCAAGCGCCTCGTATGCGGGCGGCGTCGTAAACGGACTGGACTCCACCGTCTCCGCAAGAGCCTTCGCCTTCGCACTGAAGCCAGCGGCTTCAAGCTTTCTCAGGTCCTTGATGGCCTGTTTGGTGAATTCGACGTACCACATCGTCACCACCCCAAAGCGTCTTTGCCAACACACTCCGAGTGGGGCGTTTTCCCGCCCTCGATAATCTTCTCGGCCATCCCGGGGATGCTGTTGAGGTACAGGGTCTCCTCGATGGCCGACCACTCTTCCTCGCTGACGAGGACCGCGTTTTTGCCCCTGTTGTTGGTGATGGTCACCGGGGCGCAGTTCTCGTTGACGCTCTCGATGAGGTTGTAGATGTCCTTGCGTGCCGCCGTCGCCGATATCGAAGTCATGGGAAAGCCTCCTCGTGTGTGCGCTTGTGCCGTGTGCACTTTTGCCGTATGCGCCTCTCGCGCGCATGCAGGCGCTTCAAGTGCCTTCAAAGTAGCATACGCAAAAGCGTACGTCAATGCGCGCGAGGTTCGCCCGCCGGCCTAAGGCGCCGGCCTCTGGCCGCAGCTCTTGACCGCCGGCCTTTACCCGCCAGCCTTTGCCCGCGGGCTCTAGCCACTGGCCTTCAAGCTCTGGCCTTTACCCGCAGCTCCTAGCCGCTGACGCGCTCGAACTCGCGCATGAAGTCCACAAGCGCCTGCACGCCCTCGAGGGGCATGGCGTTGTAGATGCTCGCGCGCATGCCGCCCACGCTGCGGTGCCCCTTCACATTGGCCAGCCCGGCCGCGCCCGCCTCGGCGATGAACTTCGCGTCCAGCTCGGCGTCGCCGGTGACGAACGGCACGTTCATGATCGAGCGGTACGCCGGCTCGACCGTGCCGGAGAACATCCCGCTTTCGTCGAGAAAGCCGTAGAGCAGGCGCGCCTTGGCCTCGTTGCGCTCCTTCATCCCGGCCAGGCCTCCGTGGGCCTTTATCCACTTGAACACGAGGCCGCAGACGTAGATGCCGTAGCACGGCGGCGTGTTGTAGAGCGAGCCCTTGTCCGCGTGCGTCTTGAAGCGCAGCATCGTGGGCACGCCGGGCAGGTCGTCGGAGAGCAGGTCCTCGCGCACGATGACGACCTGCACGCCGGCCGGCCCCACGTTTTTCTGCACGCCCGCGTGGATCAGGCCGAAGCGCTCGACGTCGAGCGGCTCGGAGAGGAACATCGAGCTTTGGTCGGTCACGAGCACATGACCCTTGGTGTCGGGCAGCTCGGGGTAGCGCACGCCGTAGACCGTCTCGTTTTGGCAGATGTAGACGAAAGCCGCGTCGTCGCGCACGTCCAGGTCGGACAGGTCGGGGATGCGGGTGAAGTTGGAGTCCTCGCCGCTGGCCAGCAGCTTGGGGTCGCCCAAAATCTTCGCCTCGGCGAAGGCCTTCTTCGACCAGTTGCCCGTGACGATGTAGTCGGCCTTGCCGGCAGGCGCGAGGTTCATGAAGACGCTCGCGAACAGGAGGCTGTCGCCGCCTTGCAGGAAGAGGACCTTGTAGTTGTCGGGGATGCCCGCAAGCTCGCGCAGGTCGGCCTCGGCGCCCTCGATGATGCTCGTGAAGGCGGCGGAGCGGTGGCTCATCTCCATGACGGACATGCCCGCGTCGCCGTATTCCAGCATCTCGTCGGCCGCCTGGGCCAGCACCTCTTCCGGCAACGTGGCCGGTCCTGCCGAGAAATTCCAAACGCGCGCCATCTTGCATCCTTTCGTCCGTGAAGCATGTGGGGGCTATTCTACTCCCCCGGCGACGCGCGCCCTCGCGTGCTTTCGCGCGTTTTCACCTCAAGCGGCATTGGGAGCGGTCTGCCTTGCAAAGAGCGGGAACGCGCTACAATCGGACGCGTGAAGATGAAAGCGGCCGCCCTTCGCCTGCCGGGCACGCCCGGGGCGCACGAGAGGCGGCCTCGCGCAAAAGGAGACGCCATGTCGCTTGCAGACATTCCCCGCACGCTCGAGTGGGTGCCCGCCACGGCGAGCGCCCAAAGCGAGCTGCGCCTGATCGACCAGCGCGAGCTGCCGCACGAGCTGGTCTACATCGACTGCTTCAACAGCACGCAGGTCTGCGAGTGCATCGAGGATCTGGCGGTGCGCGGGGCGCCGGCCATCGGCGTGGCGGGGGCGTTTGCCGTCGTGCTGTGGGCGGAAAACGAGTGGATGCGCAAGAACGCCGCCATCGCCGGCGAGGCGGGCGGACGCGAGGCCTTCTTGGCCGAACTGGACGCGCGGGCTGCGGAAATCGCCGCGGTGCGCCCCACCGCCGTGAACCTGAGCTGGGGCGTCGCGCAGATGACCGAGTTGGCGCATGCGGCGGCCGACGGGGCAGCGGACGCGGACGGCGCGGACGGGGCAGCGGCAGGCGCGGGTGATGCGGCGAACGGCGGCGAAGCCACGGCCGCAGCCGCAACCCCCGCACGCATCGCCGCGCAGCTGCGGGCGCGGGCCTGCGAGCTGGCCGAGGAGGACGTGGCCACCTGCGCGGCCATCGCGAACAACGGCGCCGACGTGCTGGCGGAGCTGCACGCCCGGCTGGGGCGCCCCCTGCGCATCGAGACGCATTGCAACGCCGGCTCGCTTGCCACCGTGCACGGCGGCACCGCGCTGGGCGTCATCTACGAGGCGCATGCGCGCGGGCTGGTCGAGCGCGTGTGGGTGGACGAGACGCGCCCCGTCGAGCAGGGCGCGCGCCTGACGGCATGGGAGCTGGAGCGCGCGGGCGTGCCCTTCACCCTGGTGTGCGACAACATGGCGGGCGCCCTCATGCAGGCCGGCGAGGTGGACGCCGTCGTCGTGGGCGCGGACCGCATCTGCGCGAACGGCGATTTCGCGAACAAGATCGGCACCTACGCGCTGGCCGTGCTCGCGCATCACCACGACGTGCCCTTCTACGTGGCCGCGCCGAAAAGCAGCTTCGATGAAAAGCTGATCTGCGGCGCCCAGATCGAGATCGAGCAGCGCGATCCCAAGGAGGTGCGCTGCATGCCGAGCGGGCGCGAGTGGCTGCCCGTGGCCCCGGCCGACGCGCAAGCCTTCAACCCGGCCTTCGACGTGACCGGCCACGAGCTCGTCACCGCCGTCTTCACCGAATAGCACCTGCGGTACAATGCAAGTTCACTAGCTGCAAAAACAGGGGGCGGCTAAGTTCACGCACGGGGAAGATGGAGCGGGACGAAGGTCTCCTCCGACGTCCTGGCCAAAGTGAAGGCCAGCGGAAGCGCGAGGCTCAACTACCGCGCGATGGTTTACCCGGACCTTCAAGATCTGTTTTCCTGGGTGACCTTCGACGCCAACGCCCCGAGCGGCACCACGGCGACAATCGGCGGCAAAAAAGACGTCGTGGTGAAGCGGATGTCGAACAACGGCAAGCTCACCAGCGACATAATCCCGGCAGATTCTGCGGTCACGTGCAGCGACGGCGACTACGTCTTCATGGGTTGGGCGCAAAGCAAAACCGACGACGCCTTCAGCGGTAAGAAGAACTCCGACCTGGCGGCAGCAAACGTAACGGTATGGGGTACGCAAACATACTATGCTCTGTGGGCCAAAACCGGTGACTACTGGCTCAACGTTGCAAACGCCGACAATCCTCAGGAAGGCATGCTGAAAAACCAGACCCTGATTGACGAGGACATGCAGGTGCTCCACGGCACCAAGACCCAAACCTCGGCCGGCAAGGACAAGGCGGCCGTTAGCGCGGAATACACCAACTACATGAACGGCAAAAACGCCAGCGGCACCGCCAACCAAGAGGTGCGTCTCTACTCCACGTGGAGCGGAAGCGACGCGGGCACAGGCGCCAACCGGTGGGTCGAGTTCCGCATCATCCAGGTGGGCGAACACGACGGCGACGGCTCCGCTGTGACCTTCATAGCCACGCACTCGCTGCCCACTGTTAAGCGAATGAACAACACCAATACCAGTCGCGGTGGCTGGGGCGCGAGCGCCATGCGAAACGATACGTTTGCCAATTACGTGAGCGGAGGACTTAAAGGTCTCACGTCCGCAGCTCTCACGGTTAAAAAGACTGCTTTGGATGGCGACACCAACGATAAGCTCTGGC
>CAVAWX010000067.1:0-9882 GCA_963592385.1 Acidaminococcaceae bacterium | reverse complement strand
TTTTCGAGACGCCCCGCCGCCCTTACGCCCCGAGGCGCTCGAGCAGATAGGGGATCTTCGTCTCGAAGTCCACGCCGTACCAGTTGTGGTCGGCGTGCGAAATGGTCTCCTCGATGCAGGCGACCGTGTAGTCGGCGGCGATGGCCAGCGCCTCTTCCAGGCTCTTGCCGCGCATGATCGCGCCCACCGTCGTGGAGCTGAAGATGTCGCCCGTGCCGTGGAAGCGCGCGTCGACGAGCTTGTTGAAGTAGCTGAAGTACTCGCCGCTTGCCGCGTCCAGCCCATAGACGCCGCACTGGCCGGGCTCCAGGCTCACGCCCGTGAGCACGGCCTTCTTCGCGCCCAGCCCCACGAGGCCCTCCAGCAGGTCCTTCACGTAGGCCTCGTCGTAGTCGCCGTCGGCTTTGTACTCCTTGCCCAGCATGAAGGCCGCCTCGGTGATGTTGGGGTCGATGACGTCGGCCTTGCTGCACACCGTCGTGCCCATGGCGCGCGCGAACTCGGGGGTGAACCCGGTGTAGAGCGCGCCGTTGTCGGCCATCGCGGGGTCCACGAACACGAGGGTGTCCGGGCCGGCGTGCTCGTCGAAGAAGGTGCTGACGAGCTCGAGCTGCTCGAAGGAGCCGAGGTAGCCCGTGTATACGGCGTCGAAGGCCACGCCGTTGTCTTTCCAGCTCTTGCTGATGGGCTCGATCTGGTCGGTCAAATCGTCGAAGGTGAAGCTCTTGAACGCCGTGTGGACCGACAGGACCGCCGTGGGGACGATGCCGCATTCGACGCCCATGGCCGAGACGATCGGCAAGGCGACGGTGAGCGAGCACTTGCCCACGCACGAGATGTCTTGGATGCTGGCGATACGCTTCATGTGGAGCCTCTCCTTTTGTCAGGTGAAATGGAGCGGCGGACGGGACTCGAACCCGCAACAACCAGCTTGGAAGGCTGGGGCTCTACCAATTGAACTACCGCCGCATGCGCGTGCCGCCCATCATACGACAAAATTTCGCCGCCGCGCACGTGTTTTCGCCGCAGGTCTCGTTTTGCCGTCGGCGCAGGCGTCGCATGTGGTGAAGGTGTCGCGGGCTGCCTTGCCCTGTGCGCCCTGCCGCGCCCTGCCGCCGTTCCCGCCGTATGCCGCCGCGCCCTGCCGCGTCCTGCCGCCGTTCCCGCCATATGCTGCCGCGCTCCGCCGCCCGCCGCGCCCCTGTGCGCCGCCCGCCCGGCTCGTTTGTTACTACTTGCGCACAAATGCGCCGTGCTCCTTGCGCCGCTGCGCGTCTGGCTGCGATACTACGAGACCGTGCGGGCATGCGACGTGCATGCCCCTTTCTCGCGAACAAGAGGAGGTTTTTCCATGAACACCCCCGAGACCAAGGCTCTTGAATCCGGTCGCGCGAAGTCGCGCCGCCTGCTCGTGTCGGCCGCCCGCGTCGGCCTGGCCGTCGTCGCGCTCTCGCTGTCCGCCGGCATCGCCATACCCGTAGGCCCCGTGCCCTTCACCCTGCAGATTCTCGTGCTGGGCATCGTCGTGGCCACCATGCCGGTGGGCGAGGCCGTGTGCGCCGTCGCCTCCTACCTGGCCCTGGGCGCCCTGGGCGCGCCCGTCTTTTCCGGCTACGTGGGCGGCCTCGTGCGCCTGATCGGGCCGTCGGGCGGCTTCCTCTACGGCTTTCTGCCCGCCGTCGCCGCAGGTGCCGCGCTGCGCAGCCGCCTGGAGCGCACGCGCCTGCCCTTCGCCGCGGCCGTGCTCGTGGCGCTGCTCGCCTTCATCGCCGTGGCCTACTTCTTCGGCTGGGCGCACCTCGTCGTCGTGGGCCAGATGGAGCCTGCGGCCGCCTTCGCCGTGGCCTGCGCCCCCTTCATCGTCTGCGACCTCGTGAAGGCCGGCATGGCCACGGGCGTGGCCGTCTCGCTGCGCGCGGGCAAGAAGCGCCACGCGAAATAGGGGTGAAACGCACGGGGGCCGCGCTGCCGGATATGCTGGGCGCGGCTCCATTGCGGTAAAGCGCGCAACCCGCCGCCGCGCATCGCACGCGCACCGCACAGCTGCGCCGTATGCGCCCCTTGCGCCGACGGGCCGTTTCGCGTATCATTGCGCCTCGTGTGTACCCATGGCTTGGCCGTGCGACCGCTTCACCTTTTCGATCGCGGCTCGGCTTTGGGCGTATCCAGCAGCTGCGGCGCCGCACACACGTGCCGCACGAGAAAGAAAGGTGGTTTCCACTCATGGCAATCACGCAAGAACGCAAGGCCGAGATCATCGCCGAGTACGGCAAGGACGCCAAGGACTCCGGGTCGGCGGACGTGCAGGTCGCCCTGCTCACCGAGCGCATCCGGCCCCGAAGGACCATCACACGCGCCGCGGCCTGCTCAAGCTCGTCGGCAAGCGCCGTCGCCTCCTCACCTACATCAAGGACCGCGACATCTTGGCCTACCGTGAGCTGATCAAAAAGCTCGGC
This sequence comes from Acidaminococcaceae bacterium, assembly GCA_963592385.1. GTDB lineage: Bacteria > Actinomycetota > Coriobacteriia > Coriobacteriales > QAMH01 > CAVAWX01. The sequence continues at coordinate 7,426 of CAVAWX010000067.1, read as the reverse complement.
ATCCGCGACAACGTCTAGCTTGAAGCGATTGGAAGCGGCTCTCGGCACATCGAGGGCCGCTTCTTTGCTACCACGGGCACGGTGCCCGTGGGGCCGGCAGCTTCACCGCCTCTCACCCGCGCGTCGTGCGCACCCCGCGCATCTCGCACGCGGCGAAGGCGAACCGAAACGGCCGGCAATAGGAAGAGCCGTGCGGCACGGGGTCGCGCGGCGGTAGTAGTTGAAGGAAAAGAAATGGCAAAGGTAACACACGAGTTCGACCTGTACGGCAAGCACTACTCCCTCGAGACCGGCGAGCTGGCCAAGCAGGCCACGGGCGCCGTCGTCGTGCGCCAGGGCGACACCATCTTGCTCGTCACGGCGACCATCTCCAAGGAGAAGCGCGACCTGGACTTCTTCCCCCTGACGGTGGACTTCATCGAGAAGATGTACGCGGTCGGGCGCATCCCCGGCGGCTATCTGAAGCGCGAGGCCAGGCCCTCCGAGAAGGGCACGCTCACCGCGCGCCTGACCGACCGCCCCATTCGCCCGGGCTTCCCCGGCGGCTTCCGCAACGACGTGCAGATCGTCATCACCACCCTGAGCTGCGACCAGGTGAACCAGCCCGACGTGCCCTGCATCATGGGCGCGTCTTCGGCGCTGCTGGTCGGCGGCGCTCCCTTCGACGGCCCGGTGGCCGGCGTGCGCATCGGCCGCGACCGCGAGACCGGCGACTACATCGTCAACCCCACCTTCGAAGAGGACGAGAACTCGGATTTGAACCTGACGGTCGCGGGCACCAAGGACTACATCTCCATGGTCGAGGCCGGCGCCGACGAGGTCTCCGAGGAGGACATGGTCGCCGCGCTCGAGTTCGCCCAGAAGGTCATCGGCGAGTTCTGCGACGAGCAGCAGAAGTTCATCGACGCGGTGGACGTCGTGCCGTTTGCCTACGAGCTCGACGCGCCCGTGCCCGAGGTGGCCGAGCGCGTGGACGCGCACTACGACGAGATGTACGCGGCCATCGCCGACGCCGACAAGCAAAGCCGCATCGCCAAGGTCGAGGCCCTGAAGGCCGCCATCAAGGAGGAGTTCTCCGAAGACGAGCGCAAGCTCTACGGGCGCGAGATCGCGGCGGCGTGCAAGGCGCTCGAGAAGCGCGCCATGCGCACGATGATCATCGAGACGGGCGAGCGTGTGGACGGGCGCGTGAACGACGAGATCCGCCCCCTGTTCATCAAGCCGCACTACCTGCCCCGCGCCCACGGCTCCGGCCTGTTCCAGCGCGGCCAGACCCAGGTGCTGTCCGTGTGCACGTTGGGTATGCTCAGCGAGTGGCAGCGTCTCGATACCATCGACCCGGCCGAGGGCAAGCGCTACATCCACCACTACAACTTCCCGCCCTACTGCACGGGCGAGACCGGCCGCATGGGCGCCCCGAAGCGCCGCGAGCTGGGGCACGGCGCCCTGGCCAGCCGCGCGCTCGAGCCGATGCTGCCCGACGAGGAGACCTTCCCCTATTCCATCCGCGTCGTCTCCGAGGTGATGGAGTCCAACGGCTCGTCGTCGATGGCCTCGACCTGCGGCTCGACGCTGGCCCTGATGGACGCCGGCGTGCCCATCAAGCGCCCCGTCTCGGGCGTGGCCATGGGGCTGATCAAGGAAGGCGACAAGCACGTCGTCCTGACCGACATCCAGGGCCTCGAGGACTTCCTGGGCGACATGGACTTCAAGGTCACGGGCACGACCGAGGGCATCACGGCCCTGCAGATGGACAACAAGGCCAAGGGTCTGACCACCGACATCCTGGCCGAGGCGCTGGCGCAGGCCAAGCGCGGGCGCGCGACCATACTCGACGCCATGCTGGCCGAGATCTCGGAGCCGCGCGAGGAGCTGTCCGAGTTCGCGCCGCGCATCATCACCATGCACGTGCCGCAGGACAAGATCCGCGACGTCATCGGCTCGGGCGGCAAGGTCATCCGCGGCCTGCAGGAGGAGACCGGCGCGCACATCGACATCGAGGAAGACGGCACGGTCTACATCGCCTCGACCGACACGGGCGGCGAGGAGGCCAAGCGCCGCATCGAGCTGATCGTGAAGGAGCCCGAGGTGGGCGAGGAGTTCGAGGGCACGGTCGTGAACATCCAGTCCTTCGGCGCCTTCGTGAAGCTGACGCCGGCCAAGGACGGCCTGCTGCACATCTCGCGCGTGGCCAACGGCCGGGTGAACACGGTCGAAGACGTGCTGTCCGAGGGCGATACGGTGAAGGTGAAGGTCATCGAGGTCGACCCCAAGACGGGCAAGATCAGCCTCGACCGCCTCGACAAGCCCGACGCGCCCGAGGGCACCGGCAACGGCGGACGTCGCCACGACGACGGCGAGCGCCATGGGCGTCGCGACGGCCGTGAAGGCGGCAACGGCAGCCGCGACAACCGTCCGGGCCGCAGCCAGCGCCGCGAGCGCGACAACCGCAAGCCGCGCAGGCGCCACGGCGGCGAGTAGGAGGGCCTGCTTTAGGGCGGGGTTGTTTCAAGAGCGCACGACGCGGGGCAGCTCGGATGGGCTGCCCCGTTTCTTTTTGCCCGCACGCGCATCCCGCGCGCGGCCGTCGCCGGTACCCGCGCCGACGTGCGGCTCGAGCTTTGCGCCCCGGGTGATAGAATGTCCCTTCATCTGCACGGTTTCGCGTCTGCGCGACATGGAGATTTTGGAGGAGCACATGCCCAACAGCACACGCCGCTCCCGCTCGAGCAAGGGCGGCTTTCGCCTCTACGGCGGCGACGCGCGCGGCATCTACGGCTCGCCGTCGCGCGGCACGATGATATACGGCAAGCGCCCGCGGCCGCGCTGGCCCATCGTTGCGGCCATCCTCGTCGTCGTCGCGATCATCGCGATCTTCTTCATCGTGCGCGCCGTGATCGCCGGCAACGAGCGCGCGGCCCAAGAGCAGGCGGCGCAGGAGGCCGCGCAGCAGGCGGCAATCCAGGAACCGGCCGAAGAGCAGGTGTCCGGCCCGAGCGGCACGGTGAAGATCTCGGGCGTGGGCGACCTGACCTTCGGCACGGACGAGAACTTCGACAGGAGCACTTCGTTCAACGCGACTTTCGAGGAAAACGGCTCGTCCTACTTCCTCGCAAACGTCCTGCCCTTCCTGTCCGCCGACCAGCTGACCATCGGCAACTTCGAGGGCACCCTGACGGAGGCGACCGCGCGCGAGGACAAGACCTTCGCGTTCAAGGGCGACGCGTCGTATGCGCAGGCGCTCGTGGACGGCAGCGTCGAGGCCGTGAACCTCGCGAACAACCACAGCTACGACTACGGCGAGCAAAGCTACACCGACACCATCGCGGCGCTCGACGCGGCCGGCGTGAAGAACTTCGGCTACGACCGCACGGCGGTCTACGAGGTGGGCGAGATAAAGGTGGGACTGCTCGGCGTGAACGCGCTGTCGGGTGATGTCGAGGCCACGGAGCAGCAGCTGGTCCAAGACGTGGCCAAGCTCGACGAGGCCGGCTGCCACATCATCATCGCGGCGGCGCACTGGGGCGTCGAGGGCGACCACGAGGCCACGGCCGACCAGACGACGCTCGCGCACGCGGCCATCGACGCCGGCTGCGATCTGGTGCTGGGCACGCACCCGCACGTCATCCAGGGCATCGAGAAGTACAAGGACCGCTACATCTGCTATTCGCTCGGCAACTTCTGCTTCGGGGGCAACAGGAACCCCGGCGAGTACGACACCATGATCTTCCAGCAGACCTTCACCGTGGAAAACGGCGAGCTGGTGGTAGACGACGCGACCCTGGCCCAGATGAGCGTCGTGCCCTGCTCGGTCAGCTCGGCGCAAGGCTACAACGACTACTGCCCCACGCCGCGTTCCGGCGACGCGGGCGCGGATGTGCTGGCGAGCCTGAACAGCTACAGCGGCACGCTCGGATCGGGCGCGGTGCTCGTGGACACGCAGGTCGGGCAGGACGGCGCGGCGGCCGTGACGGCGGAGAGCGCCAAGAGCACGGGGTCGGTCTCGTCGGCGTCGGTGGAGGCGGCGCGGCTGAACGCGGGGGCGGCGTCGAATGCGAGCTCGACGTCGGGCACGGGCACGGCGGACACGGCTAGCTCGTCGGGTTCGTCGGGCTCGTCGGGCAGCTCCTCGACCGGCGCCTCGAACTCAACGACGGCGGCGGGCAACTAGCGCGCGGCGCAACCCATGGCAGAGCCGACAGCGCATACCGAGCACGACGCGCCGAAGAAGCGCAACTGGAGCAAGTTTCTGCCCCTGCTCGTGCTCGTCGTGGTGGCGGTGGCCATCGTCATCAAGCGCGACGACCTCGACAACTTCGTCCAGACCATCCAGCAGGTGGCCATCGTGCCCTTCGTGCTGGCCTGCATCTGCCTGTTCGGCCGCTATCTCGGCCACGCCTTCGCCTACAAGGAGCTGTTTCGCTGCGTGGACGAGGAAGTGCCCTACTTCCACATAGTCCCGCTGGTATTCTCCGTCACCTTCGCCAACGACATGGCGCCCACGGCCGGCACGGCGGGCAGCGTGCTGATCGCGGCCTGGTCGCATCGCCAGGGCCTGAACATGGGCAAGTCGGTGACCATCGTCTTCCTGGAAAAGATCGGCTTTTTCGGCGGCTTTGCCGTCGTCATGCTCGTGGGCTTTGCCATACTCGCCGTCACGGGCCAGATGACCTGGTATCTGGCGGTGGGCGGCGTGGCCGTGTTCATGTTCGTCGTCGTCTTCGGCTTCGTCCTCGTCTTGGGCTTCAAGCGCCCCGACATGGAGCGGCGCCTGTTCGAGTGGGTCGAGCGCATGGTGAACCGCGCGCGCGGCCTCTTCAAGAAAGACCCGACCAAGCCCTGGGCCGACGGCATGGCGGGCTCGTTTCACGAGGCGGCCGTCATCGCGGCGGAAAAACCGCGCGTGCTGCTGATCAGCCTCGCGCGCATGGTCTTGCTGCACGCCTTCGACTGCATGTGCTTCGTGTGCGTGGGCTTCGCCTTCGGCTTCACCTACATCCCCTATCTTGTGGCAGGATATGTGGCCGGCTTCATCATCGCCACTTTCATCCCGCAGACCATCGGCGCGGTCGAGGTGCTGCTGGCCCTGATACTCAGCGGCTACGGGGCAAGCGGCGCGCAGGCGGCGGCCATCGCCATCGTCTACCGCGGCCTCATATTCTGGGTGCCGTTTCTGATCGGCGCGGTGTGCATCAACATCACGGGCGGGCGGCGCAGCCTGAAAAGCGGCGAGGCCGAGCGGGTGATGGAGGAGGGCAGCGCGGAGAACGCGAAGGCCGGCGAGAAGGGCGGGGAGTTTCACCCGATCGCGCCGGCGCGCTTTCTGGAGATGTATGGTGAAGGGGAAGACGCGGCGGCTGCGGCTGGTGCGCAGGGTGCGGCGGCGGGACACGCGGCGCCGGGACCGGAAGACGCGGTGCCGCATATGGGCGCCGCAGCAGAAAGTAAGGCGGCGGCACCGCAGGGCGCCGCAGCGGAAGGCGCGGCACCGCAGGGCGCCGCGATGGGACAAGCGAAGGGAAACGAGTAGGACATGGCACTTTCCATCGGCATCGTGGGGCTGCCCAACGTGGGCAAATCGACGCTGTTCACGGCGCTCACCGACCAGACCGGGCTCGCGGCGAACTACCCGTTTGCCACCATCGACCCCAACGTCGGCATCGTGCCCGTGCCCGACGCGCGGCTGCAGGCGCTGGCCGACATCGCGCATCCGGGGCGCATCGTGCCCGCGACCGTCGAGTTCGTCGACATCGCCGGGCTGGTGAAGGGCGCGAGCAAGGGCGAGGGGCTGGGCAACCAGTTTTTGGCAAACATCCGCGAGACGGACGCGATCTGCGAGGTCGTGCGCTATTTCAGCGACCCGGACGTGATACGCCACGAGAGCAGCACAGACCCGCAAAGCGACATCGACACGATACGCACGGAGCTGATTCTGGCCGACTTGCAGACGCTCGAGCACGCGCTGCCGCGGCTGGAGAAGGAGGCCAAGCGCGACAAGGCGGCGGCGCCGAAGTTCGAGGCGGCCGCACGCGCGCAGGAATGGCTCGACCAGGGCCGTCCGGTGCGCACGATGTGCGCCGGCGCGGACGCGGGCGAGCAGGGAGCGGCCGACGCGGAGCTGCTCTACGATCTGCACCTGCTCACCATGAAGCCGGTCATGTACCTGGCCAACGTGGACGAGGACGCGCTGTCCGCCGAGTTCGACGCGATCGACGGCGTGCGCCCGCTGCCCATATGCGCGAAGGTGGAAGCCGAGCTGGCCGAGCTGGCCGACGACGAGAAGGCCGAGTACCTGGAGGCGCTGGGGCTGGAGGAAAGCGGCCTTGCGCGCCTGGCGAAGGCGGCGTACGCGCTGCTCGGGCTGCAGAGCTTTTTCACCGCAGGCGAGATGGAGGTGAAGGCCTGGACCATCCCCGTGGGCTGCAAGGCCCCGCAGGCCGCAGGCGTCATCCACACGGATTTCGAGCGCGGCTTCATCAAGGCCGAGACCTGCTCGTTTGACGATTTCGTCGCCTACGGCGGCGAGGCGGGCTGCCGCGAGAAGGGGCGGCTGCGCCAGGAGGGCAAGGACTACGTCGTCTGCGACGGCGACGTGATGCATTTCAAGTTCAACGTTTCCAAGTAGGGGAGTGCTGCTATGTCGAAGGTTCTGGTTTTGGATTTCGGGGCGCAATACGGGCAGCTCATAGCCCGGCGCGTGCGCGATCTGGGGGTCTATTCCGAGATCGTGGCGTGCGACGCGCCGGCCGCCGAGATCGCCGCGCTGCGGCCCGACGCCATCATCTTGTCGGGAGGTCCTGCCAGCGTCTACGCCGCCGACGCGCCTAAGATCGACCCCGGCGTGCTGGAGCTGGGCGTGCCCGTCCTGGGCTTTTGCTACGGGCACCAGACCGTGGCCGCCTGCCTCGGCGGGCAGGTCGGGCACACCGAGGCGGGCGAGTACGGGGCCGCGGAGCTGCACGTCGAGAACGGGGGAGGGGCGCTGCTCGCGGGCACGCCGGCCACGCAGACCGTGTGGATGAGCCACCGCGACGCCGTCTCGCAGGTGCCCGACGGCTTCACCGTCACGGCCTCGACGCCCGCCTGCCCCGTCGCGGCCATGGAGTGCCCCGCGCGCCGGATCTACACCACGCAGTTCCACCCGGAGGTGCGCCACACCGCGTGCGGGCGGCAGATGCTCGAGAACTTCCTGTTCGCCATCGCGGGGCTTGCCGCCGACTGGACCATGGACTCCATCATCGAGGACTCCGTGGCCGCGATCCGCGAGAAGGTGGGCGGCAAGCGCGTGATCCTCGGGCTGTCCGGCGGCGTGGACTCGAGCGTCGTGGCGGCGCTGTGCGCCAAGGCCATCGGCCCGCAGCTGGTGTGCGTGTTCGTGAACCACGGCATGCTGCGCAAAGACGAGCCGGAGGAAGTGGAGAAGGTC
>CAVAWX010000066.1:9043-10021 GCA_963592385.1 Acidaminococcaceae bacterium | reverse complement strand
GGGCGCCGCCGCCGCGCGCGTCGCCGTCCATCTTGGACATGATCACGCCGTCAAAGTCCACCTGCTCGGCAAACGCCTGCACGACGTTCACGACGTCCTGGCCGGTCATGGCGTCCACGACCATCAAGATCTCGTCGGGCTGGAGGGCGTCGCGTATGGCCGCGGCCTCCTCCATCATGGCCTCGTCCACGTGCAGGCGGCCCGCCGTGTCGATGATGACCACGTCGCGCAGGCTGTCGATGGCGTCTTGCACGCCGTCGCGCGCGATCTGCACGGGGTCGTCGCCGTCGGCGCGGTAGACGCGCACGCCCTGCTCGTCGCCCAAGGCCTGCAGCTGGTCGGCGGCGGCGGGGCGGTAGACGTCGCAGGCCACCAGCTCGGGCATGTGGCCGGCGGCCTTCAGGCGGTACGCGAGCTTGGCCGCGGCCGTCGTCTTGCCCGCGCCCTGCAGGCCCACGAGCATGATGACGGCCGGGATGCGCTCGCCCAAGTGCAGCTCCTCGGTCTGGCCGCCCAGCAGTTCGCCCATCTCGTCGAGGACGATCTTCACCACGTTTTGCCCCGGCGTGAGCGAGTCCATGACCTCGGCGGTCAGGCACTTCTCCTTCACCCGCGCGCAAAAGCCCTTGACGACCTTGAAGTTGACGTCGGCCTCGAGCAAGGCCATGCGGATCTCGCGCACGCCGGCGTCGATGTCCTCTTCCGTCAGGCGGCCCTTGCCCTTCAATCCGGAAAAGACGTTTTGCAGTTTCTCTGACAGGCTGTCGAACATGTGCGCCCTCTTCTTCATCTGCGGCGTTTTTCACGAGCGCCGCTTTTCCTTTTTTCCTACGACCACCAGCTCGACGACGACCACCAGCTCGACGACGCCTCGGGGCCGTCCGGCGCCTCGTCTGCCGCGCCGTCCTCTCCGCGCATCTCGCCGAACAGCGCCTCGGCGTATTCCATTGCGTCGAAGGGCTGCAAATCGTCGATGCC
>CAVAWX010000066.1:0-9033 GCA_963592385.1 Acidaminococcaceae bacterium | reverse complement strand
TCGCTGTAGCCGACCACCTCGCTGTAGCCGCTGCCGTCGTCATAGGCGTCTGCGCCAGACGGCGCGCCGTCGTCGCCGTAGCCGGCGGCGCTACCGTAGCCGTCCACATCGCCCCACTCGTCCGCGCCGTCCTCTCCGCGCATCTCGCCGAACAGCGCCTCGGCGTATTCCATCGCGTCGAAGGGCTGCAAATCGTCGATGCCCTCGCCCACGCCCACGCGCAGGATGGGCAGCCCCAGCTCGTGGCTGGCCGCGACGGCGATGCCGCCTTTTGCCGTGCCGTCGAGCTTGGTCATGACGATGCCGTCGAGGTCGAGCGCGCGGTCGAACTCGCGCGCCTGCACGAGGCCGTTTTGCCCGCAGGTCGCGTCGATCACGAGCACGCAGTAGACCGGCATGTTCGCGCGCTTGCGCGTGACGGAGACGACTTTCTGCAGCTCGCGCATCAGCTCGTCGCTCGTGTGCAGGCGCCCGCTCGTGTCGATCAGCAGGCAGTCGGCGCCGCAGGCCTCGCCGCGCTCGATCACGTCGTAGCACACGCTGGCCGGGTCCGCGCCGCGCTCGCGCTTCACCACCTCGACGCCGCTGCGCCGCCCCCACTCGTCGAGCTGCTCGATGGCCGCCGCGCGGAAGGTGTCGGCGCTGCCGATGAGCACGTGCCGCCCGCCGTCGTGGGCCTGTTTGGCCAGCTTGCCCACCGTGGTCGTCTTGCCCGCCCCGTTTATCCCCACGAACAGCGTGCAGGAGGGGCTGGCCGCGAAGGGGTCGGTCTCGCACGGCGCGAACAGCCCGGCCACCTGCTCGGCCAGCAAGTCGAGCACCGCCCAGGCATCCGGCAGCGCGCGCCGCTGGGCCAAATCGCGCAGCTCCTCGACCGTGGCGTCGGCCGCGGCCGCGCCCATGTCGCCGGTGATGAGGGTCTCTTCCAGGTCGTCCCAGAACTCCTCGTCGAGCTTCGGGCCGCGCCGCAAGATGATGTTCATGCGCTCCGAGAAGCGCTCGCGGCTGCGGGCTATCCTATCGCGAAATCCCATGTCCTACCCCTTGCCTTTCCCTCGCGCGCCCTTCGGCGTGCGTTCTTGCCGTGCGCCTTGCCGTGCGCCCTGTATCCTGCGCCCTTGCCCTGCGGCCCTTCACCGCGCGCCCGAAAACGAATCGACCTGCGGCGCCTCGGGCGCGTCGTGGGCCTGCCGCAGCGCCTGGTCGAGACGCTGGCTGACCAGCTTGGACACGCCGTCGTTGCGCATCGAGACGCCGTAGAGCAGATCGGCCATCTCCATGGTGCGGCGCTGGTGCGAGATCATGATGAACTGGGTGGTCTCGCGTATGCCGTCGAGGTAGCCCAGCAGGCGGCGCAGGTTCGTGTCGTCGAGCGCGGCCTCCACCTCGTCGAGGATGTAGAACGGCGTCGAGCGCACGCGGTAGGTGGCAAACAGCAGCGCCATCGCCACGAGGGACTGCTCGCCGCCGGAGAGCAGCGACTGCTTGCGCACGGCCTTGCCCTTGGGCTGGGCGTGCACCTCGATGCCGCTTTCCTCGGGGTTGTCCGGGTCCACGAGCGTGAGGTGCCCGCGCCCGCCGGGAAACAGCGTCGCGAAGATCTCGGCGAAGTTGTCGTTGACCTGGTTGAAAGTCTCCACGAAGCGGTTGCGCATCTTGCGGTCGATGGCGGCAACGATGCGCTCGAGCGACTTGCGCGCGCCGTCCAGATCGTCGGTCTGGGTGGCGATGAAGTCGCGCCGCTCCTTCAAGCTGCGGTACTCCTCGACGGCCACGGGGTTGACCGCGCCGAGGTGCGCGATGCGGTTGCGCAGCTTGTCGCCCTTGCGCTCCAGCGCGGGGCGGTCGTCGGGGGCGGGCATCTGCAAGGCGATGTCGAGCAGGACGCCGTGCTCTTCGGTGATCGACGAGACGGCGGCCTCGACCTGCACCTCCAGCTTGCCGCGGTCCACGCGCACCTGCGAGAGCGTCTCGGTGGAGCTGTCCACCTGCGCCTGCGTCTCCTCCACGGCCTCGCGCGCCTTCTCGATGGTGGTGCGCAAATCGCCCTGGCCGGCCTGCTCGAGCTGGGCCTGGTCGCGCAGTATCTGCGCCTGGGCGGCCACGCCGTCGTGCAGCTCGGTGAAGACGGCGTGCAGCGGCTCGACGCGCAGGCGCAATATCTCCAGGCTGCGCTCGGTGTCGCGCGAGACGGACAGCGAGCCGCGCAGGTTGCGCACCTCGCCTTTCAGCGAGTCGATCTGGTTGGCCAGGTGCAGCGCGCGCTCGCGCACGGTGGCCAGCTCGACGTTTGCCGCCGACACCCGCGACGTGCAGGCGCTTTCCTGCTCGAAGAGCGATTCGCGCGTCTCGCGCACGGCGGCAAGCTCCGTCTCCAGCTCGGTCTTCTCCGCCTCGTAGGCCGCCTTCTCCTCCTCGAGCGAGGCCACCAGCTCGCGCGAGGCGGCGGTGTCTTCCACGATCTTCTCGCGGCGGCGCTTCACCTGCTCGGCCTCGGCTAGAAGCGCGGTGATGTTGTGCTCGAGGCGCCCTGTCTCCTCGTGCAGCGATTCCAGCTCGCCGGACGCCTGGGCGCTGCGCTGGGCCAGCTCGAACTCGTCGGCCTGGGCCGCCTGCAGCGCGTCTTCGGCAGACGAGACGGCCAGCTCCGCCTCGCCGAGCTGCGCCTCGCGGGCGGGCTCTTCCTCGCGCAGGGCGTTCATGCGGCGCTTGCGCCCGAGCACGCCTTCGGTGTCGGCCAGCTGCGCGCCGATGGTGATCTTGCCGTCGGGCCACACGACGACGCCCTCGTCGGTGACGAAGCGCGCGTTCGTGTCGTCGGCGGCCTGCGCCTCGACCGCCTCCTTCACCGAGGCCACCACGTAGACGTCGCCCAGCAGGTCGTCGGCCACCTGCGCGTAGGCCTCGTCGTAGTCCAGCTGGCCGAGCAGGTGCGTGCCTGTTTTCGCGCGGTGGCGCTTGGAGGCGTTGCGCCCGTCGGCCGGCACAAGCGAGATCTCGCCGCCCGTCACGCCGGACGACAGTATGTGCTCGGCCACGACGGCGGCCGCGTGCACGTCTTGGGTCATCAGGCCGAAGAGGTCCGCGCCCAGCAGGTGCTCGACGAGCTTTTCCAGGTGCTCGGGGGCGGTGAAGATCTCGGAGAGCGGGGTGACGATGCCCGTCAGCTCGTCGCGGTGGTCGAGCGTCCAGGTGAGCAGGGGGCTGGCCTCGTCGAAGGCGCGGTCCACCTCCTCGAGGCCCTTCAGCTCGGCGCGCAGGTCGGCCAGCGCGTCGCGGGCGGCGCCCTGCTTGGCGCGGGCGTCCTCGAGCAGGCGCAGGCGCTTTTCGATGTCGGATTTGGCCAGCTTGGACTCGCGCGAGAGCTTGGCCACCTCGGCCTCGAGCTGCTCGGCGCGGGTCCGGCGCGCGGCAAGCGTCGTGCGCGTGGCGGCCAGCGACTCCTCGATCTGCTCGCCGCGCGAGACGAGCAGCCCGTCTTCGACGTCGGCCGTGCCCAAGGTCTCGTTGGCCTTCATCCCGCGCAGGTTCGCCGCGTCGATCGCCTTTTCCTTGGCGCGCACCGACGAGGCCAGGCGCGCCACCTTCTCGTCGGCCTCCTTGCGCTCGCGGCGTATGCCCTCGGACTCTTTTTGCAGCTCGGACAGCTGGGCATGCAGCTCGTCGCGGCGGGCGATGGCGTCGCGGCGCTCCTCTTCACCCGACTCGAGCTGCCCTGCCGCCTCGGTGAGGCGCGTGTCGGCGCGGTGTATGGACTGGCGCAGCTCGGAGAGGCGCGAGACCATGTTGCGCCCCTTCTCCTCGAGCAGCAGCATGCCCGAGTCCAGGCGCTCGAGCACGAGCTGGCTGCGGCGGCGCTGCTCGGCCAGGTCGCCCACGAACAGGCCCTTCTCCTCGAGCAGGCGCTGGTACTTCTCCAGCTCGCGCTTCTTCTCGTCGAGGCGGAACTTCGCCATCTCCACGAGCGAGTCCGCTTCCTTCTCCTTGCGGCCTATCTCCTTCCACTGGGCCTGCAAGCAGCGCAAATCGTCTACCGCAAGCGTCAGCTCCACGTCCTTCAGCTCGCCGGAGAGGTGCTCGTATTGCTGCGCGCGCGAGGCCTGGCGCTCGAGCGGCTTCAGCTGGCGCTCGATCTCGGCGGCCACGTCGTGCACGCGCGCGAGCTCGGCGTCCATGTTCTTCAACTTGCGGGCGGCGCGGTCTTTGCGCATCTTGTGCTTCAGGATGCCGGCCGCCTCCTCCACGAGCACGCGGCGGTCCTCCGGGCGGCCCTGCAGCACGTTTTGCAGCGAGCCCTGGCTGATGATGGAGTGCGCGTCGCGGCCCAGGCCCGAGTCGTTCAAGATGTCGATCACGTCCATGCGCCGCGACGGGCTGCCGTTGATCAGGTACTCGCTTTCGCCGTTGCGATACATACGGCGCGTGACGACGACCTCGGTGAAGTCGAGCGGCAAGGTGCCGTCGGAGTTGTCGAGCACGAGGTCGACCTCGGCCAGCCCCACGGCCTGCCTGGCCGAGCTGCCCGCGAATATGACGTCTTCCATCGACGAGCCGCGCAGCTGCTTGGCGCTTTGCTCGCCCAAGACCCACAAGACCGCGTCCGAGATGTTCGACTTGCCCGAGCCGTTGGGGCCGACGACCACCGTCAGGCCCGGCTCCAGGCGCAGGACCGAGCGGTCCGCAAACGATTTGAAACCCTTCAGGACAAGAGATTTGAGGTACACGAAAGCCCCTTGAACACGTCGTTGCACAAACTCTGAAATGGTACCACGAACAGCGCGTCAGGACATGAAGCCGAGCCGGGCGATGGCGGCAGCGGCGGCGGCGGCCTCGGCGGCCTTCTTGGAGCGCCCCTCGCCGCATGCCAGCTGCGTGCCGTCCACGGAGACGGCCGCCTTGAAGGTGCGCGCGTGCGGAGGGCCGCTTTCGGCGATGATGCGGTAGGCGGGCGCCTTGCCCTTGGCCTGCAGATGCTCCTGCAGGGTGGACTTGGGGCTTTCCGGCTCGGCGGCGGCGTCGCGATCGATGTGCGGGCCCAGGGTGTCGAGGACCCAGGCGCGCGCGACGTCGAGGCCGCCGTCCAGGTAGAGGGCGGCCACGAGGGCCTCGTAGACGTTTTCGAGCGCCGAGTGCAGGCCGCGGCCGTGCGTGCCCGCCTCGCTTTCGCCGAAGATGATCAGCTCGCCGATGCCCAACGCGTCGGCCACGCGCGACAGCGAGCTGCCGGACACGAGCGAGACCTTCACGCGGGTCAGGCCGCCTTCCTCCAGGTCGTCGAAGCGGCCGAAGATCTCGTCGGCGACGATGAAGCCCAGCACCGAGTCGCCCAGAAACTCCAGGCGCTCGTAGTTGAAGCTGGTGGGCGTGCGCATGGCCGCGGACGGATGCGTGAGCGCCGTTTCCAGCAGCCCCTTGTCGGTGAAGGTGTAGCCCAGCAGCTGCTCCGCGCGGCGCACCACGTCCGGGTGGGTGGCGCGGGCCTTGGAGTGGTGCGGGGAGGCGGTCGCGGGGTTTGCGGCGGCCGGACGGGCGCTTGCGGCGGCGCCTGAGTTTTCGGCCGATTGGTTCGCGGCGGCCGGGTTTTCGGCGGGTGAAGATGAGGCGGTCGTCATGGCGCTACTCCCCTTCACCATCGACCGCGCTGCCCGCATTTGCGCTACCCGCACCTGCGCTGTCTGCGGCGGGCGCGCCCGCAACAGCCGCACCACCGGCAGACGGGGCGGCATCGGCGGCGGCGCGGGCGGCGGCCTCTCCCTGAGCTTGTTCAAGCGACGCGATCTCCCTGGAGATGCGCGCCGGCATGTCGAAGGCCACGGCGTCGGCGGTGGCGAGTATGCCGCTCGCGATGGCGTGCGCGTTTGCCGAGCCGTGCCCGATCAGGCACACCCCCTTCACCCCGAGCAGCTGGGCCCCGCCGTACTCGTCGGGCGAGACGGAGCGCTTCAGGTTCATCAGCCCGTCGCGCACGAGCAAAGCGCCCAGCTTGTGCCGCGTCGTGTCCGTCATCACGTCCTTGAACGCGGAGAACAGCGCCTTGCCCACGCCCTCGAAGGCCTTCAAGGCGACGTTGCCCGTGAAGCCGTCGGTGACGATCACGTCGAAGCGGCCGAGCGCCACGTCGCGCCCCTCCGCGTTGCCCGCAAAGCCCGCGATCTGCTCTTTCAGCAGCTTGTGGCAGGTCTGCGCGAACTCCGAGCCCTTCTCTTCCTCCGCCCCGATGTTCAAAAGGCCGATGCGCGGGGACTGCACGCCGAGCACCGCCTGCGCGTAGACGGCGCCCATCAGGGCGAACTGCACGAGGTACTCCGGGCGACAGTCGGCGTTCGCGCCCACGTCGCACATGATGCACTTGCCCGCAGGCGACGGAATGACCGTCGCGATGGCCGGGCGCTTCACCTTGGGCAGACGGCCCATGAACAGCGTGGCCGCCGCCATGCACGCGCCGGTCGAGCCGGCCGAGAAAAAGCCCTGCGCGGCGCCCTCCTTCACCAGCTTGCAGCCGACGACGATGGAGGAATCGCGCTTCTTGCGCACGGCACGCGCCCCGTGCTCGCCCATCTCGACGACCTCGGAGCACGGGCGGGCGGTGACGCGCGGGCGCGACGCGGCGAACGGCTCGACGGTCTCGGGCAGGCCGCACAGCACCACCTCGAAGTCCTCGCGTGCGGCCAAGGCCTCGTCCACGCCCGCCAAGACCACCTCGGGCGCGTCGTCTCCGCCGAACGCGTCGACGGCGATGTTCAGCTCCGGCATCTTCTCCAGCTCCTTTTCATGCAAAAAAGCCGGCCTTTCGCGACGGAAAAGCCGGCTTTCCTTTCGGCCGCAACGGGCGGCAGGCACATGGTGCGCCTAGCCGACCTCGACGACCTCCTTGCCCTTGTAGTAGCCGCACGAGGGGCACACGCGGTGCGGGAGCTTGACCTCGCCGCATTGCGGGCACACGGAACGCGAGGGCGTGGCCACCTTGTCGTTTTCCGAACGGCGCTGATGCGTGCGGATTCGGCCTGTTTTGCGCTTGGGTACTGCCATCTCTATCGTTTGCCTTTCCTAGACGACGCCGGCTGCCTGCCGTGCGCCGCATCCATCGAACACACGAAAAGGAATGATACCACGCGACGGGCGACTATGGCGTGGCGAATTGGTGAAAAAGTTGGCGGCCACGCCCGCGCCGCCCACATCCCCGGGGCACGCGTCTCTTTTCGGTGACAAGAAGGCGCGCGGGGGCGTACCCCGTGCTCAAACAGTCCTCGCTTTGGCGAACAGCCCACCGGGCTGTTCGCGTCGCTGCGGAACTGCGCCGGGGCACACCCCCGCGTGCCCCTAAGGCACATGCTTTTTGCGGGACGAAGACGCCTGCAAAGCCCCGTCGAACCTCACCACACTTCTCCACGGCGAAGCAATGTCGAGGGCAAATGACATTCGACATGCATCTTTATCGCCCTCATTACACTCCCCCCGCGATGGGGCGCGAAGAGCCGGGAAGGCGGTCTATGAAGCCCAGTTGGGCTGCGTGACGCCCGAACGATTGCAGAAGTTCGTATGACCCGTGACAGCAGCGACGTTCCATCCGGACAAGTCACCCGTCGCCGTCGACTTGATGTTGTAGAACATGTACTGCATGTCCGTCACCTTTGAGGTGTTCCAGTTCGCAAGCGGCGAGACATCCGCGAGGGAAGAGCAGCCAGAAAACATGCCCGCATTTCCCGAGGTGGTGGTGAAGTAACCACCCATTTTCGTCACCGACGAAGTATCCCATCCGGCAAGCGGTGAGACATCCACAAGAGAAACGCACGCATAGAACATGCTCCTCAAGTTTGTCACCTTCGAGGTGTCCCAATCCTTAAGTGGCAAGAGGTTCGCAAGGGCTTTGCAGCCGGAAAACATGTACTCCATGCCCGTCGTTGCAGATGTGTTCCAGCTAGAAAGCGCCGAGATGTCCGCAAGGAGGACGCAGCCATAGAACGCATAGGACATAGCGCTCACCTTCGAAGTGTCCCAACTGGAAAGAGCCGAAATATCCACGAGAGCAGTGCAATTACTGAACATGCAGACCATGCCCACCAACTCGGGTGTTTTCCAACTAGCAAGTCCCGAAAGGCTTGCGAGGGAGGTGCACTTGTTGAACATGTACCCCATACTCGTCACCGCGGAAGTGTCCCAGTTCTTGAGAGGCGAGAGGTCCGCGAGGGAGGTGCATTCTTCAAACATGTACCCCATACTCGTCGCCGCGGAAGTGTCCCAGCCCTTGAGAGGCGAGAGGTCCGCGAGGGAGCTGCAATCTTGAAACATGTACCCCATATCCGTCACCGCGGAAGTGTCCCAGCCAGAAATCGGTGAGAGGTCTACAAGAGATCTGCAGTAGGCAAACATGCGATTTACGTTCGTCACCTTCGAGATGTCCCAGTCTGCAATCGGCGAGAGGTCCGTTAGAGAGGTGCAGATGTAAAACGTGGTTCTCGTGTTTACCATCGCGGAGGTGTCCCATTCGGCAAGCGGCGAGAGGTCCGTGAGGGCATAGCAGCGGGAGAACATGTACTCCGTAATCGTAACGGCAGAGGTGTCCCATTCGGCAAGCGGCGAAAAGTCCGCAAGAGAGGAGCAGGAGCCGAATATGCCACTCGCGTTCGTCAGTTTCGAGGTATTCCAGCTGGAAAGCGCCGAGATGTCTGTGAGGGAGCTGCAGTTGTAGAATATAGAGTCCATATCCGCAACGGCAGAAGTGTCCCATCCGACAAGACCCGAGACGTCGGTAAGGGAGCTGCAGTTGTAGAACACGTATTGCAGGCTCGTCACGGCGGAAGTGTCCAATTTCGCCATAGAGATGCTTGCGAGGTTCTTGCAGCCGTAGAACCAGTAAGAGGGATTCTTCGGCTTGATGCCATCGTCTACAACCGTAGTTGACGTGATTGAATTGGCATAATCGTTGAGCCAGGGAGCCTTCTTTGAAGTAGAAGAACCGTAGGTCTTACTTTCAAAGCCCGTGTACACGGCGGTGGCGGTCTTGTTCTCGAAGGTGTCGCCGGCGGAAGGCAC
>CAVAWX010000065.1:0-10156 GCA_963592385.1 Acidaminococcaceae bacterium | reverse complement strand
CTCCCACGACGGCGCCTGGGTGCAGTGCTGGGACCGCAACTACTCCAGGGCGCAGAGCTGGATCCTCAACCCCACCGACTGGGTCTCCGAGAGCAGACCGGTGCGCATGTCGACAGAGCAGCAGGCGATGCTCGACGAGGCGAACCGCCACGGCTCTTCCACCGGCTGGCTCGTGCTGGTGAACCTCAGCACCTGCCACGTGGGCGTCTTCACGGGCGGCCAGGGCAACTGGGGCTACGTGAACTACATGCTGTGCAGCCCCGGCGCGAGCGGCACGCCCACCGTCACCGGCGAGTACACCATCAACTACCACCTGGACAGCTTCGGCAGCGGCTACACCTGCTGGTACGCGTCGCAGTTCTACGGCGGGTACATGTTCCACTCCGTCCTCTACGAGCCAGGTTCCATGAGCGACATCCAAGACGGCCGCCTTGGCATGCACCTCTCGCACGGCTGCGTGCGCCTGGCTCTCGAGGATGCCCGCTGGATCTACTACGAGGTGCCCATCGGCACGACCGTCTACTCGTACTGGTGATGAAACGGGCAGTATAGTAAGAGGCACTGGTTGAGTGCACGACGCGGCCGGGGCGCGCACGGAGACGATGCGCGGATCCTCGGCCGCGGCGCATATAAGAGGGGTTGCGGCGTGGCGCCGGACGCGCGTTTCGCCGGCAGTCTTGCGAGAGGGATTGAACATGGCAACTGATGCGGCACAGGACATGGAAAACGGCGGGGCGCCTGTCGAGGGCACGGGCGCGGCAGGGGAGGCGTCTGCTGCGGACGTGGCGGGGGAGCCTTGTGGCGGACGCAGGCATGCCGAGACGATAGTGGACTTTGGGCTGGACGCGGGCGCGGGCGCGGACGGCGAACCTGCCGGGGATGCGGACGCAGGCCTCGTGGCCCGCATCGGCGCCTACGCCTCGACGCGCAAGGAAGCATCGTCCGCGAGGCAGGTCCTGAAGGGCACGCGCCGCGAGCTCGACCACGTCCAAGAGGAACTGTCCCACAAGCGCGTCATCTTCGACAACTTCGACGCCATCGTCGCCGAGCAGGGCGCGGCCTTGAAGGCGGCGCAGGAGGCCTCCGCGCAAAGCAGCGCCACGCTCGAGGTGCTCAAAGAGCAGCTGCCTGCGGCGAAGGCCGAGCTGGAGCAGATGAGGAAGTGCCACAAGGAGGAGCTGGCGCCCCTGCAAAAGGCCGTGGACAACGCCAAGCAGGCGCTCCGCGCGCACGAGCGCGAGATATCGCGCCTGCAAAAGGAGCGCGACGCGTGCTCGAAGGCCGCCTGGGAGATGAAGCACGCCGCCGACTCGCACGACGCGGGCAGCGCCCGGGGCTACGAGCAGGCGGTGGCCCGCGAGCGCGCGAAGCTCGACGAGGTGGAAGACGCGCACACGCGCCTGGGCGAGCTGCGCAACGAGGCGGCGGCGGCGAAAACCGAGCTGGAGGGCCGCCGCGAGCAGCAGGAGGCCGCGCAGGCGCCGCTGTACGAGAAGATAGAGCAGCTGCAGGCGCAGTCCAAGACCACGCAGCGCGACCTCGCGCGCCAGCAGAAGGCGGCCGAAGACGCGCAGGCGGCCATCGACGAGGCCAACGCCATCCACGCCGACCCGCAGGCCATCGAGGAGCTTGCCATGCGGGCTCAGGAGCTGGAGCAGACCGCCTCGGCGCAGGAGGCGCACTACAACGCCCTGCGGGAGGAGGCTTCCGCGGCGGCGAAGAAGGCGCATGTGGGCAAGATAGCGATCGGCGCAGTCGTGGTGGTGGTCGCCATCGTGGCCATCGTCTTGATATTGTTGTTTGCGGGAAAGTAGGCGCAGCATGAAAATCACGTTCAACGAGAACCGCGAGCTGGTGGAGAAGATCCGCGCAGGCGTGCTGAAAAAGGGCGGCTACTGCCCGTGCCGCCTGGAGCAAACCGAGGACAACTACTGCATGTGCCGCGAGTTTCGCGAGCAGATAGCCGACCCTGCCTGGGAGGGCTATTGCCACTGCATGCTCTACCACAAGGAGCTCTAGTGCTGCAGGTCGCCCTTTTCCATCCGGAGATCCCCGCGAACACGGGGACCATCGGGCGCAGCTGCGTGCTCGTGGGCGCGCGCCTGCACCTGATCGCGCCGCTGGGCTTCAGCCTCGACGACGCGATGATCCGCCGCGCCGGGATGGGGTACTGGCGCGATTTGGACCTGGTCGTCCACGACGGCTACGAGGCCTTTGCCCGTGCCACGGAGCAGACGCGCGTGTGGTACTGCACCAAGCACGGCGCACACCGCTACACCGACGTCGCCTACGAGGACGGCGACATCCTCATGTTCGGGGCGGAGTCGAGCGGCATCGGCGCGGAGGTGCTGGCCGCCCACGAGGACGCCTGCGTGCGCATTCCCATGCTGCATCGCGAATCGGTCTCGCCGGCCACGCATCTGAGCGGCCCGGCAAGCGACCCGGCCGACCCCGACGCCGTCTCGCTCAACCTCTCCAACGCCGCCAACATCGTGCTCTTCGAGGCCTTGCGCCAGCTGGATTTCCCGGGGATGTAGGCGCACGCGTGTCCCGTTCACCAGCTTCGTCCTTTTGGTCTGCCGCGCCCTTCTTGCCCGGCGCGTCCGTTTCACCAGCAGCGTCCTCTTTGTGCGGCACGTCCGTTTCACCAGCAGCGTCTTTTCACCAGCAGCGTCTTTTCACCAGTCGCGCCCTTTCGCCATTTTGTTTGCGTTGCGTTCGATGCTTTCACCCGCATGACCCCGCGCGCAGGCCCTCGTTGTGATAGTCTGTTTCATCGGCGTTTTTCGTCAAGAACGGCGCCTTTTTCTATTGAAACGGAACAGAAAAGAGGACAGCGAAATGGATGCACTTGTATACATCCTCGTCGCCATCGTGTGCCTCGCCGTCGGTTTTGCCATCAGCCGTGTCCTGTCCAAGTCCAGCGCAAACGGCGCGGCGGCACAGGCGCAGCAGGCCATCGACGACGCGAACAAGGCGGCAGAGACCATACGGCGCGAGGCGCAGGTGGAGGCAAAGGACGAGGCGCTCAAAATCGTCCAGGCGGCCGAAGACGAGCATCGCGAGAAGCAGGCGCAGGTGAAAGAGCGCGAGGACCGCGTGCGCAAGAAGGAAGACGCCTGCGACAAGCGCGCCAGCTCGCTCGACGAGCGAGAAAGCCAGCTGTCCTCGCAGGCCAGCCGCCTGAACAACCGCGAGCACGACCTCGACGACAAGATAGCCGCCGTGGACGAGAAGCTCTACGCCGTGGCCGCCATGAGCCGCGAGGAGGCCCAGGACAAGGTGCTCGCGCAGGTGCGCGACGAGTGCGCCCACGAGGCGGCCGCCATCATCCGCGAGTCCGAGGAGAAGACCAAGGGCGAGGCCGACCGCAAGTCGCGCGAGATCCTGTCCGTGGCCATACAGCGCCTGGCCGCCGACTACACGGCGGAGCGCACCGTCACCACCGTGACGATTCCCTCCGACGACGTGAAGGGCCGCATCATCGGGCGCGAGGGCCGCAACATCCGCGCCTTCGAGCAGATCACCGGGGTGAACATCATCATCGACGACTCGCCCGAGACGGTCACGCTGTCCGCGTTCGACCCCGTGCGCCGCGAGATCGGCCGCATCACGCTGGAAAACCTCATCGCCGACGGGCGCATCCATCCGGCCCGCATCGAGGAGATGTTCAAGAAGGCCGAGCGCTACATCGACCAGCAGGTCCAGGAGGCCGGCGAGGCAGCCGCCTTCGAGACGGGCATCCACGACCTGGCGCCCGAGCTGGTGCGCACCCTGGGCCGCCTGAAATACCGCACCTCGTTTGGGCAAAACGTGCTGCAGCACTCGCTGGAGGTGGCCTCCATCGCCTCGTCCATGTCCTCCGAGCTGGGGCTCGACCCGCTGCAGGCCAAGCGCGCCGGCCTCCTGCACGACATCGGCAAGGCCATCGACCACGAGGTCGAAGGCTCGCATGCCGTCATCGGCGCCGACCTTGCGCGCCGCCAGGGCGAGTCGGCTGCCGTGGTGCACGCCATCGAGGCGCACCATGCCGACGTCGAGCCCTCCACGGTGCTCGCGGTGCTGGTGCAGGCCGCCGATGCCGTGTCCGCCGCGCGTCCGGGTGCGCGCCGCGAGAGCTACGACGGCTACATCAAGCGCCTGGAGCGCCTGGAGGAGATCGCGAACAAGCACGAGGGCGTCGAGCGCACCTACGCCATGCAGGCGGGCCGCGAGATCCGCGTGATGGTCGCGCCCGAGGTCGTCGACGACGCGAGGTCGACGGTGCTCGCGCACGACATCGCCAAGGAGATCGAGGAGACGATGCAGTATCCCGGCCAGATCCACGTGGTCGTCATACGCGAGTCGCGCTCCGAGGCCCTGGCGAAGTAGGCGCCCGGGATGGCAGGCGGCCGCGACGCCGCGCGCATGTCCGGCGAGTCCGCAGAGATGTCCGCAGACGACTTGATCGACTTCGTCTCCTCGGTGCAGGGAGACGCGCATCTGGCCATCGAGGAAAACCTCGGGGACGGCTTCGTGCGCCTGCGCACCGCCGAGGCCGAACGGCGCCAGGCCAAGCACGACATACGCTGCGTGGAAGACATCGTCATCGAGATGCTGCGCAACGCCCGCGACGCGCACGCGCGGCACATCTACCTGGCCTCATGGCGCGAGGACAAGCTGCGGCACCTGACCTTCGTCGACGACGGGGACGGGGTGCCGGCCGCCCTGCGGGAGGCCATCTTCGAGCCGCGCGTCACCTCCAAGCTCGAGACCATGGTGGTGGACCGCTGGGGCGTGCACGGGCGCGGCATGGCGCTGTACTCCATACGGCAAAACACCCTCGACGCGCATGTGGCCGACGCGCGCGAGGGGGAGGGCTCGTCGTTTTGCGTGGAGGTGGACACCGAGGCGCTGGGCGAGCGCACGGACCAGTCGAGCCTGCCGAAGCTGCAGCGCGACGCCGAGACCGGGCAGCTGTCCGTGGAGAGCGGCCCGCACAACATCGTGCGCACCTGCGTGGAGTTCGCGCTGGAAGAGCGCGACCACGTGAGCGTCTATCTGGGGACGCCCGCCGACATCCTGGCGGCGCTGGTGGCCCAGGGGCGCCGCCAGCTCGACGACGAGCAGCTGCTGTTTTGCGACGACGTGGCCGAGCTGCCGGTGTGCATGCGCCCGGCGGCGGCAAACGATGCGGCCGAGCTGTGCGAGGTGGCGTGCGGGCTGGCCCTGCCCATCTCGGAGCGGACCGCGCACCGCGTGCTGGGCGGCCAGATCGCGCCGGCGGTCGCGCCCCTGTCCAAGCTCGTGGGCACGGCGCGGGTGAAAGAGCCCAAGGCGGGCAACATCTACAAGGACCGGCGCGGGCTGAAGGTGGGCAAGGAGGACCTCGAGCGCTTCCGCCGCCGCCTGGAGTCGTCGTTTGACGTGCTCGCGCAGCGCTACTTCATCCAGCTGAAGGACAGTCCGAAGGTGCATGTGGGCTCTGATGCCATCACCGTGCGCTTCCCCATAGAAAAGGAGCTGTGATGCGCGGGCGCGAGGGGGCGGGTGGCGGCGCGACGCGCGTGTTCGCCGACCTGCATACGCATTCCACCTGCTCGGACGGGGTGCTCGACTGCGCGGAGATGCTCGCGGCGGCGCGCGAGGGCGGGCTGTCCGTCCTCGCGGTGACCGACCACGACACCATGGAGGGGGCTGTCGAGTTGGCGGCGGCCGTGGCTGCTGATGCTGCGGCGGGCGCGGGCGCCGAGGCGGCGCTGGCGGCTGAAGACGAAGCCCCTGCGCCGACCGGCATCGCGTCTGCCGGGGAGGCAGGTGTGCGGGCAGCTGCGGAAACCGGGGCCTTGCCGCAGGTCGCAGCGGTGCCTGGTATGGAGCTGTCCACGCTCTGCGACGGACGGCCCGTGCACATACTCGCCTATTTCTGCGAGGGGAAAAACGCGGCGCTTGCGCAGATATGCGCGTACACGAACGAAAGCCGTACCACGCGCGCCTTAGAGATTGCCGAGCGCCTCGAGGCGGACGGCTTTCCCGTTCACCCAGAAGAACTGGCCGCATGCGGCAAGGTGGTGAACCGCTCGCTCGTGGCCCGCGCCCTCGTGGAGGCGGGCGCCGCGCCGGACACCGACACGGTCTTCGACACGCTCATCGGTCTTGACTGCCCCTATTACGTGGACCGCGCCGACATCGACAGCTTCGAGGCCATTGCGCTCGTGCGCGAGGCGGGCGGCGTTCCCTTCATCGCGCACCCGGCGGCCTACCATGTGGTGGACCTGATCGCGCCCTTCGCGCGCGCGGGTCTTGCGGGCGTGGAGGCCTTTTACCCGCAGCACACGGAAAAAGAACGTGCCGACCTCGTGGTTTTGGCAGACGAGCTGGGCTTGGCCGTCTCGGGCGGCTCGGACTGGCACGGAGACGCCACGCACGGCTCGTTTCTCGGCGCGGCAGGCCTCACCCGCACGCAGTTCGCGGCTTTCATCGAGGCATGCGGACGCGATGCACGCGAATGGGGGGCATGCTGATGAACGAGACGGTTCACCCCGTTCACCAAGGTCAGGCGCCTCAATCTGGATCTGTCGAAGGCGCTGCGCACCCCGCGCGTCCCGGGCAGGCGCTCGTCGGCATGGCGTATGCCCTCGAGGTGTTCGGCTGCCAGATGAACGAAAGCGACGCCGAACGCGTGGCCGGCCTGCTCGAGTCGTGCGGCTGCATCCCCGTGGCCGCCCCCGACGACGCCGACCTCGTCGTCTTTCTCACCTGCTGCGTGCGCGAGAAGGCCGACACGCGCCTCTACGGTCGTGTTTCCTCTATAAAAAACCTGCCGCCCGCGCATCCGGGCCGCCCGCGCATCATCGCCGTGGGCGGTTGCATAGGCCAGCGCGACGGCGAGAAGCTGCGTGCACAGCTGCCCCATGTGGACGTCGTGTTCGGCACGCACAACATATCCGAGCTGCCCGCTCTCGTGGAGCGTCGCCTCGAGACCGGCGAGGCGGTCGCGCAGATCGCAGACGACGCTCCTGCCTCCGAGGCCGCGGACATCCCCGCGCACCGCGCGAAGAGCTGGCATGCCTGGCTTCCCATCATGAAGGGCTGCGACAATTTCTGCACCTACTGCATCGTGCCCCATGTGCGCGGACGCGAGAGCTCGCGGCCGATCGAGGCGCTTTCCTTCGAGCTGGGAAAGCTCGCCGCGCAGGGCGTGCAGGAAGTGACGATGCTCGGCCAGAACGTGAACTCCTACGGTCGCGACCTCTACGGGCAGCCGCGCTTTGCAGAGCTTTTGCATATGGCGGGGGAGTGCGGCATTCCGCGCGTGCGTTTCGTGACGAGCCACCCCAAGGATCTGAGCCCCGAGACCATCGAGGCGATTGCCGCGCACGAGAGCATCATGCCCCAGTTGCATCTGCCCGTGCAGTCCGGGTCGGATGCGGTGCTGGCGAAGATGAACCGCGGGTACACGGCGCAGGCCTACCTCGACCTCGTCGCCGACCTGCGCGCCGCCGTGCCGGACATCGCGCTGTCCACCGATGTGATCGTGGGCTTTCCCACCGAGACCGACGAGGACTTCCGCGCGACCTTCGAGCTGGTGCGCGAGGTGGGATACGCGCAGGTCTTCACCTTCATCTACTCGAGGCGCGAGGGCACGCCGGCCGCGCAGATGGAGCCCGTGTGCACGCGCGAGCAGGTGCAGGAGCGCTTCGATGCCCTGGTCGAGCTGGTGCAGCAGGGCGCGTGGGAGGCCAACCAGGCCGAGGCCGGCGCGGTCGTGCCCGTGCTCTTCGAGGGCGTCTCGAAACGCGACGCGCAGATGCTGTCGGGTAAAAGCCCCAAGAACCAGACGGTGCACGTGCCGCTGCCCGGCGGCGCGGCGGCCGCGGATTTCGCCGGCCGCATACTCGACGTGCGCATCGAGCAGGCGCGTACCTGGTATCTGCAGGGAAAGCTCGTCTCGTGAGCGCGGGCACGGCGACGGCACCGGCGCCTCGCAAGGGGCTTTCCCTGCCCGTCCTGTGCCTGGAAGGGCCGACCGGCTCGGGCAAGAGCGCGGTGGCGGACATGGTGGCCGCACGTCTCGGCGCCGAGCTCGTCTCGGTGGACTCGATGCAAATCTATCGCGGCATGGACATCGGCACGGCGAAGACGCCGCCTGACGCGCGCCCGGTGCCCTACCACTGCATCGATATCCTCGACCCCGGCGAGGAATACTCGGCAGCTTTGTTCCAGCGCGACGGCCGCCGCGTCGTCGAGGGGCTGGACGGACGCGGGACGCCGTGCGTCGCTTGCGGGGGCACGGGTTTCTACATGCGCGCGCTGGTCGACGACCTCGAGTTCGTGTCCGACACAGACGACAAGACGGCGTTTCGCGCGCGCTACGAGCAGATGGCGCAGGAACGCGGCGCAGAGGCGGTGCATGCGCTCTTGGCCGAGCGCGACCCGGAGTCGGCCCGCGTCATCCACCCCCACAACCTGCCGCGCGTGGTGCGGGCGCTCGAGATGTGCGAGACGGGGGAGAGCTACGCCAGACGCAAGGAGGCCTTCCATGAGGTCGGCCCGTACTATCCGGCCCTGCGCCTTGCCTTGCGCATGGAGCCCGCGGTGCTCGCGGCACGCATCGATGCCCGCGTGGACGCGATGATGGAAACCGGGCTGCTCGCCGAGGTGGAAGGGCTGCTTGCGGCGGGATACCGCCAGGCGGCCACGGCGTCGGCTGCCATAGGCTACAAGGAGCTGGTGCGCCACCTGGATGGCGAGATTTCGCTTGACGAGGCGGTGGAGCTGGTAAAACGCGACACCCGGCGCTACGCGAAGCGCCAGCGCACTTGGCTGCGTGGACAGCGCGGCATCGTCTGGATAGACGCCGACGACGGCGACGCCGCGCGGATGGCAGACGAGGTCGTGCGCCTGTGGGAGACGGCCTTGCGCGCGCAGGGGAAAGCCGCTGCGACAACGGACAAGGCGGGCAGCGACGTTGCGTCGTCTTTGCCGGACGGTGCGGCATCTGTGTCGGCCGGTGAGTCAGCCGCATCGGGTGGTGAGGCACCTGTTGCTGCGGCGCTTGTATCGGATGTCGCAACACCCGTGTGGCGCCACTCTGCAGCACCGGGCACAGCGGGAGAGGGGCGCTGAGGAGGCGACGTGGCACGCAGGGAATTCGAGGTGGAGACAGCCGAAGTGCCCGAACGCGCGGTGCTCGTCGGCATAGAGCGTCCGGGGTCGGCGGTGCCGGTGGAGGAGTCTCTGGCCGAGCTGGAGCGCCTCGCGCATACGGCCGGCGCCGAGACCGTCTTCACCATGAGCCAGCGCCTCGACGCGCCCAATCCGCGCACCTTCATCGGCAGCGGCAAGGCCGAAGAGCTCGCGTCCATCGTGCGCAACATGGACATCGACGTCGTGATCTTCGACGACGAGCTCAGCCCCTCGCAGCAGGGCAAGCTCGAGGAGCTGGTGGGCCGCGGGGTGAAGGTCATCGACCGCACCGCGCTCATCTTGGACATATTCGCCCTGCATGCCACGAGCCGCGCTGGGCGCCTGCAAGTGAAGCTCGCCCAGAACCGCTATCTGCTCCCGCGCCTGCGCGGCATGTGGAGCCATCTGGCGGCGCACCGCATGGGCGGCGGCGTGGGCTCGCGCTTCGGCGAGGGTGAGTCGCAGCTGGAAGTGGACAGGCGGCTCGTGCGCCACAGAATCGAGATGCTGCGCCGCGAGCTGGCCGATGTGGAGAAAAGCCGCGGCACCCAGCGCAAGGAACGTGCGCGCTCCGGGGTCTACCGCATCGTGCTCACCGGCTACACCAATGCAGGCAAATCCACGTTGATGAATAGGTTGACCTGCGCGGACGTGCTGGCCTACGACAAGCTTTTCGCCACACTCGACTCCACAACGCGCCGGTTTACCCTGCCACAGGGCACGAAGGCGACCCTCACGGACACGGTGGGCTTCATCCAAAAGCTTCCGCACACCCTGGTCGAGTCGTTCAAATCCACGCTCGACGAGGTGCGAGAGGCCGATTTGGCCGTCGTCGTGGTGGACGCCTCGAGTGCCATGTGCGCCGACCAGCTCGACGTCGTGTGCGAGGTGCTCGCCGAGATAGACGCCGACAAGGTGCGCCGGCTCGTCTGCTTCAACAAGATGGACATGCTCGACGACGCGCAAACAGCCCGCCTGCGCGCCTTGC
>CAVAWX010000064.1:0-10203 GCA_963592385.1 Acidaminococcaceae bacterium | reverse complement strand
GCTGCCTAGTTGTCAGTCCGTTCCCGGAACTGAAGCGGTCCAACTCCCGGAACTGAAGCGGTCCAACTCCCGGAACTGAAGCGGTCCAACTCCAGGAAATGAAACGGTCCAACCCCGGAAATGAAACGGTCCAACTCCCGGAATTACGTTGTGCTGCCAGGGCATTTAACGATGGGTTGTCGAGGAGATAGACGGGGTGAAACGCAATAAGCTTTGCCTGCGCTTGCGGGCCGCCAACTGGACGAGGCGTCTGCCCACCTCAGGAAGCTCGCGCGCAGAATCGACCAGGACCGCGAGGGGGCGCCGTCGTTTCTTGCGGTGCTCACGGGCGCCGCGACGGCCTATCGCCGCGAAGACGGCGTTTTCGTCGTGCCCCTGGCGACGCTGGCCCCGTAGGGGAGAAGGGAAGCACCTGCCGCTGTACATGCCGTTTTGCCTCTGGGCGCTTGGCCGAATGTTTCGACCGTGTGTCGATTCTGTTTCAAATGTGTTGCGCGTCCTCTATACTGCGGCAAACGAGGTGCGTCACCTGCGGCTGTGCGCGCAGGGTCGCGCTCGCCGCAACCGGTCCTGCTCGGCCCGCTGCGTGCGCGTGCGGCTCGTCGTGCGTTCGTGCGCGCACGGCGGCGTCCCTCTTCACCACGCAAAGGGGGAGGTAGAAGATGTCGTATGTGGACAACGTGCTCGAACGGGTGAAGGCCAAGGACCCGCACCAGCCCGAGTTCATCCAGGCCACGACCGAAGTGCTCGAAAGCCTGCGTCCGGTCGTGGAGGCCGACGCGCGCTACGCCGACGCGGCCCTGCTCGAGCGCATCGTCGAGCCGGAGCGCATCGTGCAGTTTCGCGTGCCGTGGGCAGACGACGCCGGCCGCGTGCACGTGAACCGCGGCTACCGCGTGCAGTTCAACAGCGCCATCGGGCCCTACAAGGGCGGCCTGCGCCTGCATCCGAGCGTGAACTTGTCCATCGTGAAGTTCCTGGGCTTCGAGCAGATCTTCAAAAACGCCCTGACCACCCTGCCCATCGGCGGCGGCAAGGGCGGCGCGGACTTCGACCCGAAGGGCAAGTCCGACATGGAGGTCATGCGCTTTTGCCAGTCGTTCATGACGGAGCTGTTTCGGCACATCGGGCCGGACACCGACGTGCCCGCCGGCGACATCGGCACGGGCGCGCGCGAGGTGGGCTACATGTTCGGCCAGTACAAGCGCCTAGTGAACCGCTACGAGGGCGTCCTGACGGGCAAGGGCATCAGCTTCGGCGGGTCGCTCGCGCGCACCGAGGCCACGGGGTATGGCCTGGTCTACCTGGTGCAGGAGTACCTGAAGGGCGCGGGCGAGGCCTTCGAGGGCAAGACGGTGTGCATCTCGGGCGCGGGCAACGTCGCCATCTACGCGTGCGAGAAGGCGCAGGCGCTGGGCGCGAAGGTCGTCACGCTGAGCGATTCGAGCGGCTGGGTCTACGACGCGGCCGGCATAGACGTGGCGCTGGTGAAGGAGATAAAGGAAGTGGAGCGCGGGCGCATCTCCGAGTACGCCGCCCGCCGCGACGGCGCCGAGTACCACGAGGGGCGCGGCGTGTGGGACGTGGCCTGCGACATCGCGCTGCCGTGCGCGACCCAAAACGAGCTGGGGCTCGCCGACGCGAAGGCGCTGCTGCGCGGCGGCTGCAAGGTGCTGGGCGAGGGCGCGAACATGCCCACGACCGCCGAGGCGGTGCGCTGCCTGCAAGAGGGCGGGGTGGCGCTGTTCCCGGGCAAGGCGGCCAATGCCGGCGGCGTGGCCACGAGCGCGCTGGAGATGAGCCAGAACTCCGAGCGCCTGTCGTGGACCTTCGAGGAGGTGGACGCGCGGCTCGAGGGCATCATGCAGGGCATTTTCCACGCGATCGACGACGCGGCGGCGGAGTACGGGCGCGCGGGCGACTACGTGGCCGGCGCCAACATCGCCGGCTTTTTGAAAGTGGCCGACGCGATGCTGGCCGAGGGCCTCGTGTAGAAGGCCGCGGTCGCTTGTGCCGGCTTGGCTGACGTGCGCGAGGCGCCGTGCGAGGCGGCTCGTGTAGAACTTTTCCTTTCGGCAGATTGGCAGACGCGCCTTCCATCCATGCGCTAGGATGGGGGGCGCGTTTGGCGGAGAAGGGAAAGTGGGAATGGCTGAAAGCGCTGGTTGTACCGTGCGCGGGTTGACGAGTGCCGAGGCGGCGCGTCTTGCGGCGGCCGGGCACGCCAACGTCGACGCCGGCGTGAAGACCCGCAGCGTCGCCGACATCGTGCGCGAGAACGTGTGCACGCTGTTCAACGCGGTGAACCTCGTGCTGGCGATCTTCGTCTTGTTCACCGGCTCGTTCAAAAACATGCTCTTCATGATCGTGATCGTGTGCAACACGGTCATCGGCATCGTGCAGGAGATCCGCTCCAAGCGCGTCACCGACCGCCTCTCCATCGTGGCCGGCAGCCACGCCACGGCCCTGCGCGACGGCACCGAGACGCGCCTGGCGCTCGACGAGCTGGTGCGCGGCGACGTGATCGTGCTCGGCCGCGGCGACCAGGTGCCTGCCGACTGCGAGGTGGTGGACGGCGCGTGCGACGCCAACGAGAGCCTGCTGACCGGCGAGAGCAAGCTGGTGAAGAAACGCGCAGGCGACGAGCTGCTCAGCGGCTCGTTCGTGAACGCGGGCAAGGTCTACGCGCGTGTCGTGCACGTGGGCGCGGAAAACTACGCGGCCAAGATCTCGGCCGAGGCCAAGGAGCACAAGGCCGTGAACTCCGAGATCATGCGCAGCCTAAACCGCATCATCAAGACCGTCAGCTGCATCATGTTCCCCATCGGGGCGCTGCTGTTTTCCCGCGAGTACTTCCTCGCGCACACCGAGATGAACAGCGCCATACTCTCGACGGTCTCGGCGCTCGTGGGGATGATCCCCGAGGGCCTGATCTTGCTCACGTCCACGGTGCTGGCCGTGGCCGTCGTGCGCCTGGCGCAGAGCAAGGTGCTCGTGCAGCAGCTCTACTGCATCGAGACGCTCGCGCGCGTCGACGTGCTGTGCCTGGACAAGACGGGCACCATCACCACCGGCGACATGGAGGTCTTCGAGTGCGAGGCGGTGCGCGGGACCGAGGGCTCCTTCGAGGAAGCCTGCGGGGCGTTTCATGCCATCGCCGCCGCCGACGACAACCCCAACGAGACGGCGCAGGCCGTGCGGGCGTATTTCGAGGCGGGTGAAGGCAAAGGCGCGAAGGGGCGCGGCCGGCACCGTTGGCGCCACAAGAAGGGTGCGCAGGGTGAAGGGGGTGCCGACGCTGCGGGCGCGAGTGCCGCCGCGGCCGGGCTGCCCGTCGCGGCGCCGGACGTCGCGGCATCCATCCCCTTTTCCTCGGAGACGAAGTGGTCGGGCGCGGTGCTGGCCGACGGCCGGTCCTACGTCATGGGCGCGGCGCAGTTCGTGCTGGGCGCGGGGTATGCGGCGGTGCGCGACCAGGCCGAAGAGCTGGCCGCCGACGCGCGGGTGCTGCTGCTCGCGCGCGTGGAGGGCTTCGACGCCGAGGGCCGCATGCTGGGCACGCCCGAGCCGCTTGCCTTCATCGGCATACGCGACCAGATACGCGCGACGGCCGCCGAGACCATCGCGTACTTCAAGGAGCAGGGCGTGCGCTGCATCGTCATCTCCGGCGACGACCCGCGCACCGTCTCCGGCATCGCCTCGAAGGTCGGCATCGAGCACGCCGAGCACTTCGTGGACGCGACCACGCTGGCCACGGACGCAGAGCTCGAGGCGGCGCTTGCGCACGCGGGCGTGTTCGGCCGCGTGAAGCCCGAGCAGAAGAAGGCCTTCGTGCGGGCGCTGCAAAAGCGCGGCCACACCGTGGCCATGACCGGCGACGGCGTGAACGACACCCTGGCCCTGAAGGCCGCCGACTGCGGCGTGGCGATGGCGGCAGGCAGCGATGCGGCCAGAAACGTCGCGCACCTCGTGCTCGTGGACAACGACTTCGCGAGCATGCCCAAGGTCGTGGCCGAGGGCCGCCGCTCCATCAACAACCTGCAGCGCTCGGCGTCGCTGTTTCTCGTGAAGACGCTGCTGTCCATCGTGGCGGCGGTGCTGTTCGTGGTCGTGCCCTGGCAGTATCCCTTCCAGCCCATCCAGATGACGCTCATCTCGTCGTTCACCATCGGCATCCCGTCCTTCGTGCTCGCGCTCGAGCCCAACCACGAGCGGGTGAAGGGGCATTTTCTCGAAAACATCATCGTGCGCTCCATCCCGGGCGCGGCGGTGGCGGTCGTCTCCATCATCGTGGTGAACTGGGTGGGATATGCCGCCCTCGGCCTGGACTACGCGCAGGTCTCGACGCTGTGCGTGCTGACCACCTCGTGGGTGGGGTTGAACCTCGTGTTTCGGCTGTCCGTGCCCTTCACCCCGATACGCGCCGCGCTGCTTGTCTTCATCGTGGCCGGCCTGGCCGCGGGCGTGCTCTTCTTCCCGAAGCTCTTCGTCATCGCGGCCTTCACCCCCGAGATGCTCGTGCTGGCAGGCGCGGTGGCCGCCTGTGCCGCCGTGGCCTTCCATCTGGCGTATGCCAAGCTCGACGCCTGGCACTCCGCGCGCATGGCCAAGCTCGTGTAAAAGGGGCGCGCGCCCGGGGCCGGCGCGCCGGGGCGGGGAAGGCCTGCGCCCGCCTCAAGCCGCCGTGCCCGCGTTCACCGTCTTCACCCGCCGCATGCGCCCCTTCACCCGCCGCATGCGCCCCTTCACCCGCCGCGCTCGCCCGCCGGACTGCATGTGCGGTTTCTCCATGTGTTCACGAAGGCGAAAACTCCCCGAAACAAATCCCCTCTAGAGTACAAGCGTCCGAAGCCACGTATCCAAGACGAAGGGACGGCCTTTCATGGGACGCATCGACGAAGAGTACGGAACGCTTGTTTTCAACGACCACACCATGCAGGAGCGCCTGCCCAAGGCCACCTACAAGGTGCTCGCCAAGACCATCAACGAGGGGCTGCCGCTCGACATCGAGGTGGCCAACGTCGTGGCGCACGCCATGAAGGAGTGGGCGGTCGAAAACGGCGCGACGCACTACACGCACTGGTTCCAGCCCCTCACGGGCATTACCTCCGAAAAACACGACGCCTTCCTCGACCCGAAAGGCGACGGCCACGCCATCATGACCTTCTCCGGCAAGGAGCTGATCCAAGGCGAGCCGGACGCGTCGTCGTTTCCCAGCGGCGGCATCCGCGCCACCTTCGAGGCCCGCGGCTACACGGCCTGGGACCCGACCAGCTATGCCTTCATCAAAGACGAGGTCTTGTGCATCCCCACGGCGTTTTGCTCCTACACCGGCGAGGCGCTCGACAAAAAGACGCCGCTTCTGCGCAGCATGGCGGCCGTGTCGCACGAGGCGGTGAAGGCGCTCGCGCACTTCGGCATCGACGTGCCGCGCGTCATCACGACCGTGGGCGCCGAGCAGGAGTACTTCCTGATCAAAGAAGAGGACTACGAGAAGCGCCAGGACCTGATCCTCACGGGCCGCACGCTGTTCGGGGCGCCGCCGTGCAAGGGCCAAGAGCTCGAGGAGCACTACTTCGGCGCGATCCGCCCGACGGTGAACAACTTCATGAAAGAGCTCGACGACGCGCTGTGGAAGCTGGGCGTGCCGGCCAAGACCAAGCACAACGAGGTCGCGCCCGCGCAGCACGAGCTGGCGCCGGTGTTCTCCATATCGAACCGCGCCATCGACCAGAACCTGCTGATGATGGAGCTGATGAAGACCATCGCGAGCCACTACGGGCTGGTCTGCCTGCAGCACGAGAAGCCCTTCGAGGGCATCAACGGCGGCGGCAAGCACAACAACTGGTCGATCGCCACCGACGACATGAACCTGCTCGACCCGGGCAAGACCCCCATGGGCAACCTGCGCTTCCTCGTGTTCCTCACGGCCACGATCAAGGCCGTGGACGACTACCAGGACATCTTGCGCGCGTCGGTGGCCAGCGCGGGCAACGACCACCGTCTGGGCGCCAACGAGGCGCCGCCGGCCGTCATCTCCATTTTCCTGGGCGACGAGCTGGGGCACGTGGTCGAGGCGCTGATCAACGGCGAGGAGTACACGAGCGCCGAGGACGCCTACATGGACCTGGGCGTCGAGACCCTGCCGAACTTCCTCATCGACAACACGGACCGCAACCGCACCTCGCCGTTTGCCTTCACGGGCAACAAGTTCGAGTTCCGCATGCCCGGCAGCCAGGTGAACCTGTCGGATTGCAACACGGTGCTGAACACGGCGGTGGCCAAGGCGCTGAAGGACTTTAACACGCAGGTCGAGGACGCCGCGGACTTCGAGCAGGCCGCGTTTGCCTGGGTGCGCAAGACCCTGACTGCGCACCAGAACATCATCTTCAACGGCGACGGGTACGCCGACGAGTGGCTTGACGAGGCCAAGCGCCGCGGCTTGCTGAACCTGACCTCGACGGTGGACGCGGTGCCGACGCTGATCGAGGACAAGAACGTGGCGCTGTTCGAGGAGTTCGGCGTGCTGTCGCGCGTCGAGATGGAGAGCCGCTGCGAGGTGAAGCTCGAGCAGTACTGCAAGCTGCTGAACATCGAGGGCCGCACCATGAGCCACATGACGCGCCGCAAGATCGGCCCGGCCGTGACGAAGTGCGCCGACAAGGTGGCCAAGACCATCATCGACAAGAAGAGCGCCGTGCCCGGCATCGAGCCTTGCGCCGAGGAGAAGCTGCTGTCCGAGATCAACGAGGGCTGCAACGAGATCTACGCCCGCGTGGACAAGCTCGACGAGGCGCTGGCCGCCGCGCATGCCGAAGACGACATCTTCAAGAAGTCGCGCCTGTACCACGACGGGGTGCTGGCCGCGATGCAGGACCTGCGCGAGGTGTGCGACCACATGGAGAACATCTGCTCGACGGACTCCTGGCCGCTGCCGACCTACAACAAGATCCTGTTCTACTGCTAGAGCGGGTAGGGCGTCGCGTGAGAAAAGCCGCCTGCGGGCGGCTTTTTTCGTAGGTGCGATGATGTGGTGCGCGGCGCTGCGGCGGCGTTGCGTGAAGTGGCGCGCGGGTGCTGCGTGGGGCGTCGTGGTGTGCTGGTGCGACGTTACGGCGTTGTGCTGGGTGAAGCGGCGTGACGGATGCGCGGCGCCGCGTCTTTCGGCGGCGCGCTTACGCGAGCTCGAGGGCTGCGGAAAACGCCAGCTCGCCGTCTGCCGTCATGCCGGCGGCGCGGGCGTCTTTGCCGTCTATGCGGGTGAGGATGTCCACCGCCTGCCCGCGGCGCAGCTCGCGGCGGTAGTCGATCTGCAGGGATTTCACCCGCTCGCCGCCCCTGAAGTCGAGGGCGTCCATGATGAAGGACGTGTAGCGCGTGTTGTTCACGTGCCCGTTGGCGTCGAGGTCCGAGTAGGCGGGCACGACGCGGTGCGCTGCGCCTTGCGCCTCAAAGGAGCGCAGCTTCTTCAGCTTGCCCTCGAAGTTCCTGCGCGCATCGCCGTCGCCGCCGTCGGGCCAGACCTCGAGCACGCTCTTGAAGCTGCGCGTCGCCGCGTCCATCATGATCCAGTCGGCCGTGCCCTTCACCATCAGCGTGCCCGCCTCGTCGAGCAGCTGCGACTCGCGGCGAAACCCGAGGCGCGTCGGCGCGTCCGTCCAGGTGCGCGCCACGGCGAGCATATGGGGCGTCGGCGGGGCGACCACCTCGTATTTGCTGCGCACGATGACCCACAGCAGGCCGTGGCGCTCCAGCAGCTCGTCCGCGCTGAAGCCCTGCGCCTGCACGTCCCACCCCGCGACGTCTTGGAACAGGTCGAGGATGGCGGCCGGGTGCATCTGGTCGTTGCAGTCGAAGTCCTGGGTGCGCAGTCGGTAGGTCTGTTCGTATGCCATGCGGAGCTTGCCTTTCCTCGGGCGTCTGGTACACTAAGGGAACTGGCAAAGCCCGACAACTAAAGAGGTCGCGGGCGGAGCTTAGGGGTTTGGGGGGCCAGCCGGTTACTGGCTCCCTTTTTTATCTATCCCTTCGCTTCACCGTCATGCCAGTCCTTAAATCCTAACAGAGGGGATATGGGGCGTCGGATGGCGTTTGCGTGCGTTTTTTCACCGTGCGCCGCCGCGTCCGCTACAATAGCGCGTTGAATTGTCTGCACCCGGGCGAAGAAGAGGGCGGCATTGGCGGCGATGGGACATGGAAAAGGGCGGCATAGCGTGCGTGCGCCGCGCGTCTTCGTGCGCCCTTCGCGTGCCGCACGCTCTACTCGCGCCGCCGCTCGCGTCCGCCTTGCCGCTGCATGCGCCGCCTGCGTCGCGGCCGTAGCCCTCTCGTGCGCCCTGCTGGTCCCCGCGTTCGCGACGCAGCAGGAAGGCGCCGACGCGTCCGCCGACGCGCAAAACGCGCCCGACGCCGCTCAGACGCAGGATGCCGCCTCCGCCCAAGACGCGGATGCCTCGGCGCAAAACCAGAACAACGACGCGGGCACGGACGCCGCAGCCGGCGCAGACGCCGCCGCGCAGGCCTTGTCGGAGTCGGACGCGGCGAAAATCGCCGAGGCTGCCAGCGCCGAATCTGCCGCCGACGGGTGGGCCGACAAGCTCCCCTCGCTTGCCAGCTCCCTTTCATCGACCATCTCGTCGTTTTCGGGCGTGTCCTCGATTGCGGAGGAATACGCCGAGAAGCTTGCCGCCGTCGAGGAGAAGAAGACGGCCGCGCAGGAGCGCGCGGACAAGGCCCAGCAGGTGCTCGACGCCGTCGAGCGCGAAAAGGAGGGCGGCCCGCGCGTGTCCACCACGAGCCTCGCGGGGCTGCTGAGCGCGGGCGCGGTGGCAGCCGACCTGGACTCGCGCGACTACCTGCTGGACAAGGTGGTCGCCAGCCAGCGCCAGGCGGCATGCGAGGCCTCCGTGGAGCTGGTCGCGCTCGCGGCCGAGACCCGCGCCCTGCAGCAGGAGGAAAGCGCCCTTCTGGCCGCGGAGACCCGCGACCGCGCCGAGGCCATCGCCAGCGGCAACGAGAAGGCCGCCGCCATCGAGCAGGCGGCAGGCGAGATGCGTGGCCAGGACCAAAGCGCCGTGCGCGCCGTCGAGGGCCTCGATGCAGCTCATGCGGAAGTGGCCGCCGCGCAGGAAAGCGCGCGCGCCTCGCAAAACTCGCATGCCTCGACCAGGACGGCCGCGCTTGCGGTGGCGGGGAAGTGGTACGACCTCGTGGACGCGATCTCCGGCGTGCAAAACGCGATATCGTTTGGGGCGGGCGCCGATTTCTCCATGGAGCGCTCCGCCTTCGTGAAGAAGTGGGGCGACGCCATCGACGCGTTCTACGCGCAGTTCGGCTCGACCGCCGGCTTCACCCCGCCCTTGCAGGGCCACGGCGCCGAGATGGCCGCCGCCGCCTACGACAGGAAGATCGACCCGCGCCTGTGCGCGGCCGTCTCCATCGCCGAGTCTAGCGGCGGCAAGTACTGCATCAAGTCGTGCAACGCCTGGGGCTGGGGCGCGGCCGACTCCGACCCCTACGGCGGGGCGAGCGCCTGGGATTCGTGGGCCTCGGCCATCGAGGCATGGCACGACGGCATGGCCGGCTCCAAGACCGGCCTGGCCACGGCGGCCACCATCGGCGAGCTGGGCGAGATCTACTGCTCGTCGCATGTGTGGGCCTCGACGGTCTCGCAGCAGATGGAGAAGATCTCGGCGCTGGCCAAAGACGACGCCGGTGCCGACGCCGGTGCCGACGGCGGTGCCGACGGCGACGACGCCGCAGAGTCGTAGGCCCTGCGCCCCTTTTGCCAATCGCCGCCGGCGCCGCGCTGCGGGAGCGCCCCTTTTCACCAGCTAGCGTTGCCGCAGCGCAGAACCTGCGCCCTCTTCACCGATCGCCATCAACTGCCATTTCGACGTCGATTTCAGGCAGAAGCCCGGCCGCATACAGCGGGATGTTCGCCATCCAGCCCTGGTCTTTGAAGCCTGAAAGCGACAGGCGCAGCGAGCGGCCGATGCCGTACTTCTTGGCGAAACTCGAGAGGCTTTTCGCCTTGAGGTTGGTTGTGGCCTTGACCTCGAGGGGGACGACGGCGTTTTTCCAGTCGTACACGAAGTCGACCTCGCCGCTCGAGTTTTCGGCCGACCAGTAGTAGGGGACGACCTTGCCGCCGGCGACGAGCTGCTGGCAGACGTACTGCTCGGCCAGCGCGCCCTTGAACTC
>CAVAWX010000063.1:6205-10276 GCA_963592385.1 Acidaminococcaceae bacterium | reverse complement strand
GGGCGCGTGACCCACGCGCCCGCACCCACGCGCGCGGTGCGCGCGGACGGCGTGTAAACGCCGTCATCACACGCGCTGGCGCGCGCCCGCGAAGCGTGTCCACGTGCAACACGGCGCCTTCGCGCGAAGCGCTCAGACGACGTGTTTACACGCCACGGGAGCCCCGCAGAGCTCGCTGTAAACAGCGCACCGCCAAGGCGGCTTGGCTGTTTACAGTTCGCACCGCGGACGCCCCCTTTAAGCTGCGTAAACGCAGGCGTGTTTACATTGTCAACAATGTAAACACGCAAATCCGGGTCTCCGTTTACACGATTCCAGCGGCGCTGCAAGCCCTGTACCAGGGCTTTTGCGCCTTACCGCCCCATGCGCACGTAACGTGCGCGAGTCGGGGCGAGGAAAAAAGAAAAGGGCATAAGGGGGGTTGGTGCTTCGTTTGCTCCGGGCTCCCTATCGGGATCCCGTCGCGCACTCGCAGCCGGCATAGCCGGCGACCCTTCGCGCCCCAGGCCGAGGCAGCCTTGCGGCCGCCCTCGTCTGGTCGCTCACCTCGCCTATCGGCTCGGCCCTTACTGCGCGCACGCGATGCGTGCGCTTGCCCTTCGCCTTGCGGCTCGGGTGCCCTCTTGCACACCGGAAGAGGAAGAAGGCATATCCGCCCTTTCGCACCCCACGGTCGCAAGCGACCGAGGGCGCGAGGGCACCTTCCCTCTTCCGGCGCCGACGCGCGGTGCGCGTCCAGCTTGCGCCTGCTGCGCGGCAGAAGCCCTACGGGCCCTGCCTTGCCGGCTCGCGCGTGGGCGCGGGCGAAGACGGCAGAATCACCGTTGCGCCCTGCCTGCCCTGTACGCGAGCGAGCATGCGCGACAAGGCAGTCGCGCCTGATGAGCGCATGTCCGATAGAATGAGTGCGGGTACGAACGCCCCGAAGACAGGAAGGAAACCAACGAACATGCGCAAGATGAGAAACACGGCCGCCTTGGCGCTGACCCTCGCCCTCGCCGTCGCGCTCGGCGGCTGCACGAGCGTCGAGTGGCACTTCACCGACACAAGCACGGACACCACGCAGGCCGCAGACACGGCCGACACCGGCCGAAGCGTCATCGACAACACGGTGGACGCCGGCGACACGTCGACCGACGCGGGCATAGACGGCATCGACACGGCCTGGGACGAGGAGGCGGCCCCTGACATGTGGAAGCTCGTGGGCACCTCGCAGATAGACAGCGCGTGCGCCTCGGCCCTCGACATGGGCGGCGGCTACGTGGCGGCCGACGAGAGCGGGTACGTGGCCAAGTGCGCGCTTCGCGTCACGTCCGACACCATCGCCTACGGCAAGCGCGAGCGCGCCGACATCTCGGGCGCAGACGTGCGCGGCTGGCCGAAGACCAACCAGAAGGCGTCGGTCACCTTCGCCAGCGGCAAGACCTACAACGGCTACTTCTGGAACCGAAGCCACCTCGTCGCCCACATGCTCGGGGGCGAGGACACAGACTACAACCTCGTCTGCGGCACGCGCGCCCAGAACGTCGGCGACAACGCGGGCGACGGCGGCATGCAGCACTGCGAGTGGCGCGCCTACGACTACGTGAGCGAGCACGAGGGCGTCTACGTGGACTACGTCGCCACGCCTATCTACGGGTCGGGCGAGTCGATCCCGCGCGCGGTCGTCGTCGACATGAAGTCGTCCGATGGCGGCCTCGACGAGCGCGTCGTCGTCTACAACGCGATGCCCGGCTACGACATCGACTACGCCACGGGTGACATCACGGCCAAGTGAGAAGCCCAAGGCTAAGAAACCCAAACTTGGGCTTTGATTGAAACCCACGACTGGTACGCCGATGGGCGACCACATAAGCCCCTCGGCAGCCCTCGCGCTGCCGTGGGGCCTTTTCTTTACGTCGTACAAGGGCAAGCCCCGCACGCACGTGCGGGGCCTGTGGGTGCGACTGGAAAAACCAAAACCGCGAGAGAGGAAGTCGCAGATGAGGACCGAGACCACCGAGACGAGCCGCCGCGTACGCTACTACGCAGACGCCGGCGGCGTCGAGGTAGGAAACGACGGCTTCGCCTTCATAGTCCCGAACGGCTACGGCGACGGCTGGCACGACTACGTCGTCTACGAGGACGCCTCGGTGTTCAGCGAGCGGCGTAAGCGCGAGGACGAGGGCAAGCCCTGGCAAGACCAGTGGAAGTTCTTCACGTCCTTCACGAACGCCGAGGACGCATGGGTCACCGGCGGCGAGACCCTCTCGCCCGGGCGCGGGGGCGCCTGGTACCGCGACGGCGACATCGCCATCGAGCGCTGGGACTAACGTCCACGCGTCCGCGAACAATAACAAGCAAAACCAAAGGAAAGGGAAGGGAAGGGAGAAAGACATGAACGAAAACAAGAAGATCGCCGTCATCGGCGAGAGACCGAACCGACTCGGCGGATACCGAGACGAGAGGACCTACGACACCGTCAAGTCCATGCTCGCTTGGGCCATCGCCAAGATGCACCGCGAGCTGGGGGCAGACGGCGTCACGTCCACCGGCGCCCAAGGGGCCGGCCAGATCGCCTACGCGGCCGCCGTCGAGGCGCGCGAGCAGGCAGGCGAGCTCACCATCGACGTCACGGCTCCCTTCGAGGGCCAGCAGCGCCTGTGGGACGAGGACAGCCTGTACGGCAAGAGGAGCTACCTCAAGATGCGCGTCGCGCTGGAAAACGACCCGATGGGCTCCTTCACCGAGCTCACGAGCCGCGAGGAGCTAAAGAAGACCACGATCACCGCCGCGTGCCACGAGTGCAACCGCAAGCTGGTCGACGAGGCGGCCGCCCTGCTCGTCGTCTGGAACCGCGAGGAGGAGCTGTTCGAGAGCGACCCCACCTCATCGACCATCGCGGAGGCGGCACACCGCGCCCTGTCTCAGAAAAAGCCCGTGGCCGTCCTCGACTGGAGGGCCTGCGAGCTGTGCTTCTACGACAAGGACGGCAATCGCGTCGAGGGCTACTAGCAGCAACGACCGACCAGCCGCAACGACCGACCGAAACGCACAAACGAAAACCGAAGAGAAGGAGAAGGCAATGGCCAACCTGACGTACTCGACGATCAAGCTCGTGTTCCCCGACGCTATGGGGGCGGCCGCAGCCCGCATGCTCGTCAACAAGTGGCGCCAGCCCGTCGAGGACATGGGCGACCACTCGCCCGACTGGCTGGGCTACGTCTACGTCAACGCGGGCGTCATCGAGCCTGCGGACGCATCCCACGAGAACTGGACGCACATGGACGGCTACAGAGTCGCCGGACGAGTCCTCGAGGTACAACGCGAAGGCCGCACCCTCTCGGTCTTCACCGAGAGCGAGTGGGGCGCCAGCGTCGCCGCCTGGGGCGTCATCGCAAAAACGAAGTTCCCCGAGGCCGACGTGCTCTACTACGCCGAGTACGAGGAGGGAGACCTGCTCACCAACGACGAGGCATGTCGCGGCAAGTGGAAGGTCGACGTCGACTCCTGCGACGACGACGCGGCACGCACGACCGCCATCGACATCCTGGGCGGCGAGGACGAGGGCTGGTGCGTGTCGACCGACACGGTCATCGAAGTGGCCGAGGCCACAGGTGACCCCGTCTCGGACGTCGAAGACGCCGTGGACGACCTGCGCGACATCGAGATCTACGCGCACCCCTGGGACATCTGCGACATCTTCGAGATGGACTAGGCGAAGAACCAAGAAAGAAGGGAGGTCCACGTGCCTAACTGGACCTACAACAAGCTCGTGTTCAGGACCGACGCCGACTTAGACGCAATCCTCGAGTGCATGCACGGCGACGACGACGGCTGTCCGACCGACTTCGACTTCAACCGCATCGTGGAGCAGCCCAAAGAGCTCCTCGACCTGCGCTGCCACGGCGGCTACGGCCCCGACGCCACCGATATGGCCGACGTCGCGGCCTTCGCGGCCACCGAAATCGGCCATGCCTGCCCGCTCGGCTTCGACGAGGTGGCCGCATGGCTCAAGAGGCGCTACCCGAAGGCCAAGATAACGGGTAGGGACACATCCCCGTTTCGCCCCGCATACCCGACCGGCACGGT
>CAVAWX010000063.1:0-6195 GCA_963592385.1 Acidaminococcaceae bacterium | reverse complement strand
CTGCGGAGCAAGCCAGACGCCCACGGCGGCAGCTGACCCCGAGCACGGGCGTGCGGTCATCGACGTGCTCGTGACCTGCGGCACGACCGAGATAATCGAGTGGCGATACGCCAACTGGAACGTCAAGTGGAACGCAAGCGACGTCGACGTCGACCGAGACAGGCGCTCCATCCGCTTTCGGACCCCGTGGTCGGACGTCTGCGACCTGATGAGCCAGATGTGCGAGAAGTTCCACGTCGAGGCCTACTACGCCTTCGTCGAGGAGCAGGTGGAGGCCTACTTCGGCCAATACTGGTTCAACACAGACGGCGAGGCGTACATGTCAGACACCCCAGACGACGTTGACGTCGACGCGTTCTGCATGATCGCCGACATCCTCGACCCGGGACAGGACGACATGCGCTGGGACTACGACGAAGAGAGGATCGTCTACCGCGAGGACGACGACGAGCCCGACAGATTCGCACAAGTCGCCCCCGTCGGCAACCTCATGACGGGTGTGCTCGACGCGTTCCTCGACGGACACTGAGAACCAAACCGACCGAAACAACCGCAAGCGACCGAAAGGAGGTCTCGCAATGACGATACGAGACGAAGCAGTACCCAAGACGACCGAGGTCAAAATCATGAGTCGAGCTGCGGCCGAGACCTTCGCCCGCCAGAGGCACGCCAAGACCTCGGCCATCGTGTCGATACGCTCGACGTGGGACCGCGAGCTGGCGAGACTGCCCATGACCAAGGAGAACAGGATCCTCGCCGTCTGCCCTGTCGCCGCCGACGACGAGGACGCGGCCCTGGTCGCGCGCTACGGCATACATCACGAGGGGCTCATGAGCGTGAGCACGGCCCGAGCGATAGCCCGCTTCTGCGAGAGATGGCACGATGAGGCCGACATGATCGTCGTGCACTGCGACGGCGGCGTGAGCCGCTCGGCAGGGGTGGCCGCAGCCATCCTGCGCTGGTTCGACGCAGACGAGTACGCGATATTCCGCTCGCGCTCCAAATGCCCGAACATGTGGTGCTACAACCGCGTGCTCGACGCCTTCAGGGGCATATGCGACGAGAACCTGCCCCAGACCCGGCTCGAGGACACCTGGGCCGACAAGACCCGATAACCCGAAAACCTGACCCGAAAGGAACGAACGTGAACGCGATCCCTTCCATCACCCAGCAGACCCCGTCCGGCGAGCGCGGCTGGGACATCTACTCAGGCCTTCTCGACCAGCGAATCGTGATGCTGGACGGCGAGGTCACGGACCAGAGTGCCAGCCTGGTCGTCAGCCAGCTGCTCTACCTTGCGTCCAAGGACGACGAGGCGGACATCCAGCTCTACATCAACTCGCCGGGAGGCTCGGTACACGCCGGCATGGCCATCATCGACACCATGCGATACATCAAGCCCGACGTCTCCTGCATCGTGACGGGCTTGGCCGCCTCGATGGGAGCGATGATCCTGACCTGCGGAGAGCCCGGCAAGAGGTTCGCCCTGCCGCACGCCGAGGTGATGATCCACCAGCCGATGAGCGGGGTGTCTGGCCAGGCCACCGACATGGTCATCGCAGGCGAGCACATCCGCCGCATGCGCGAGAGCCTGAACGCCCTCATCGCAGAGACCTGCGGCAAGAGCGTCGAGGAGGTCGCCGCCGATACCGAGCGCGACCACTGGCTGAGCGCAGCCGAGGCGCTCGACTACGGCCTTGTCGACGGCATCGTCAGCCGACAGGCCTAAACGAAAAAAAAGCAAGACCCGAAAGGAGCGAGGCCGATGCGAGACGTGGCCCACCTGAAGAACATGAACAGACAAGAGGCGATTGGGCTGGCGCTCGACTGGGGCTCGCCCATCCTGGCGCCGGCAGCCTACCTGGTGGTGGGCGCGACCCTGCTCACGCTCGTCCGCGCCTGCGGGCTCGCCGTCTCCTCAGCCGACTTCTCGCTTGCCTGGGACGTCGTCCTGTGCGCGGCGGGCCTATGGCTCATGAAAAGGCAGGAACGCATCGCCGAAAAGAGGAAGCTCTCAGACGCAGGCCAGCTCGCGTGCGTGGCCTTCTGCGTGGCGATGTTCTTCGTCGCCCAGTGCGCGGCGACCATCGTCTACACACTCACGCAGGACGCGGCCTTCACCGCCTACAAGACGGCCACCGGCACGTCCGATGCGGCGCGCGCCGCGGCTCTCGTGTGCGTGGTGGCCCCTGTGGTCGAGGAGGTGCTGTTTAGAGGCGTCGTCCTGTACCGCCTCTCGCGCCGTTGCCCCTTGTGGGTCGCGGCCCTCGTGTCGTCCGTGGCCTTCGCGGCCACCCACGGCACGACCGTCCACATGCTGCCGGCCACCCTCATGGGGCTGACGTGCTGCGCCGCCTACGTGCTCTGCGGACGTATCGGGCTCGCGATGGCGATACACGTTGCCTACAACCTGTTCAGCTGCGTGGCGCCGTCTCTTCCCGTGGCGCAGATCCTGTTCGTGCCGGCCTTCACCATCCCCCTGGCCCTCGCGATGTGCGCAGGCCTGTGCCTGGTCATCCGCGACCAGGACAAGTGGCGAGCACGGTTGTGCAAACCCATCGCGAAGCCGACAGACGAAGACATCCGATAGCAACCGACGAAACGCGAAATCGCCCTTCTCCCACGCACGGGAGGAGGGCGATTTTTTTTTTTCTCACGCTGGCGCGCGAAAGGGATTCTCAGGCGATTCTGCCGCCATTCAAGGCCCGATAGGGCACAGGTGGCTGTCCGAGGACGGACAGGGCGCGAACGACCCGAAAAGCACGTCTCAAAGGCCTTCTCAGGGGCGGACGACGTCGCCAACGAACTGCACGCACGGGCGCACGCGGGAAGGGTCGTGGGCTGCGGCCTGCTTGGCCGCGTACCAGCTCTCGCCGGGTCGCACCTCGATGGTCTCGGCGCGCTCGAGCTTGCCCACGACGCGAACTGTCTGTCCGGGCTCGGCGGACATGATGGCGGA
Organism: Acidaminococcaceae bacterium; assembly: GCA_963592385.1. Taxonomy (GTDB): domain Bacteria; phylum Actinomycetota; class Coriobacteriia; order Coriobacteriales; family QAMH01; genus CAVAWX01. The sequence goes on along the minus strand of CAVAWX010000063.1, from coordinate 3,236 downwards.
TGCCTTGTCGGCCTGGTTCCAGCACAGCACGTCGAAGCCGCCCGGAAGCGAGAGCTTCATGTGCTGGCCGCGAGACCCCATGGTCTTGGGGGTGACCACGTCGGCCGGGAAGCGGCACTCGATGACGGGCGCCTCGAAGCCGCGACCGAACGGGCGGAGCCGGTCCATGTCGTCGAGGAACTCGCTAAGAAGCCCTGCGTCGACGTCGATGTCGCAGGCGGCGAGCACGCCGATGGTCAGGTCGGGCACCACCTCGCAGGAAAGGTCGTCGGGACGAAGACAGGCCACGTCGCGCTCGAGGAAGGCCGACAGCGCCTTCAGCTCGCGGTTGTCGGTGACGCCCGCGCCGAAGGCGCCCTGGTGGCCTGCGACGAAGAAGCCCGCCCCACCGATGCGGTCGAGGGCGGGATACCACTCCGGCGAGCGCCCCGAGCCGTGCCAGGAGCTCTTTCGCGGCTCCTGCGCAAGGACGATGCACGGCTCTGCGGTCTCGCGCACCACACGGGTCGCGAGCAGGCCGAGAAGGCCTGCGCGGGCGTCGGACAGGTAGATGTGCGGGGCGTAGGGCTGCGTGCGCGCCATCATGGCATCGTAGGCGTCGGCCACCGCGCGCTTGCGCTGCTCGTTCAAGGCGTACAGCGCCGCCGCCAGCTCGTAGCGCGCGTCGGAGAAGAACACGCCGAACACGTCGTCCATGTTCGCCCCCATGCGCTTGGCCGCGTTGAAGGCGGGAGCCAGGTAGTAGCCGAAGAACGACTCGTCGATGTCCTCGGCGCGAGCGATCTTGCCGGCCGACGCGAAGCAGTCGAGCATGGCGCGAAGGCCCCACATGCTGCTGAGCAACGCGGGCGAGCCCGACAGGGAGCCGAGCCAGGAGGTGTCTTGCCCGTCGGACCAGACGAGGCGGCAGACGGCCACCGCGTCGCGCACCAGCGGGCGGTTCTCGTGGACCAGAGGCATCATGTCGGACACGGTGCCGATGCCGGCGAACACGCGAAGGAGGTCGATGTTCTCGCGGGCGTCGGGGAAGTGGGCGCAGGCCAGGCGGTCGAGCACCTGCCACAGGACGTGCGCCCCGCAGATGCCGGCCACGGCGTAGGTCTCGTCAGTGCGACACGGGTCGACCACGACGTCGGCAGAAAGCGCGCGTCCCGGCTCCTGGGTGTGGTGGTCGGTGACCAGCACGCACAGCCCCAGCTCGCGGGCGCGACTGACGCCCTCGTAGCAGGTGATGCCCACGTCGCAGGTGAGCACGCAGGCGCAGTCGGGGAACTCGGCGACCAGACGGTCGACGGCCTCGGGGAAAAAGCCGTAGCCCTCGGCGGGGTCGGGGCGGAACAGCCCGCAGTTGAAGCCCAGCTCGGACAGGCCGGCATAGCCGAGGGTGCCGGCGGCGATGCCGTCCATGTCGAAGTCGGGAAGCACCACCACGCGCCCGCCGCCCTCGTGGAATTCCATGAGCCTGTCGACAAGGGCGTCGACGTCCTTGAGGTCGTCGTGGGAGGCGTCCTCGATCTCGCTGAGGAACTCGGGCGTGTAGCCGCGCCTCTCAAGGAAGAGCTCTGTCATCGGGTTGTGGGTCATGGAATCCTCCGGGAAACGTGTCGATGTATCCAGAATACGCCAAAAACGTTGATAAAGCAATGCTTTTGGCGCCAAAACGACGAAATGTCGAGAAAACGCGGGCACGCATGCGCGTGCAGGCACGCGAGAGGTGGGCGAACTCGGGCGACCGGCGTACGCCAGAATCGATTTTGAGCGTGCTCAGACGGCGCAGACGGCCCGATAGGGCATGTGCGGCTACCGGAGGGCCGGCAGACCCCTAACAGGGCCTTAAAACGCGGCAGAATCCTTTGGGCAAGCAGACGTCGGCCGGACGCGCCGGGCGGGCGCAGGCGAGCGCGGCCGGACGCCTCGCGTGCCTGCATGCGCAGAAGGTCGCGGCGGTCTCGGAAGAGGAGGGGTCGTTCGGCACGGGTGCGACGCCACGGCAAACACTCGTTCGCCCGACGCCGGAGGGGGCGGGCGAACAAAAGCAAAACGAGAGTTTTTGTCAGAGCCCCTCGTTGCACGAAAACTAATCGGCGAGCCCTCGCCGAAAGGCCTCTCGAAAGCCCTGTCGGAAACGGTTCGCCGAAGGGGTTCCGAAAACGCCCCGAACAAATGTTTGGTCACAAACTCACAACATTTTTCGAAAACTTTTTATAGCGTTTTTTTTTTCAAAAAACGCGTTTAGGCGTTGCACAGGCGTTATTGCACCGCCAGACACGCCTGAAACCACAAGCACGCACACGTCCAATAGGCGGCGTCCACGCGGCCAGCGTCATGCAGGAAAGCACAGGCAGAAGCAGCGGCGTCTCGCCGGAAAACGAATTTCTCACGCGCGGAAGACTTTTTAAAAAATCTTGTGAGTTTGTGACTAAGAGGCTTTTTTTGGAGGACGCCAGCGCTTCTACCTGTGCTTTTGCTCTCCGACCCCGGTCACAAACTTGGTCACAAACTTCGAAAATCGAAACCTCAAGTTTGTGAGTTTGTGACCAAACGTTTGTTCGTAAAAATGATTTTTTGCCCTCTGACCAGGCGTTATGTATTTTCTGTCGAAAATTGCGATTCTCGACCAAAAACGACGCCGCTTGTTGTCCGACGAGCCTGTGGCTGCGACCCCGAGACCCCCGGTTGGTTCGAACTTTTATGTCGCCGGCGCTTCTGCCCGACGCCTCTCGACCGACTCCGCGACGCCTTCGCGACGGCCTCTCGCGACCGTTTTTATTAGCCCGGGGCTAGCACAAGACAAAACCTCTGCCGCTGACTATTTTGCCTGAGCCCAATTTTCCACGTTTCAATCATAATTAGCCTCTACGACCCCTCTGACCTGCGGTTCTTACGCTGAGTAAAAAATATGCGAACATATGTTTGGTCACAAACTCACAAACTTGGTTTTGAAGTTTGTGACTAAGTTTGTGACTGGCTTTTTTTGCTCGTTTCCGCAGGTCAACCCCTGTTTTTGCCCCTTTTCGGCCCCCGTCTGGTCACAAACTTGGTCACAAACTTGGATTCGAAGTTTGTGACTGACCTCTCCTCAACGTTTCCGCAGGTAAACCCCTGTTTTTGCCAAAAAGTTGACGTTTTCGCCAAAAATGTCAACCAAGCTTCGGAGCGACCCCGGAAACACTCTCCGAGACCCCTTCGAAAGCCTCTCCGAGAGCCCTTCCGAAGACCCTCGATTAGTTCAACTT
>CAVAWX010000062.1:0-10627 GCA_963592385.1 Acidaminococcaceae bacterium | reverse complement strand
TGGCGCCGGTCGCGTCAGCGACAGTAGCCGTAGCCGTGGTGCCGTAGCCATCGACGCCCGTGATCTGCGTCCAGTTGGTGCCCAAGGTCAGGCCAGCGGTCGCGTCGTCCTTGGTCGTGGACAGGCTGTAGATGGCCAGGGTGTCGGCCACCTGCTGCGCGGACATGGCCACGTAGCCGTTGGTGGCGCTATCCCAGACCTGGAACTGCACCATCATGCCGGCGTACATCTTCGCACCGCCGTTGGAGGTGTTCACGATGGTCGGGTCCTTGGCGACCGAAGAGCCGGGCAGCATGTTGGAGGCGTTTGCCGGGATGTAGTAGGAGCCGGAGGCATCCTTGGTCTTGGCATCATCGGCGGCTTCGGAAGACGCCTTAGCCGCAGCGTCCCAGTTCGGCTCGAGCAGGTCGGCCGTCAGCACCGGGTCGGTCGTGATGCGGTTGACCGCCTGGTTGGTGGTGTAGGTGAGGTACGCGAAGGTGCCGCCGATGGCCAGCACGGCCACGAAGGCCAGCGCGAGCAGCCACACCAGGCCGCCGCGGCGACGCTTCTCGCCTTGTTGCTCGATAACAACAGTGGGGGTTTGATTCTCCATGTTGGTATCTCCTTTCCTTGTTGCTCGTACAAAACTTCTTTCCTTGGAGCCGCGCTGCGTGTGCGCGCGCCGCTCCCTTTCTGCGAGAGCCGCGCTCGCGCGTGCGATGCCGCCCCCTTTACCATCTCGATGCGCCGCGTGTGCGAGAGGTCCGCGGCTGCGGGTCCTCGTGGCAGGGCGCGCATCGTCGATGCCGTGCCTGAAACTTATGCAACCTCCCTTCGCCTCGGCGTGAAAGGTTGCCCGCGTCGGGACTGCGCCCGCCGCGTACATCCGCTCCGTGGAGCGGGCGGCCCGACGCCGCTCAGGTCCTGCCCGAAGGGGACGCGCCCTGCGAGGATGTGCCCAAGTGGGCCGTGCCCTGCGAAGCTGCGCCCTGTCGAGCTGCGCCCGACGGTGCCGGTGAAACGGGCGGCCTGCCTTCCGGGAGGCCCTGCCCGGCCGCTTCTATGAAGTACGCTCCGTGCCATCTTCCCTGTCCTTCCCCTTCGGGTGCGGCGCCTGCCCCGCTCTTCGGGGCGCGCCCGCCCGCTTCGTTGCTCCTTCGCACGCGGCTCGTGGCCGCGGTCGCGCCGTCGTGCCACTTTAGCGCCGCGAGCGGCGTTCGGGCCCCGTCCTTCGGGGCGCGAGGCCGTAAGCGGCGCGAAGGTGCGCGCCCTGCCGCACCTTGCCGCGCCCTAGCTCGTCACCTTCGTGACGGTGCCGTCTGCCGCGACCGTGCAGTTCCATGCGCCCGGTGCGCCTTCAGTCGGGTCCGTGGCAGACGACGGGGTCGACTGCAGGGCGTCGGCGAAGACGTTCACCTTGATGGAACCGTAGTCGGCCGAGTTCTGGCCGTCCGTCATCGTGATGCCGCTCATCAGCTGGGCCGTGGTCTCGCCCGGCTTCAGCACCTTCTTGTAGTAGAAGGCGCCGTCGGAGTAGGTCCAGTTGTCCTGCCAGCCGCGCGCGAGGTAGACCGTGACGATCTCGCCCTTCAAGATCTGGTTGCCGTCGGCGTCTGTGGTGGGCGCGGTCCAGGTCTCGGACATGAACTGGTTGGCGCCCGACGCGCTGCCGCTGGAGTCCAGGGCCTCGACCTCGGGCACGATGCTGATGCGCACGACCGAGGGGACGCGGTCGTCGCCTTCGGGGTTCGTGACGGAGACCTTCTTGCCGTCCACGCCGCCGTCGGCGGTGTAGGTGCCGGAGTGGAAGCTCTTCGTGCCGGTCGAGGTGGTCTCCGTTACCTCGATGTAGACCGCGCCGGAGGTGGTGCGGTTCACCGCGGCGTTGGCCGTGTACGTGAGGTAGGCCATGGTCGAGCCGGTGGACACGAGGCACAGCACCAGCAGGGCCACGGCGGCCACCGTGCGCGTGAGCGAGAAGGAGGAGCGGCGCTGGTTTTTCTGGCGCACGACCTCGACGCGCTCGCGGCGGCCCATGTGCAGGCGCAAGCTGAGGAGGAAGCGGCCGCCGAACGTGACGGGCGCGGATTCCTCGGCCGCGGGCGCCGCGGCGGCGCCACTCTTAGATGCATGCGCAGCCGCGCGGGCGTCTGCCGTCTCGAAGCTGCTGGTGCGCGTGACGGCATCGGCATGCGCGACCTGCGGAGAGTCCGCGCCAGCAGCGCCGGCCGACGGCGCCGAATGCGCGCCGCGAGGCTCGGGCGTGCCGCCCTCGTCGTGCGTGCGCTGCGTGCGCCGCGCCGTATGCGTCCCCTTGGAAAAAGAGCGCATGCTCCACCACTGCCTTTCATTGAAAAGTCTCTTACCAGCCATCCTACACATACGCAAAGCGCCGCGTCAACACTTTTTTTCGCCATTCACGCAGGTGAACCCCCCCCCGCGCACGGTTCCTCCACATCTGCGCATAATCCCGGCGCGCACAGCCGCCGCCACCGCACTGCCACGCCGAAAAATACCCACAGCAACTTCCCGCGCATCTTCGGGGCAGCCACGCTTGAAAGCCGTCGCCAGCACACCCCCCGCGCCGCGTCCAGCCGCGCCGTACATTTGTTTCATTTCACGCACTCGCGGCACGGGAAAGGGCGTAGAATCGGATGCGGGTATCGGCGACGTAAGTCCCACGTGCTGGCAGCGCCTCCAAGCAAGAAAGGAGGTGAAGCCCAAATGGACTTTGTCATTGAAGTCGTGAAGCTGTTGGCCGCATTGGCGACGCTGGCGACGGCGGTGGTGGGGTTCGTGTCCAAAGCGCGGGACGGCGCGCGCGAAGATAAAAGGAAAGGCCGCTAGAAGCGACCTTTTCTAAAGTCAACAACGGCGCTGCCCAAGCACCCAAACGTGGGCCGCCGTCGGCGCCTATCCTACCCTCCCGCATGATTTTGCGCAAGTGGGTTCTGCAAGCGGATTCGCAAAAGGAAAGGCCGCAGGCATTAGCCGGCAGCCTTTTCTAAGCCAGAAACGGCGCTGCCCAGATTCCCGTCGTGGGCGGCCGTCGGCGCCTATCCTACCCTCCCGCCCACCATCGCGCAAGCACATTCGCCCCAATCGCGCGCCGCACACGTCGTATGGCGAGAAAGGAGCATGCAGCACACGCGACATCGCGTCTTTCACCGCGCGGCGCCTACAGGCACGGCGCCATGTACAAAGGCAGGTAGACCCTGTCCCCATCCACTTTCATCTGCTTCGGGTGCAGCACGTACTCAACGCCGAGCCTCTTGCCGTAGCGCTCCCTGAACTTGTCGAGCGAGCTCGTCCCGTACCCCCTGCCCGACTTCACCTCCACGGGGCTTATGCGCGCCTTCATCGCCGCGTTGTCGTATTCGCGAACTATCAGGAAATCAATCTCCATGTTCGCTCTCGCGTTGCCCTTCTCGTAGCGGGAGAAGAAAAAGAGCCTGTGCCCCTTCGCGCGCAGCTGTTGCGCCACGGCGTTTTCGACCAGCATGCCCTCGTTCACGGAGAGCTTGTCGAACAGGATGTCCCGATACACCTCGTCGAGCGTTTCCGAGCGGTCGGCGAAAGCCTGGGACACCAGCAGCCCGGTGTCGGCCATATAGCACTTGAACGAGCGCGCGTCCTCGTAGAGCCCCAGGCCGACGCTGGGGTCGGTCGAATTCGAGCAGATGTTGACGAGGCGGGCGTCGTCGAGCCAGAAGAACGCGGAATCGAAGTCGCGCGACCTTGCGTTGGGCGAGATCGACGACAGGGCGAACTTCTTCTCGTGCTTGGACAGCTGCCCCGGAATCTGCGAGAAAATGGCCCGGACGCGCCCGGCATCGCCTTCGGCGAACTTTCCGATGTCGTTTGCATACAGCTGGAGAATGCCCCTCTTCACGTAGTCGACCTGCCCGAAGTCGCGCTGTTCGACGTAGCTCGAGACGGCCTGCGGCATGCCGCCCACCAGCAGGTACTCCCGCCAAAGACGCAGCGCCCTCTTGTGCAGCGCGTCGGGCAGCGGCGTCAGGGCGTCAAACGAGGAGGCGATCAGCTCCGCCAAGGGTTCTTCGCCCATGGCCCAGCAAAATTCCTCGAAGTCGAGCGGCCCCATTTCGAGGCGGCGCTCTTCGGAGGGGATGAGGATCGACTCCACGTTTTTCTTGATCGAGATGAGCGAGCCCGTCTCGACGTAGTCGTAGCGGCCGTCGGCGACGAGGTACTTCACCATCTCGCGGGCAGCGGGATAGCGCTGCACCTCGTCGAATATGATGAGCGACTTCCGCTCGTGCAGGCGCACGCGGTAGTAGGCGGACAGAAGCATGAAAAAGGTGTCGAGGTCGGCGCGCTGGTCGTCGAATATCTCGCGGACTTCGTCGGGGAGATTGGCGAAATCGACGAGGATATATGTCTCGTACTCGGCTTTGGCGAAGGCCTCGACCGCAAAGCTCTTGCCCACGCGGCGCGCGCCTTCGACCAGCAAGGCCTCCGATCCCTGCGTTCTGGCCCTCCATTGGGACATCTGTTTGAGTGCTTTGCGTTTCAACATGGTTGACCTCTTGGTTTGCACGACGCCACGAGTTTCGATAGCTGAATTATACACGACGCCACGAGTTTGAGGGGGCGGTGCATACACGACGCCACGAGTTTGGGAGCGCTGTGCATACACGACGCCACGAGTTGTGCGCCCCGTGGCAAAGGGATTCGCTTCTTGCCGAGAATGCTCCCCTGCCGCGAACTATGCCACGCCGCCGCACGACGCGAGAAGAAGGCGGTGAAATTCAGCAGCGGGTCAGGACCAGCGGGCCGTCTTCGGTCACGGCCACGGTGTGCTCGTAGTGAGCGGCTGCGCGGCCGTCGCGCGTGACCACGCCCCAGCCGTCGGGCAGGGTGCAGATGGCGGGCTTCCCCAGCGTGAACATGGGCTCGATGGCGATGACGAGGCCGGGCTTCAGCTTCATCCCGCGCCCCGCGCGTCCGTAGTTGGGCACGTCGGGCGGCTCGTGCAGCGCGCGCCCCACGCCGTGCCCCACCAGCTCGCGCACCACCCCGAAGCAGTGGCGCTCGGCGCATTCCTGCACCGCCGCGCCTATGTCGCCCAGGGTGTTGCCCGCGCGCGCGGCCGCCACGCCGGCGTCGCGTGCCGCCTCGCAGGTCTCGCACAGAAGGCGCACGAGCGGGTCGACCTCGCCCACGAGGAAGGTGCGCGCGTTGTCGCCCACCCAGCCGTCCACGACCGCGCCCGTGTCCACCGAGACGACGTCGCCGTCTTTCACGACCTCGTCGGCCCGCGGGATGCCGTGCACGACCTTCTCGTTGATGGAGACGCAGGCCGCCGCCGGAAAGCCGCCGTAGCCCTTGAAGGCCGGCGTGGCGCCCTCGGCGCGTATGCAGCGCTCGACCTCCGCGTCCACCTCGGCGGTGGACACGCCCGCCTCTATGGCACGGCCGGCCGCAGCGAGCGCCATCGCGCTCACCCGGCCGGCCTCTTTCATAGCCTCTATGTGCGCGGGCGTCTTCAAGACGACGCCCGAACGGCGACGAAACGCCATGCTAGCCGACGATGCCCTTGATGTCGGCGTAGACCTCGTCGGCGGGACGGTTGCCGTCCACCTCGACCAGGGTGCCGTTGCCGCGGTAGTAGTCGATCAGCGGGCTGGTCTGCTTGTCGTAGACGTCCAGGCGGTTGCGCACGGACTCGGCGTTGTCGTCGGCGCGCTGGTACATCTCGCCACCGCAGTCCGGGCAGGCGGGCGCGTCCTCGACCGTGCCGACGAAACCGCACTCGCGGCAGATACGGCGCGAGGAGATGCGCTCCACCACCACGTCGTTGTCCACGTCGAGCGCGATGGCGAAGTCGAGCTTCTTGCCCAGGTCGCTCAAGACACCGTCGAGCGCGACGGCCTGCGCCGGGGTGCGCGGAAAGCCGTCGAGCAGATACGACGCGTCGGGGTTTTCCTGCAGGCGCTCGGCCACCAGGCCGATCACGACCTCGTCGGGCACCAGGTCGCCGGCGTCCATGTAGCCCTTGGCCTTCTTGCCCAGCTCCGTGCCCGCGGCCACGGCCGCGCGAAGCAAATCGCCCGTCGCCAGGTGCTCGAAGCCGTAGTCCTCGACGAGCTTGGCGGACTGCGTTCCCTTGCCGGCGCCCGGGGCGCCCAGTAAAACGATGTTCATTGCACTGCTCCTTTGAAGACGTGCCCGTGCCGCACGACCCGCGAATGCGGGAAGGCGGCACATGGCGTGCGTGCGGCGGCGTTCCTATTTGAAGAAGCCGTCGTAGTTGTGCATTTTAAGCTGCGACTCCAATTTCGTCATCGTGTCGAGCGCGACGCCCACCATGATGAGGATGGAGGTGCCGCCGAACTGCTGGATCAGGGTGTTGCCCGTGAACGAGTACAGGATCGTCGGAATGATGGCGATGGCGGCCACGAACATGGCGCCCGGCAGCGTGATGCGGTTGATGACCTTCTTCAGGTACTGCACGGTGGCCGAGCCGGGGCGGATGCCCGGGATGAAGCCGCCGGTGTTCTTCAGCTGGTCGGCCGTCTGGTCCGGGTGGTAGATCATCGAGTTGTAGAAGTACGCGAAGAACACGATGAAGATGAAGGTGAGCAGCCAGTTGCCCCATCCGCTCGAGCAGAAGTTGGCCACGGCCTGCAGCCACTCGACGTCGGTGAAAAACGCCGCGATCTGGGGCGGCAGGTAGAGCAGGGCCGCCGCGAAGATGATGGGGATGACGCCCGCGCCGTTCACCTTGAACGGCAGGTAGGTGCTCTGGCCGCCCATCTGGCGACGCCCCACGACGCGCTTGGAGTACTGCACCGGGATGCGGCGCTGGCCGCGCTCGATGAAGACGATTGCCGGGATGACCACCAAGATGACCGCGACGATGATGATCGTGGTGAGCACGCCCTGCATCGTGTCGCTGGAGGTGAGCACCGAGTCGTAGAGCGCGCTTGGGAGGCGCGCCACGATGTTGGCGAAGATGATGAGCGACATGCCGTTGCCGATGCCGCGCTGGGTGATCAGCTCGCCCATCCACATGATGAAGGCGGTGCCGGCCACGAGCGTGACGACGATGATGATGTAGGTGGCCCACACCGGCATGACCCCGTCGGAAAACGTGATGCCGAAGCTCGGGCTCTGGAAGAGCACGAGGTAGCCCACCGCGTTGATCAGGCCGAGGACGAGCGTGAGGTAGCGGGTGATGCGCGTGATCTTGCGGCGGCCCGTCTCGCCTTCCTTGGCCCAGTCTTGCAGGCGCGGGATGACGCCTTGCATGAGCTGCATGATGATCGACGCCGTGATGTAGGGCATGATGCCCAGCGAGAACACGGAGAAGTACTCGAGCGCGCCGCCCGAGAACAGGTTCAGCATCATCAGGCCGGCGTTGGCGTCGTCGCCTTTGAAGCTGTTCACCAGCTCGGCAAAGGGGATGCCGGGCACGGGGATGAACGACCCCACGCGATAGAGCAAGATGATGCCGAGCGTGAAGAGGATCTTGCGTCGCAGCTCCTTCACGCGCATCGCATTTGCGAGAGCCTTAAGCACGGTTACTCGACCTTCCCTCCGGCTGCCTCGATCTTGGCCTTCGCGGAGGCGGACACCTTGTCCACCTGGACGGTCAGGGCCTTGGAGATCTCGCCGTCGCCCAAGACCTTCACGGGCGCGTCGGCGTGCTTGATGATGCCGGCCTCGACGAGCGCGGCCTTGTCCACCACGGCGCCGGCCTCGAACTTGGCCTCGAGGCGCGAGACGTTCACGGGCAGGTATTCCTTGCGGTTGACGTTGCGGAAGCCGGGCAGCTTGGGCAGACGGCGCGCGAGCGGGGTCTGGCCGCCCTCGAAGCCGGGGCGCTTGCCTCCGCCTGCGCGGGAGAGCTGGCCGTTGGAGCCGCGTCCGGACTTGCCGCCGAATCCGCTGCCGTGGCCGCGGCCGACGCGCTTGCGGTTCTTCGTGGAGCCCTCGGCGGGCTTCAGGTCGTGCAGGTTCATTTTCACTCCTTCACACGCACGCGCCGCACGTGCCGCGCGCCCCTCCCCTGCTTTTCAGGAGAAAGGCGCGAAGCTTCGCGACGCGGCCGGCTGCTCGCCGCCGGCAGACTTCCGTTTGAAAAATCCCCGAACCGGTTTCTTTGTTCGGCTCGGGGAATAGTACCAGATGTTGCGCCCAGCGGCGCGACTAGATGCTCTCGACCTCGACCAGGTGCTTCACCTTGAAGAGCATGCCCTGGACGGAGGGGTTGTCCACCTGCTCGACCGAGCTGCCGGGCTTGCCCAGCCCGAGGGCCTTCAGCGTGGCCACCTGGTCGTGCTTGGTGCCGATCGCGCTTTTCACCTGCGTGACGCGCAGGGTCTTCTTCTCTGCCATTTATCCGACCTTCTTCCCGTACATGGCGGCAATGGTCACGCCGCGGCGGTCTGCGACCTGCTGGGGGCTTTGCAGCTGCTTCATGCCCTCGGCTGCCGCCTTCACCATGTTCATCGGGTTGTCCGTGCCGAGGCTTTTCGCCAGCACGTCTTTCACCCCGGCCAGCTCGAAGAGCGCGCGCACCGGGCCGCCGGCGATGACGCCGGTACCCTCGGTGGCGGGCTTGATCAGCACGCGGCCTGCGGAGTAGCTGCCCATGACCTCGTGCGGAACCGTGCCCGCCTCGGTCAGGGGGACCTTGAACATGTTCTTCTTCGCGTCCTCGACGCCCTTGCTGATGGCGATGGGCACCTCGGCGGACTTGCCCATCCCGACGCCGACGTTTCCGTTGCGGTCGCCCACGACGACGAGCGCGGTCAGGCCGAAGCGGCGGCCGCCCTTGACCACCTTGGACACGCGGTTGATGAAGACCACGCGCTCTTCAAGCTCGGGGACGGCGGGATTCGCGTCGCGCTTGTTCCTGTTCTTGCTGTTGGACCTGTTCGGCATAAGCTCTGCTCTCCCTTTCTAGAATTTCAAGCCTGCCTCGCGGGCTGCATCCGCGAGCGCCTTGACCCGTCCGTGATAGATATGCCCGCCGCGGTCGAAGACGACCTCTTCGATCTTGGCGTCGACGGCGCGCTGGCCGACGAGCTTGCCCACCTCTTGGGCGCCGGCCACGTTCGAGCCGTTCGCGCCCGCGAGGCTTTTGTCCAGAGACGACGCGCTGACGATGGTGGTGCCTGCCACGTCGTCGATGATCTGGGCGTAGATGTGCTTGTTGGAACGCGTGACGCACAGGCGCGGACGCGACGCGGTGCCGGACACCTTGCCGCGCACACGGCGCTGGCGGCGCCGATGCTGTTCCTTCTTCTTCTTAAGGCTATCCATGTCTTCTCATAGCTCCTCGAATACGACCGCGGCACCTCTCGCCGCGGCATGCCTTCATGCGCCTTACGCGCCTGCCTTGCCTTCCTTGCGGCGGATGTGCTCGCCCTGGTAGCGGACGCCCTTGCCCTTGTAGGGCTCGGGGGGACGGAAGGCGCGCACGTCGGCGGCCGTCTGTCCGACGAGCTGCTTGTCGATGCCCTTCACGTGGACGATGGTCGTCTCGGGGCACTCGAACTCGATGCCCTCGGGCGGGTCGAGCGTGACGGGATGCGAGAAGCCCAGCGTCATCTCGAGGGTCTTGCCCTTGAGCGAGGCGCGGTAGCCCACGCCCTGCAGCTCCAGCGTCTTCACATAGCCCTCGGTCACGCCGACGACCATGTTGTTGATGAGGGTGCGGGTCAGGCCGTGCAGCGAGCGGCTCTCGCGCTCGTCGTCTGCGCGGGAGACGAGGATGCCCTCTTCGCCCTGCTCGATCTTCAGTTTCTCGGAAAAGCTCTGCGACAGCTCCCCCTTGGGCCCTTTCACGGTGACGGTGGCGCCGTCGATCTTCACGTCGACGCCCGCGGGAACCGGAACGGGCAACTTGCCAATACGCGACATACGATGTGCTCCTTTCTCGGTTCGTCTACCAGATGTAGGCCAAGACCTCGCCGCCGACGCCTGCCAGGCGCGCGTCGCGGTCGGTCATGACGCCCTTGGAGGTGGATATGACAGCGCAGCCCAGGCCGCCCAGCACGCGGGGCAGCTCGTCGGCGTGCGCGTAGATGCGCAGGCCGGGCTTGGAGATGCGGCGGATGCCGCGGATGGTGCGCTCGCGCTTGGGCCCGTACTTCAGCGAGATGACGAGCTCGTCTTGGGGGGCCTTGGCCTGGACTTCGTAGTCGGCGATGTAGCCCTCTTCCTTCATCACGCGGGCAATCTCGACGAGCTTCTTGCTCGACGGCATGCTCACCTGCTCTTTTTCCGCAGAGTTGGCGTTGCGGATGCGCGTCAACATATCTGCGATGGTGTCTGTGGTCATTCAAATGCTCCTTATGGTTCGTTGATGACTGTTCGCGTGCGGTTCGCCACGACCCGTAGCCGCGGCGCCTTCACATGAAAGCCCGGTTCGCGTAAAGCGCCGTGGTGGTTTACCACGAGGCCTTGCGGACGCCGGGTAGCTCGCCTTTCAGTGCCATCTCGCGCAGGCACACGCGGCACAGCCCGAACTTGCGGTACACCGAATGCGGACGCCCGCAGCGGCTGCAGCGGGTGTACGCGCGGGTGGAGTACTTCGGCTCGCGCTTCGCCTTGGCGATCATCGATTTCTTTGCCAAAACTTGCCTCCTTTATCGCCTTCGGCGGCCCGCCT
>CAVAWX010000061.1:0-11068 GCA_963592385.1 Acidaminococcaceae bacterium | reverse complement strand
GCGCCCGAGCTACGTGCTGGGCGGGCGCGGCATGGTCATCGCCTACGACGAGCGCTACCTGGTCAAGCACCTGACGGAGGCCGCGCGCGTCACGCCCGACCACCCGGTCTACCTCGACTCTTTTCTGGAGTCGGCCACGGAATGCGACGTGGACGCCCTCTGCGACGGCACGGACGTCTACATCGGCGCCATACTCGAGCACATCGAGGAGGCGGGCATACACTCGGGCGATTCGGCCTGCTGCACGCCGCCCTTCTCGTTTTCCGACGAGGTGCTCGACACCCTGCGCGCGCACACGCGCAAGCTGGCCTTGGCCGTGGGCACGCGGGGCCTGGTGAACATCCAGTACGCGGTCAAAGACGGGCGCGTCTACGTGATCGAGGTGAACCCCCGCGCGAGCCGCACCGTGCCCTTCGTCTCGAAGGCCACGGGCGTGCCGCTGGCGAAGTGCGCCGCGCGCATCATGGCCGGCGAGAGCATCGCCTCCCTCGGCCTGCCCGACACCGACGACGGGCTGGCCATCGGGCATTTCGCCTGCAAGGAGGCCGTCATGCCCTTCGGGCGCTTCCCGGGCGCCGACGTCGTCTTGGGGCCGGAGATGAAGTCCACGGGCGAGGTCATGGGCATCGCGGACGACTTCCCGGCGGCGTACGCCAAGACGCAGCTGGCCATCGACTACTCGCTGCCGGCCGGCGGCAAGGTCTTCGTCTCGGTGGCCGACCGCGACAAACGCGCCGTCGTCCCCATCGCGCATGCCCTGCAGGAGCTGGGCTTTTCCATCGTGTCCACCGGCGGCACGGGGCGCATGCTGAAGGCGAACGGTTTGGATGTCGAGCTCGTGCGCAAGGTAAAAGAGCAGCGCCCCAACATCGGCGACCTCATGGACAACGGCGAGATCGCCCTGCTCATCAACATACCCTTCGGCCAGGGCAGCCGCGGCGACGCGTTTCGGATACGCACCTCGGCCGTGCGCCACGGCGTGTGCTACGTCACGACGCTGGCGGCGGCCAACGCGCTCGTCCAGGCCATCTCGGCGATGAAGGACGGGCGCCTGGAGCCGGTGGCCCTGCAAGACCTCCCGCAGAAGGACATGTGAGCCATGAAACACGACGAGAGGGTGAAGGTGGTGGGGCGCGCGCGCCTTGCCGACGGCGTGTGCTCGCTGGCGTTTGCGGCGCCGTCCATCGCGGCCGACGCGCGTCCCGGGCAGTTCGTGGAGCTGCGCCCGGCGGCGGGGCAGGTGCAGTTTTTGCGCATACCGCTTGCCGTGTGGCGCGCCGATGCGGCCGCGGGCACGGTCGAGGTGTGCTTTCAGGTGGTGGGCGAGGGTACGAAGCGGCTCTCGCAGCTGGAGGTGGGCGAGGCGGCCGACGTCGCAGGTCCGCTCGGCAACGGGTGGCAGCTCGGGGAGGGCACGCCGGCTGCGGGCTCGCGCGCGCTGCTCGTCTGCGGCGGCATGGGCGCCGTGCCCCAGACCATGCTCGCGCACGCGCTGGCCGAGGCGGGCTATGCCGTAGACGTCGTCATGGGCGCGGCCACTTTCGAGCTGCTCGTGTGCCGCGATTGCATCGCGCCTGCCGTGGAGTCTTCCGGCGGCGTGCTGCACATCACCACCGACGACGGCAGCGAGGGCGTGCACGGGTTCGTCACGGAGAAAAGCGACGTCCTCATCGCGTCGGGCGCGTATGCGCAGGTCTTCGTGTGCGGCCCGCATCCCATGATGAGAAATGTCGTGAAGCCGGCGCTCGACCACGGCGTGCCGGCCCAGGTCAGCATGGAGCGCCTCATGGCCTGCGGCGTCGGCGCCTGCCTGTCGTGCGTGCTCCAGACGAGGGAGGGTCTGCGCCGCGTATGCGCCGACGGCCCGGTTTTCACCGCCGAGGAGGTGGTCTGGTGAACACGATGAACGCGGAAAAGGCGGCGGGCGCGGCCAGCGTGGCGGACGTCGCCGCAGCCCCCGAGCGTGCCTGCGACGCTCCGGCTCTGGCCGTCGACCTGGGCGGCCTTTCCATGAAAAACCCCGTCACGGACGCTTCGGGCACCTTCGGCTCGGGCAAGGAGTACGCCGACTTCTTCGACGTCGCACGCCTGGGCGCCCTCACCACCAAGGGCGTCTCTCTCACCCCGTGGGAGGGCAACCCCGCGCCGCGCATCGCCGAGACGCCGTCCGGCATGCTGAACTCCATCGGCCTGCAAAACCCCGGCGTCGAGGCCTTCTGCGCCAAGACCCTGCCCTGGCTTGCCGCCCAGGACACGCGCGTCATCGTGAACGTGTCGGGGCATGCGCCCGAGGAGTACGTGCAGGTCGTCGAGCGTCTGGAAGACGAGCCGGCGGTCGATGCCTACGAGGTGAACATCTCGTGTCCCAACGTGGACGCGGGCGGCATGGCCTTCGGCTGCGACCCGCAGCTCGCCGCGCAGGTCACGCGCAGCTGCCGCGCGGCCACGAAGCGCCCCCTCATCGTCAAGCTCACCCCCAACGTCACCGACATCGCCGAAATCGCCGCCGCGGTTGCCGATGCCGGCGCGGACGCCGTCTCGCTCGTGAACACCCTGCTGGGCATGTCCGTGGACGCGCACCGCCGCCGCCCGCGCCTCGCCCGCGTCGTGGGCGGGCTGTCAGGACCTGCCATCAAGCCGGTGGCGCTGCGCATGGTCTGGCAGGTGCACAACGCCGTTGACGTGCCCATACTGGGCATGGGCGGCATCGCCAGCGGGGAGGACGCCGTCGAGTTCATGCTCTGCGGCGCCACGGCCGTCGCGGTGGGCGCGGCGAGTTTTCCCAACCCGCGCGCCTGCGCCGACGTGCTGGAGGGTATCGTCGCCTTTTGCCGCGAGCAGGGCGTGGACGACGTCAACGATCTTGTAGGAGCATTGGAGGTCTGAGATGAACACGGAATGGATGGACATGGAGCGCAAGGACCGCATCATCGTCGCGCTCGACTGCACGGGCGACGAGGCCATAGCCTTAGGCGAGCAGCTGGCGGGGCAGGCGCGCTGGGTGAAGGTGGGCATGACGCTTTACTACGCGGTGGGCCCTGCCATCGTGCGCCAGCTCCACAAGCTCGGCTTCAAGGTCTTCGTGGACCTGAAGCTCCACGACATCCCGCACCAGGTGCGCGGCGCGGCCAAGTCGCTTGCCGAGGCAGGCGCCGACCTGTTCACCGTGCATGCCACGGGCGGCGCCGACATGCTGCGCGCCGCCGCGGAGGGCGCACGTGCGGGGGCCGGCGACGAGCGTCCGCCCGCCGTGTGCGCCATCACGGTGCTGACCAGCATGGACGCCGCCGCGCTGCATTCCGTCGGCGTGGACGACGAGCCGCCCGCGCAGGTGGAGCGCCTGGCCGCCCTCGCCCGCGACGCGCAGCTCTCCGGCGTCGTGTGCTCGCCCAAGGAGGCGGCCGCCATGCGCGAGCTTTTGGGAGAAGACGCCCTGGTCGTCACCCCCGGCGTGCGCCCGCACGGCGCGGCGCTGGGCGACCAAAGCCGGGTGGCCACGCCCAAGGACGCCTTCGACGCGGGCGCCTCGCACATCGTCGTGGGGCGGCCCGTCACGCAGGCGGAAAACCCGCTTGCTGCTTTTAACGAGATAAACGGCTGCGTTTAGGCCGCATTGCTGCTACAATAGCCCAACCGCGACGAGTAGGAGGATTTTTACATGGCACTACCCAAACTTTCAGACGAGCAACGCAAGGCGGCTCTCGACAAGGCGGCGAAGTCGCGCAAGGAGCGCGCCGAGCTGTGCGAGAAGCTGAAGAAGGGCGAGATCACCGTCGGCCAGATCCTGTCCGACACGGACAACCCCATCGCCATGCGCCTGAAGGTGCAGCGCATGATCGAGTCGTTGCCGGGCTACGGCAAGGCTCGCGCGGCCAAGCTCATGGACGAGCTGAACATTTCGCCTTCGCGCCGTGTTCAGGGCTTGGGCTCCCGCCAGAGCGCGGAGCTTCTCGAGCGCGTCGAGGGCTAGTTCTCGCTTGAGCGGGCGCCTCTACGTGGTTTCCGGTCCTTCGGGGGCGGGCAAGGGTACGCTCCTTGCCCGCCTTCTTGCGTTGCGCCCTGAGCTTTGGGAGTCGGTGTCGGCCACCACGCGCGCGCCGCGCCCCGGGGAGGTGGACGGCGTCGCCTACTTCTTCACCACGCGCGAGGCCTTCGAGGCCGAGATCGCCCGCGACGGCTTCATCGAATACGCCGACGTCCACGGCAACTACTACGGCACGCCGCTCGCGCCCATACGCGAGCATCTGGACGCGGGCTGCGACGTCGTCTTGGAGATCGACGTGCAGGGCGCCTTCCAGGTGCGCGAGAAACTGCCCGAGGCCCGCCTCGTCTTCATCGCGCCGCCTTCCGCCGAAGAGCTCGAGCGGCGCCTGCGCGGACGCGGCACCGATTCACCCGAGTCCATCGCCACGCGCCTCGAAAACGCCCGCGCCGAGATGGACGCGGCACGCGACTACGATGTGGTAGTTGTGAACGACGACCTCGAACGGGCTACCGAAGAGTTGCTCTCCGTGCTAAAATTATAAGTCGGCTTTGCGCCGCCCGAGCGCGCGCATGCCGCGATAGACCATACGTAAAAGGAGTTTTGTCCATGTCCATTGTGCAGCCCCGCATCGACACCTTGCTCGACACCGTCGACCAAGACAAGTACCTGCTGTGCGCGTTGTCGTCCAAGCGCGCGCGCGACATCAACGACATGATGCGCGGGCAGCGCGACCGCGCGATGGCTGTGCAGTCCACCTCCGAGATCGCCGAGTACGCCGGCCGCAAGCCGCTCTCGCTTGCCATGGAGGAGATTGCCCGCGGCGAGGTCTCCTACGACAAGGTCGCCTTCGAAGAAGACGAGTCCTAAGAGAGTTGCGGGGCGCCGGAGCCGTGTTCGAGCGTGTCTGCTTAATCCACTACCACGAGATAGGCCTCAAAGGGCGCAACAGGTCGAGCTTCGAGCAGCGCCTCCTGGCAAACATCGCGTTTGCGCTGTCCGGCCTGCCCGTCGAGGCGCCCGCGCGCATCTCGGGGCACCTCATGGTCGCCCTGCGCGACGAGGCGGCGCTCGACGAGGTGGCCGGGGTGCTGTTGAAGATTCCGGGCATCGCGCGCGTCTCGCGTGCATGGCGGACGGACCGCGTCCCCGAGCACTACTACAAGGCCGCCGAGATGGCCTTGGCCGAAAACGGCGAGTTCACCACCTTCAAGGTGGCGGCGCGCCGCTCCAACACCGACTATCCCATAGATTCCATGCAGCTCAACCGCCTCGTCGGGGCGCACCTGTGCGCGTTCGCGCCCGACAAGAAGGTGCAGATGAAGGACCCGGACGTGAAGGTGCGCGTCGAGGTGGTCCAGGGCAGCGTCTACGTCTACTCGAAAAGCGACCCCGCCACGGGCGGCCTGCCGGTGGGTTCGGCGGGCAAGGTGGTCAGCCTGCTGTCCGGCGGCTTCGACAGCCCGGTGGCCTCGTGGACGATGATGAAGCGCGGCGCCGTCGTGGTGGGCGCGCATTTCTCCGGCCGCCCCCAGACCTCGGATTCCAGCGAGTGGCAGGTAGACGAGCTGGCGGCCGACCTCGCGCCCGCGGCAGGGCTTGCCCGCGTCTACTACGTGGCCTTAGGCGACGTGCAGCGGGCCATCGCCGCCTCGGCGCCGGAAGGGCTGCGCGTGTTGCTCTACCGCCGCATGATGTTTCGCGTGGCCGAGGCCATCGCGCGCCTGGAGGACGCGAAGGCGCTGGTCACGGGCGAGAGTCTGGGGCAGGTGGCCAGCCAGACGCTCGACAACATCGCGGTCACGGACGCGGTGGTGGACATGCCCATACTGCGGCCGCTCATCGGCACGGACAAGCAGGACATCATCGACATGGCCGGCCGCATCGGCACCTACGAGACCTCCGCGCGCCAGGCCGACGACTGCTGCACCCTGTTCATGCCGCGCCGTCCGGCCACGCACGCGCGCATCGCCGACGCCGAGCGGGCGGAGGCGGACCTGCCCGTCGAGCAGTGGGTGCGCGAGCTGGTGGACGCCGCCGAGTACCGCGACTATCCGTGCCCGGCCTACAAGCCGCCCGCCCGCGAGTTCGCCCGCCCGTGGCACGGCGCGTGAGTTTTGGGGCGTGCGGGCGCAGGTTTTGGCGAAGCCGGGTGTGCGCGGGTGTGCGGGCCTGAGGGAAGGTTGAATCGGGATGGGTGAATCGAGCAGGGTGCGCTTCGACGTGGCCGACGGCCTCGACGTGCGCGCGCTGTGCGGCACCGGCGACGAGGTGCTGCGCGCGATAGAGGAGCGCTTCGACGCGCGCGTGGCCTTGCGCGACGGCGCCCTCGTGGTGGATGCCGACGCGGCGCACCTGCCCACGATCGCCTCGCTCGTGGCCGACCTCATGGGCCAGGTCGAGCGCGGCGCGGCCCCGACGGCCGCCGACGTGGCCGATGCGGCCGAGATTTTGCAGACGGGCGAGTACGCGCCCTCCGCTTTGCGCGACGACGTGGTGCTGACCTTCCGCGGCCGCGCCATATGCCCCAAAACCGCAGGCCAGAAGCGCTACTGCGACGCCATACGCACCCACGCCGTCACCTTCGGCATAGGACCGGCCGGCACGGGCAAGACCTATCTGGCGATGGCGCTGGCCATCGCGGCGCTCAAGCGCAAGGAAGTCGGGCGCATCATCCTCACCCGCCCCGTCGTCGAGGCCGGCGAAAACCTCGGCTTTCTGCCGGGCACGCTCACGGAGAAAGTGGACCCCTACGTGCGCCCGCTCTACGACGCGCTCTTCGACATGACCGACATGGAGAAGGGCAGCGACCTGCTTGAACGCGGCATCATCGAGATAGCGCCGCTTGCCTTCATGCGCGGGCGGACCTTCAACGACGCCTTCCTCATACTCGACGAGGCGCAAAACACCACGCCCGAGCAGATGAAGATGTTTCTCACGCGCCTGGGCTTCAACTCGAAGATGGTCATCACGGGCGACGCCACCCAGCTCGACCTGCCGCGCGGCGTCTCGGGGCTGCGCGACGTGCGCCGTATACTCGACGGTATCGACGACGTGGCGTTTTGCGATTTCACGGGCGGCGACGTGGTGCGTCATTCGCTTGTGGCGAAAATCGTTGCGGCCTACGAGCGTGCGCAGGGCCGCCAGGAGAAGCTGCAGTTTGTGCAGCACGAAGAGGAGAGCCGCGGCGCGGGCGCCGGCGACGTGCAGGGTGAAGGGGAGGGCCGCGCATGAGAATCGACATCGACGTGCGCGGCGGGCATCCGAGCGTGGACGAGGAAGCGGTCCGCGAGCTGGCCGTCTTCGCGCTCGCGCACATGGGCGTGCCCGAGACGGCGGAGCTGTCCGTGTCTGTCGTGGACCCGCGCGAGATCCAGGAGCTGAACGCGGCGTGGCGCGGGCGTGACACGACCACCGACGTGCTGTCCTTTCCCTGCGACGACGCCTTTGCGGACGGCTTTGCGGACGACGTCCCCTTCACCGCAGCCGATGTGGATGCAGATGGTGAAGACGACGACGGCGGCCAAGGCGGAGATGCTTTCGTGCCCGATGCCCCCTTCACCCCAGACGGCGCCCCCCTCGAGCTGGGCGACGTCGTCATCTGCCCCGACATCATCGACGAGCAGCGCACGGCGTTTTCCACGAGCTTCGAAGGGGAGCTTTCCCTCATGCTCGTCCACTCCATCTTGCACTTGCTGGGCTACGACCACGAGACGCCCGAGGAACGCCAGGCCATGGAGCAGCGCGAGAAGGAGATCCTCGACGCCTTTGGCCTGCCCGGCCTGCGCTGAAGATTCTCCCAGCTTGCGCGAAGAGCTTTTTGGCTTTGGAACCTGGCACGCACAGTCTCTGCCCGGATCCGCTCGCCCATCCTGTTTCCCAATATTGAAATTTTCATTTTTGGGAAATAGGAACGCCGGCGGCTGCGGGCGTACGCGCAGCGCCGCAGCTTCGGACGCGCGCGAAGCGCCGCCGCCATGAGCGCGTGAGAAACCTTGCCGCTTTAGGCGGGTTTTCACAAACTCTCCACTTTTCGGCGCGGGGATTTGCTATAGAATCCTTCCTCGCAATGAAAAAGGCATTCGACATAGCAGTTCTCGGCTCCATGCGAATGATGTAGGCTCTACGCCTACATATACTTACTTTTACCCACAACACAAGTGCATATCCGTATCCATTCCATTTCGCCCGCATGTCGATTCGCGCGGGCAGGCAGATAGATGGCGTTGATTTCAATGATCGAACTTAAAGGTGTGACAAAAACATACAAGGTGAAGGGCGGCGATGTCACGGCGCTCGACGATGTGAACCTGAGCATCGCCGACGGCGAGGTCTTCGGCATCATCGGCTTTTCCGGCGCGGGCAAATCCACGCTCGTGCGCTGCATCAACCTGCTCGAGCGCCCCGACGAAGGCGCGGTCGTGGTGGGCGGAAAGGACTTGTGCTCTTTGGGGCGCCGCGAGCTGGACGCGGCGCGCAAGAAGATCGGGATGATTTTCCAGCAGTTCAACCTGCTCGAGCAGCGCACGGTGGAGAAAAACGTGCGCTATCCGCTCGAGATCGCGGGTTGGAGCAAGGACGAGGCCAACGCTCGCGTGGCCGAGCTTCTGGCGACCGTGGGGCTGTCGGAGAAGGCGAAGGCCTATCCGGCGCAGTTGTCCGGCGGGCAAAAGCAGCGCGTGGCCATCGCCCGTGCGCTGGCCTGCGACCCGGACGTCATCTTGTGCGACGAGGCGACGAGCGCTCTGGACCCGATCACGACGAATTCCGTGCTCGACCTGCTCGCCGACCTGAACGCGCGACTCGGGGTCACCATCGTGATCATCACCCACGAGATGAGGGTGGCGCGCCGCATCTGCGGCCGTGTCGCCGTCGTCGAGGCGGGGCGCGTGTGCGAGGTGGGTCCTGCGGCCGAGGTGCTGTCCAACCCGCAATCGGCGGCGGCGCGCAAGCTGCTGGCCGTCGAGAGCATCGACGGGCCGGGCGAGGAGATTGGCGCGGGTGAAGCTGCGGACGCGGCTGCCCTCGCCGACGGAAAGGAGGCCGCGAAATGAGCCAGGAGCTGATCCAGCTGATCGCCCAGGGCACGATCGAGACGGTCTACATGACGGTCGTCTCCACGCTGGTCTCCTACGTGTTCGGCATCCCCCTGGGTGTGCTGCTGTTCGCGACGAGCAAGGGCAGCATCTGCACGAACCGGGTGCTCAACGCCATCGTCGGCTTCACCGTCAACGTGGTGCGCTCGGTGCCCTTCCTCATCCTGCTCGTGGCCATCCTGCCGTTCACGCGGCTCGTCACGGGCACGACGCTGGGCACGACGGCCACCATCGTTCCGCTGATCGTCGCCGCGACGCCCTATGTCGCGCGCATGGTGGAGTCGTCGCTGAAGGAGGTCGACCCCGGCGTGATCGAGGCGGCCCGCGCGATGGGCTCGTCGAACATGCAGATGGTGCTGAAGGTGCTCTTGCCCGAGGCGCGTCCCGGTCTGCTCGTCGGCGCGGCGATATCGCTTGCGACGATACTGGGCTACTCGGCGATGGCGGGTTTCGTGGGCGGCGGCGGCCTGGGCGCGATAGCGATCAACTACGGCTACTACCGCTACCAGACCGAGATCATGATCGTGACGGTCGTGCTGCTCGTCGTGATCGTCCAGATTTTCCAGGAAGGCGGGCTGTTGCTCGCGCGAAAGATCGACAAGCGCCTGAAGTAGGGCGCATGGGAGGGGGCGCCGAGGCGCTTCACCCCGCACAACACGGCACGTGAAAGGCGCGTGCAGCGAAGGTCACTACGCGGCAAAGAAAAGGGCTTTGCCGCGATGATGAAAAGGAGAAAGAAAGAAATGAAGGCATCTGCAACGAAGAAGAAGGCAGCCAAGCTCGCGGCTGTCGTGGTGAGCATCGTCGCCGTGGTCGCGCTGTTCACCGTGGCGGGCTGCTCGAACTCCGGTTCCAGCTCCAGCACGACCAGCTCCAGCTCGAGCTCCAGCAGCTCGGACAAGACGATCAAGGTGGGCGCCTCGCCGACGCCGCACGCCGAGATCCTCGCCAAGGTGAAGAGCAAGCTGGCCGAGAAGGGCTACACCCTGGAGGTCGTCGAGTACAACGACTACATCCAGCCCAACAACGCGCTCGAGAGCGGCGAGCTGGACGCGAACTACTTCCAGCACATCACCTACCTGGAGAACTTCAACCAGGAAAACGGCACGCACCTGGCCAGCGCCGGCGCCATCCACTTCGAGCCGATGAGGATCTACGCGGGCAAGACCAAGAAGCTCTCCGAGCTGGCTGACGGCGCGACCGTCTCCGTGCCCAACGACACGACCAACGAGGCGCGCGCCCTGCTCCTGCTCCAGCAGGAGGGCCTGATCAAGCTGAAAGACGGCGCGGGCACGAACGCGACCAAGATCGACATCGTGGAGAACCCCAAGAACCTGCAGATCAACGAGGTCGAGGCGGCGCAGGTCCCCCGCACCGTGAGCGACGTGGACATCGTGGTGGCCAACTGCAACTACGCCATCTCGGCGGGGCTCGACTCCGCGAGCGCGCTGGCCGTCGAGTCCGACACCGGCCAGGCGGCGCAGGCCTACGCCAACGTCATCGCCGTGAAGGAAGGCCAGGAGAACTCCGAGAAGGCCAAGGCGCTCGTCGAGGCCCTGAAGACCGATGAGGTGAAGAGCTTCATCGAAAGCGAGTACTCGGGCGCGGTCGTCCCGCTGTTCTAGAAATCTCGCGATACGCGAATATGCGGCGCCCGGTTTCGCGCGGGCGCTGCAATCGTGGCGGCGCGGTGCTCAAGCCTTCGGGCAGGTGCCGCGCCGTTTTTCTTTGGCGCGAGGCGCCTGCGGGTGCCCGCTTTGCAGCCCGCGCACTTCATAGCTCGCGCGCGCTGCTATCCCGCCGGGCCGCGCCATGCGTCTTGCCCGGGGGCGCGGGCACTGCGGGCACCGCGCTTTTGCTGCGAGAAAGAATCAAGACCCGCGAAATTTTTCATTGACTTGGCGCGTTCGGGTGCTATGATAGGCAACGCTGTGCGCGGGGCATTACCTCAGCTGGATAGAGGGACTGACTACGAATCAGTACGTCACAG
>CAVAWX010000060.1:0-11248 GCA_963592385.1 Acidaminococcaceae bacterium | reverse complement strand
CCGAGACTGCCGCCCGCGCCGACCTGCCCGCCTCCAATTAGTAAAAGTTAGTAAAACTTAGTAAAGCTTAGTAAAAGAAATCCAAAATAGTAAAACTTAGTAAAGATTAGTAAAAGTTAGTAAAAACAAGCTAGAATAGTAAAAGACATGGCGAAGAAGAGAAAGGTCACGTCGTGGAAAATCCCTTTTCGCTCGTCTTCGGGAAAAGCCCGCAGGCCGCAGTGGAGCGGCCTGTCCAGCTGCACGAAATCGTGGACAGCTTCCGAAGCGAGAACATGAACCAGCAAATCTATCTCATCACTGGGGTGCGCGGCTATGGCAAGACGGTCCTCATGACGCAAGCTGCGCGCGTTCTTTCCGAGGAGAAGAACTGGATTCACGTGGAGCTCAATCCGGCGCTCGACCTCCTCGCCTCGCTGCTCTCCAAGCTCAACAGCAGCAAGAGCTGCCTCGACGTGCTCAAGGATGCCAAAGTCAATCTCAGCTTCTTCGGCTTTTCCGTCGGGCTTTCCAAGTCTGCTCAAATAAAGGATCCCGAGACGGCGGTCTCCGAGATCTTGAAGCAGATGAAAAAGCACGGCAAGCGCTTGCTCGTGACGATAGACGAGGCGACGAACACCGAGCAGATGAGGGTGTTCACGAGCGCCTTCCAGATTCTCCTGCGCCAGGACCTGCCCGTTTTCCTGCTTATGACCGGCCTGTACAAGAACATCGAGGATTTGCAGAACGAGGAAAACCTTACCTTCCTGCACCGTGCCCCGAGAATTCACCTGCAGCCGCTCAACAAGCTTGCGATGGCGGCGGAGTATGCGAAGATTTTCTCCTTGGGCAAAGAGGATGCCGAGCAGATGGCCTCCCTCACGCGCGGATATCCGTTCGCCTTCCAGGTGTTGGGATATTTGACGTGGGAAAACGGTGGCGCCTATGCGGACGTGCTCGAACGCTACGCGCAGTACCTTTCCGAATATGCCTACGACAAGATCTGGAGCGAGCTGTCGCCGAAAGACAAGGAAGTCGCGCGCGGGGTGGCGAAGGCAGGGGAAGGACCGACCAAGGCCGCCCTCGAAGAGCTCGGCATGAGCCAGAACGAGTTCAACCCCTACCGCAAGCGTCTCATCAAGAAAGGCGTCGTCCATGCGCCGGAGCGTGGTTCCCTCGAGTTCACCCTGCCCTTCTTCGCCGAGTACTGCTTGGAGAACTAGCGAGCAAAGCGGGCGTCGGCAATTTGCCCTTATGGGCGCGGGTACGACCCGTTAAAATTTCCAGGATTAGGCAGCGCTAGAATTTGGCGAAGTTTGGCGAGAGGAAAGAGTTCGTGATGCGGATAGGGCGTTTGGAATTTCGCTGCATCGACGTCTCGGCACGTTCTGTAGCCGCCGGCGAGCTTGCGCCCGACTGCCGCAAGGGCATTTACTTCTACCTTTTCGACGACGGTTCTGCGTACGTGGGCAAGTCCATCGATATGGTGAAACGCCATGCCCAGCATCTTCACGAATACCGGCACAGAGACGATTTCCAAGGTGTAGGGATCTCCAAGGCGTATTTCGCGAGCGTCGACGAGAAGATGAGCGATGCCGAACTCGATGAACTCGAGACGAGGGCCATTCGGCAGGCCGAGGCAGATGGATACAGCTTGCGCAACAAGCTGAAGACGAGCCTTCCGGGAGGAAAGGGCGATCTCATTCTCGATTTGAGCGAGGACAAGATGCTGTTTCTCCCATGGGAGCGCGCGGCGAGGACAAACGTGCTCGAGCCGGCCGCGATGCGCAAGCCCGCCGAAAGCCATAAGAAGCGATTTGCGCGCTTCATGAAACTCCCGGAGCACGAGGTTTTGCTCGAGGCGCTTTCCATGTATGTGCATAACACGATGCCCGAACCTGCGCACACGGCGGGAATTTACTGGACGGCGAATGCGTATCCTGGACGAGGGTCCAACGTGCTGCCCGTGTGCATAACCTGTGCAACGTTGGAAACTCTAACTGTTATTTCAGACGAAGGTCGCCTGTGGGGGTTTCTCAATATCAAATGCCCAGAGGGCAGCAGCATCAAGTCTCTTCGTGGGGAACTGAACAGCGTCCGCAAGCGGGCTGCGGAGTTCTCTTACTATTTTAGATATGCGCCCTATGATGCTGCCGAAGATGTCGTGCGTTTCGTATTCCACGACCTTTGCACGCTCAGGGAAGCTTTGAAAAGCCCCGCCCTCTTGGATTGGGCTTACAGGCTCAACGTCGAGTGCTTCCGCAAGGGCAAGAACCCCAGAGGT
Organism: Acidaminococcaceae bacterium; assembly: GCA_963592385.1. GTDB lineage: Bacteria > Actinomycetota > Coriobacteriia > Coriobacteriales > QAMH01 > CAVAWX01. The sequence goes on along the minus strand of CAVAWX010000060.1, from coordinate 8,985 downwards.
AAGGATGGCAACCCGCTGCTCATGCAGGCGATTCTCGATCGTTTAAATCCGTCCGTGCTTTTAGACAGCCCGGAAAACGAAGAGCGAAGTTTGACGTTCGGGACCGCGGAGACGGTTTCCGTCTCGTCTATCGCCGCGGTGGCTTCGGTGTTGGAGACGAGCACATTAGAGGAGATGTCGGAATGAGCGTGATTGCCGTTTTCTGCCGATTCTGACAATGAGATTTCGGGGAAGTCGGCAGAAGGCATCGGCGGAGTCGGCAGAAACCGGCAGGGGATGCAACAGGCGTCTTTCAGGGAAAAGGCGCGGACAAAGATTCTGATTCCCAAATGTCCGCCGATGATATTGAGCAACATCGTCGCCCCTGCGTGCCTCGTCCATGCGGGCACCGTCAAGCCCATGAGGAAGCAGGCCTCGAAAAAGACCCTTTACGTTTTTCGCCGTGCGCGATCCTAAAGTTCCAGCTCGGCATGGGTTCCGGTGCGCGTCAGAGTCAGGACGAGCACGTTTTTATCCAGTTTGTAGATGAGCACCCAGTCGGGCTCGATATGGCAGTCTCGAAAGCCCCGGCGATTGCCGACAAGCTCGTGGTCGCGGTGCCGTTCTTCAAGCTGCTTTCCATCAGCGATTGCATCGACGACAGCAGCGAGCTTCGAGAGGTCGCGCCCCTGCTTCATGAGGCGCTTCAGGTCTTTCTTGAAGGCGGATGTGCGTCGTATCTGAAACTGAGCCATCGTTAGTCAAGGTCTTCGAGCAGCTCGGAAAACGAGGAGTACGACTTGGCGTTCGGGTCTGCGGAGAGGATTTCCGCCTCGTCCATGGCCGCAGCGGTCTCGGCGTTGAAAATGCGCACGTCGAAAGGGATGCCGCCCACCTGCGCGATTTTCGAGAAGTACATCCGTATGGCGGTGGGCACGTCGAGCCCGTTCGCGCTCAGCACGTTTTCGACGTCGCGCTTCAGGCGCGGGTCGACCCTCGTTTGAACCAATGCCGTATTCGACATGTCAATCACCTCTTTTCGCATACGATTATATGCAAAACACATACATTTAGATATGAAAAACTGACAATCAAGCAAGTGCTTGGCGAAGTTGGCGCAGGCTCGCGCGCTGGCGGGGTCTGCTACCATCGAGTGCCCGTTCACCGATAGATGGCGCTCGAGGTAAGGCGCATGAAGACGGCAGCTCAGCAGCTGGTGATGGGGATAGAGGCGCGAGGCAGGGCGCGGGTGAAGGCGCGAAGGAGGAAAGGGCGGAGATGGCGATCGGGGCCTTGTACGTGCACGTGCCGTTTTGCGTGAAGCGCTGCGCGTACTGCGATTTCGCGACGGCCGCCTGCGACGACGGCGCGGCCATGGACGCCTACGTCGAGGCGCTGTGCCTGCAGCTGCGCCGTGCGGTGCGCGCGGGCCTGCTCGGGCAGGTGAAGACCGTCTACATCGGCGGCGGCACGCCCACGCACCTGGGCGCGGCGCGCCTGTCCTCGCTCGTGTCGATGCTCTCGTTTTCCCTGCACATGGACGCGGTCGAGGAATTCACCGTCGAGTGCAACCCCGAGTCGCTGACGGCGCCGATGGTGCGCGACCTCTTCGCGGCCGGGGTGACGCGTTTTTCCATCGGCGCGCAGAGCTTTGATGACGCCGAGCTTGCCGCCATCGGGCGTGCCCACAGCACGGCCGACACGCGTGCCACCGTGGCAGCCGTGCGCGAGCGGACGGACAATTTCAGCCTCGACCTGATGTGCGGCCTGCCCGGCCAGACGCCGGGCAGCTGGGAGGAGAGTCTGCGCGCGGCGCTCGACCTGCACCCGGCGCACATGAGCGTTTACCCGCTGTCCTTGGAGGAGGGCACGCCGCTTTCCGCCCGCGTCGCCGCAGGCGAGCTGGATGTCCCCGGCGAGGACGTGCAGGCGGCCATGATGCTGGGCGCCGAGGAGCTGTGCGCGAAGGCCGGCCTTGTCCGCTACGAGGTCGCTTCCTACGCGCGGCCCGGCTGCGCGTCGCGCCACAACACGGCGTACTGGACGGGCGTCGAGTACCTGGGGCTGGGCGCGGGCGCGGCGTCGATGCTTTCCGCATCCGATTTCGCGGCCTGCGTGGACGCGGGGCTGTTCGCTGCGGCGGGGCAAGAAAGCGGCGCGGGTGAAGCGGGCGGCGTCCGGGTGAAGGGCGAAGCGGGCGGCGCGGTCAGGGCAAAGGGTAAAACAGACGGCGCACGTGCGGATACGCCGGGTGAAGGGGGTATCGCTGCTGCGGGTGCGCTGGGTGAAGCAGAAGCTGCCCGGGTGCGCGTGGCGGCCGACCGCGGCAGCGCGGCGTTTTCCGCGCGCGGCGGACGGGCGCAGGTGGAGCTGGAGCACCTCGACGCGCGCCAGGCCCTGCTGGAAGACGTGATGCTCGCGTTTCGGCGCAGCGCCGGGCTGGGGGAGGAGCTGCGCGCGCGAGCGCTCGCGGCCGTGCCGGAGCTGGAGCCCACCTTCACCCGCCTCGTGGAGCTCGGCCTGCTCGAGGAGCGCGTGGAGCACGCAAACGGCGAAGGCGGCGCAGGTGCTGCGGACGGCGCAGGCGGCGTAGATGACGCAAGCGGCGCCGATGCCGCAGGGGAGCGCCGCCTCGTCCCCACGCGGCGCGGCTGGCTGTGCGGCAACGAAATCTTCGGCGCCGTCTGGGACCTTGCCAGTACCTGAACTCCCAGCTCCACACCCCTGTCCCTCACGTCCGCATTCCCCATCATCCTCTTCACCCTTTCACCCGCCTCGCCGTCGCGCTCCTTTGCCGCGCCGCACCTCTTCACCACCCCACGCCTCGTCCGCCTTCCTTCTTCACCACTTTGCATCCGCCCATGCCACCGCCGCCCATCCCCGCTTTTGCGCGGGATGGTGACGGGTGGTAAACGTTTCGCCGCCCACGCCTTCACGCCGACGCGCCCGCGGCGCACAATACCCGCATCGAATACGAGGACGCGTGCGCAGGCACGCGTTTTTTTGGCGAGGGCGCACGGACATGCGCCGCACGCCGCGCAACCTGCACGAGGAAAGTCACGAGGGGGACGGCGGTTTTCAGACGGTGGCCTACGAGTTCTACGACATACTTGGCGTGTCGCGCGACGCCAGCGACCACGACATCAAGAAGGCGTTTCGCCGCAAGGCGCGCGAGCTGCACCCGGACGTGAACAAGGCGCCCGACGCCGAGGAGCGCTTCAAGGAGCTCAACGAGGCCTACGACGTCTTGAGCGACCCGCAGAAGAAGGCCCTCTACGACCGCTACGGCACGGCCGAGGCGGCCGGCGGCTTCGGCGGCGGCTACCAAAACGTCGACATGAGCGACATCTTCGGCGGCATGGGCGACATCTTCTCCAGCTTCTTCGGCGGCATGGGCGGCGGCTCGCGCGGCCCGCAGGCCCGCCGCGAGGGGCGCGACATGGGCATCGGCCTGCGCCTCACCCTCGAGGAGGCGGCCGTCGGGGTGAAGAAGGAGGTCGTCTACGACCGCCTCGCGCCCTGCGAGGAATGCGGCGGCAGCGGCAGCGCCGACGGCGGCTCGATGAGCACCTGCAAGACCTGCGGCGGCAGCGGGCGCGTGGTCAGCGTCCAGCACACCTTCCTGGGCGACATGCAGACGGCCAGCACCTGCCCGGAGTGCGGCGGCACGGGCTCGACGGTGGAAAACCCCTGCTCGGAATGCGGCGGCCAGGGGCGCGTGCCCGACCGCGAGCGCCTGACCATCGAGATCCCCGCCGGCATCAAGGACGGCCAGCAGGTCCGCGCGGCCGGACGCGGCGAGGCCGGGATGAACGGCGCGGCGGCAGGCGACTTGATCGCCACGGTGCGCGTCGAGCAGCACAAGTACTTCGAGCGCGACGGCGACCACCTGCACACGCGCGCCAACGTCTCCATCGCGCAGGCGGCCCTCGGCGCGACCATCGAGGTGGAGGGCATCCTAGACGACGAGGTGGTCGAGGTGCCCGTGCCGGCCGGCTGCCAGCCCGACCAGATGCTGCGGGTGAAGGGGCACGGCATGCCGCGCCTGCGCAAGCCGGAAAAGCGCGGGGACCTCTTCGTGCATATCACGGTCGTCGTGCCGTCCAAGCTCTCGCGCAAGGCAAAGGAGCTGCTGCGCTCCCTCGACGACGAGCTGGGGCATGCCGAATCGGAGAAACGCGCCCCGCTCTCGCGCCGCTAGCGCCTGTGCGCGCGCGTCGCCGAATCCGATATAGTGAAGGTGTGCGCCGGTTTTGCCCCCTCGATTGCACGTGCGCGTGCGCGTGCGAACGCGTGCGGACGCGTGCGGACGAGTGAGAGCCGGCGACGATTGCGTGAACCGTCCAACATGTCTTTTGCGGGTGAAAACGAGGGTATGAAGAAGTTTCCGACAGTCACCGTCGTGGGCGCGGGCCTTGCGGGCAGCGAGGCGGCCCTGCAGCTTGCCGCCCGCGGCGTGCCCGTGCGCCTGGTCGAGATGCGCCCCGAGCGACAGACGCCCGTGCACAAGACGGGCGGCGCGGCCGAGCTCGTCTGCTCGAACTCGTTCAAAAGCGACGACGCCGACACGGCGGCCGGCGCCCTGAAGCGCGAGCTGGACGCCATGGGCTCGTATCTCTTGCGCGCCGCGCGGGAAAGCTCGGTGCCGGCGGGCGGGGCGCTTGCCGTGGACCGGACGTTGTTTTCCGACGCGGTCACCGCGCTTCTCGAAAAACACCCGCTCGTGGAGGTGGAGCGCCGCGCGCTTTCGACGCTGCCCGCCGCGCCCGCCATCGTGGCCACAGGCCCTCTGACCAGCGACGCGCTGGCACGCGAGCTCTCCGCGGAGCTGGGCGCGGAAAGCCTCGCCTTCTACGACGCGGCCGCGCCCATCGTCGAGGCCGACTCCATCGACCGCACGCGCGTCTTCGAGCAGTCCCGCTACGACAAGGGCGAGCCGTCCGACTACCTGAACGCCCCCTTCACCCGCGACGCCTACGAGCGCTTCATCGCCGAGCTGGTCGCAGCCGAGCGGACGATTGTGCGCGACTTCGAGCGCCGCGAGCTGTTCGCCGCCTGCCAGCCCGTCGAGGAGGTGGCGCGCACGGGCGCCGACGCCCTGCGCTTCGGCGCCCTGAAACCCGTGGGCCTGACCGACCCGGCCACGGGCAGGCGCCCCTGGGCGGCCGTGCAGCTGCGTGCGGAGAACCGCGCGCGCAGCGCCTACAACCTCGTCGGCTTCCAGACGAACCTGCGCTTCGGCGAGCAGGAGCGGGTGTTTCGCATGATTCCCGGCCTCGAGCACGCGGAGTTCTCGCGCTTCGGGGTCATGCACCGCAACACCTTCGTGGACGCGCCGCACGTGCTGGGCCCCGCCTTCGACCTGCCGGGCCGCCCGGGCGTGCACCTGGCCGGCCAGCTGACGGGCACGGAAGGCTACATGGAGGCCGTGGCCTCGGGGCTGCTCGCCGCGCTGGCCGTCTACGCCGAGATCTCCGGCCTGCCTGCGCCGCGGCTGCCGCGCGAGACCCTGTTCGGGGCGCTCGTGGCCTACGCCACGGACCCGGCCACGCAGGGCTACCAGCCCATGCACGTGAACTACGGCATCATCGACCCCTTGCCCGAGAAGGTGCGCGACAAGCGCGCGCGCAAGGCCGCCTACGCCGCCCGCAGCCGCGCCGCGATCGCCGCCTTCGTGGACGGACGTGCCGACCTCTTCGAAGCGGCGCTCCTGCCATGAGCGCTGCCCACGACCCGCTCGACTTCTTTGACGACGAGGCCTTCGACGCGCAGGCCGCCGAGTACGCGCGCCTCTTCATCCGCCACCTCGACGTCGAGCGCAACCTCTCGCCGCACACGGTGCGTGCTTATGCGGGCGACCTGCGGGGCTACCTGTCGTGGGCCGCACGCGCCGGTGTCGACCCCCTGCATCTGGACCACCGCCGTTTCCGCCGCTACATGGCCGAGCTCGACCGGGCGGGCTACGCGCGCAAGACGGTGTGCCGCCGCCTGGCCGCCGTGCGCAGCTTCTTCTCCTACTTGAACGAGCGCGGCTTTCTCGAGGAAAACCCGGCGGCTGTCGCGGCCACGCCGAAGGTCGCGCGCGAGCTGCCGCGCATCACCTCGCAGGCCGACATCGAGAAGCTGCTGGCCACCTGCGGCTCCGAAAGCGCCGTCGACATGCGCGACCGCGCCTTCCTCGAGCTGCTCTACGCATGCGGCGCGCGCATCGCCGAAATCGCCGCCCTGAAGCCGGCCGACATCGACTTTTCCTCAGGCGAGGTCCGGCTTTTCGGCAAGGGCGGAAAGGAGCGCATCGTGCCCCTCCACGCGCTCGCCCTCTCGTGCGCGCGCGCCTACCTTGACGAGGCGCGTCCGCAGCTCATGGTGAAAGGCCCTGTGGCCGAGATGTTCGTGTCCACGCGGGGAAACCCCATGACGACGGCGGCGCTGCGCCGGGTCTTCCATGCGCGCGCGGCCCAGGCCGGCTTGGACGCGTCGCTGCATCCGCACGACATGCGCCACGCCTTTGCCACCGACCTCGTGGAAGGCGGCGCCGATTTGCGCAGCGTGCAGGACATGCTCGGGCACGCGAGCCTGTCCACCACCCAGATTTACGCGAATCTCTCGCTCGAGCACATGAAGGAGACCTACGCGCGCACGCACCCCCGCGCATGAACGGCGAAAGCTGCCCCGTTCACCCGTCGTAGTGAAACGCCCGCGCCGCCCGCGCCGCTGCGTCTGCGCTTCTCGTCCGCGCCCCGCCGCGTCCGCGCGTGAACGCCCCGGCGGGCTCTACAGCACGCACTCCTCGTCCACGTCGAGCAGCAGGCAGGCGATCTCCTCGCCGGCCGCATGCGCCACGTCGCCGCGCTCCACGACGACCAGCGCGTTGCTCTTCTGCAGCGGCCCGAACAGCCCCGAGGACTGCTTGTCGAGCGGCGCGACCTCGTAACCGCCGCCGGCGCCGCGCGTCATCACGGCGCGCATGAGCGTCATCCGCGCGTCTTTCTTCGCACGAATATCGCAGCTCAGCCGCGCCATCACGCGCATGCGCTCGAAGTGGCTGTAGCCCTGCATCTTGCGCAGCGCCGGCCGTATGAGCATCTGGAACCCGATGTAGGCCGCCGCCGGGTTGCCGGGCAGCCCCGCCACGGGCACGCCGTCCACGGTGCCGTAGGTCTCGGCCTTGCCGGGGCGCATGTTCACGAGGGTGACGTGCGCCCGCCCCAGGTCAGAGACGACCTGCTTGATGAAGTCGTAGTCGCCGTTTGCCGCGCCGCCCGTGGTGACGACCATGTCGTGGTCGGCCACCGCCGCCTTCACCGCGTCGCGCAGCTCCTCGTAGGTGTCGCGCACGATGGGCAGTATGTCGGGCACGCCGCCGGCCTCGCGCACGCACGCCGCGATGGCAGGCGCGTTCGAGTTGCGGATCTTCGCGCCGGAAGGCACCTGGTCGTGCGGCACGAGCTCCGAGCCCGTCGCCATGATGGCCACGCGGGGGCGGGTGAAGACGGGCACCTTGGTGATGCCGCAACCTGCGAGAAAGCCGATCCCCGCGCTGTTCACGACCTCGCCGGCGTGTACGACGACCTCGCCGGCCCGCGCCTCCTCGCCGGCCGCGCGCACGTTTTGGCCAAGCTTGGCCGGAGCGGAAAACGACACGCGCCCGCCTGCCTTGCCCTCGCCTGCCACGACGCCGACCACCTCGTACTTCACGCAGGTGTCGGCACACGCGGGCAGCTTCGCGCCCGTCATGATGCGCACGCACTGGCCCTCGCCGAAGCTGTCGGTGAAGTCGTCGCCTGCCGCGATCTCGGCCACCACGTCGAGCTCGACCGGATGTTCCTCGCTCGCGCCGGCGATCTGCTCGGCACGCAGCGCGTAGCCGTCCATGGCCACGTGCGCGAAGGGCGCGTTGTCGATGTCGGCGGCCAGGTCGGCGGCTGCCACGCGCCCGCAGGCGTCGAGCAGCTCGACCTCGACGACGGGCAGGACCTGCGTGTTCTCGAGCACGCGCTGGCGGGCTTCTTCAAGGCTGAGCATATCGGGCATGGCGGGCGCCTTTCTCTTCGGCGAGCTTTCTTTTCGCTCGGGCATTGTAGCGCTTGGAGCGCGCCTTGACGGCGGATTGCAGCGCGGCGGATGTGCGGCACGGAGCGTGTGCGTTTCGCGTGCGGTGAACGGGGGCGCCGCTTCACGCTAGCGCGCGGTTTTCTCGTCCATGTCGCCGAGATGCAGGTGGACCTCGCCACAGCGCAAGTGCCGGGTCTTTTCGCCCTCGCGCACGCGCAGGGAGAAATCGTCGTCGATGCCGTCTACCACGGCGGTGAAATGCGCGCCGCCGCATTCGACCTCGATGGTCCTTCCCGTGAGCAAGGAGCGCGTGCGATACGCCTGCAGCAGCGCCGCGTTGTCCGAAGCGGGGGAGGGGGCGTCTGCGAGCTGCGCGCGTATGCGGCCGACGAGGAATTCTCGTGCGTGCGCGATGCCGCCGCCGCCTGCTGCGTCCGCAATGCCGCCGCCGTTTGCGTCGTCTGCGTTTTCGCAGCCGCCGTCTGCCTCGCCCGCGCCCGAGTTTGCCTGCCCGCGTTCCAGCAGCGCCCCGGCGCGCGCAAGCTCGGGCGGCCAGCCTTCGTACGGCTCGTAGACGTTTATCCCGATGCCGACGACGTAGTACCAGCCGCCCGCCTCACCGTCCGCGTCGCCGCCGTGCGCACCGCCGCTGCCGCTGTGCACGCTGTCACCGTGCGCACCGCCGTTGCCGCCTGCGTCGTGTCCGCCCTCGATGAGTATGCCCGCGAGCTTCTTCTCTCGGCAGTAGACGTCGTTGGGCCATTTCACGAGGCATTCCGCCCGCGTCCCCGCATCGGCGGCCAGCGCCTCGCAGGCCTCGCAGACGGCCAGGGCCGCCCTCGCGCTCAACAGCCCCGCGTCGAGGGGCGCGGCGCTGCGCAAGAGCACGCTGAAATAGACGCCGCTGCCGCAAGGGGAGGAAAAGGGGCGTCCCTGCCGGCCGCGCCCGCC
>CAVAWX010000059.1:0-11414 GCA_963592385.1 Acidaminococcaceae bacterium | reverse complement strand
GACGCGGCGCAGCAGGAGGCGGGCGTGATGCCGCAAGAGGCGGGCGCAGCGCAGCAGGAGGCGGACGTGACGCCGTCCGGCAACGACGCCTTCCTGACCGTCTACGAGCAATACGGCGCAAACGGCAAGCTCGTCGAGCGCCGCGCCTACACCATCGACGAGTTCGAGGCGATGGCAAGCCCGGACCGCGACCCCGTCTCGGGCATGTACTACAAAAGCGACGGGCTGTGGTGGGCCACCTCGTCGGACTACTATGTGACGGTCGCCGAGCTGCTGGCCGACGCGGGGCTGGGAACGCTGTGGCAGGACAAGGCGACCCTGCTCTACGGCGCGGCGGGCACGAGCGGCCTGCTGTCCGTGCCCTACGACACCTTCAAAAAGCAATGCTACTTCTTTCCCGAGGCCACGGGCAGCGTGCTCGGCGGCACCTTGAACCCCGTGACGGTCGAGCCCATCCTGTCGGTGACCGAGTACTCCGACCCGCTGTCGTCTACCATGGCAGAGCTCGAGGAGAGCAACCTCGCGAACGCCAACTACAAGTACGAGCCGCAGATCATATGGGGCATCACCAAGAACGGCTACAAGACCGGCGGCTACAGCAGCGACCCCGTGGACAACGTCTCGGGCTCGCGCTACCAGCACAACATCAACGCCATCGTCGTGCGCAACGACATCGAGATCTCCGGCGGCGTCGAGGACAGCTACACCTACGCCGGCGAGGCCATCGAGCCCGTGCCCGTGGTGACCTACGGGAGCAAGACCCTGGTCGAGGGCAAGGACTATACCGTCTCCTACGAGAACAACGACACGGCCGGCACGGCGTCGGTGTCGGTCACCCCCATCGGCGAGTACGCCGGCGCGCAGCCCGCGAAGGTGACGAAGAAATTCGAGATCGCCTACGGCGACTTCACCAAGGCCACGATTGCCGCGGTGCCCGACCAGACCTACACGGGCGCGAAGATCGTGCCCGACCTGGACGTGAGCTACGAGGGCAAGAAGCTGCGCAAGAACGTCGACTACGTGGTGGTGTGCGAGAACAACGTGAACGTCGGCACGGCCAAGGCGACGGTCGCCGGCTGGAACAACTTCGAGGGCACGCAGGTGGTGAACTTCAACATCGTGGCAAAAGACGGCGGCTCGGACGTCAAACCGACGCCTGATTCGAGCGTGTGGAAGCGCCTGGCGGGCAACACGGCCATCGGCACCATGCGGACCATCGTGGACGAGGGCTGGAAGAGCAGCGAGTACGCCGTCGTGGCCACCACCAAGGGCTACCAGGACGCGTTGGCCGCAAGCGGTTTGGCCGGGCTGCTGGATTGCCCGGTCCTCATGACGAAGCCCGACAGCCTGACCCCGGCGACCTCGGCGCTGCTCGTCTCCAAGAAGGTGAAGAAGGTCGTGGTCGTGGGCGGCACGCAGGCCGTTTCGGATGCGGTCGTGGCCCAGATCGGCAAGCTCGGCATCTCCGTGGACCGTGTGGCCGGCAACACCGCCATCGGCACGGCGAACAAGATCTACGACTACGGCAAGACGGTGGGCACCTGGGGCAGCGACGCTATCGTGGCCACGGCGGGCAGCTACCAAGACGCGCTGTCCATCGCGCCGTATGCCTACGCGAAGGCCACTCCGATTTTCCTCGCGGGCGGCGGCAAGGGCGGCAAGGGCGGCACGTTGACGTCCGGCACCCTCTCCAGGGTGAAGGCCGCCGGTTTCACCCGCACCATCATCACGGGCGGCACGGCTGCCGTGGCATCTTCTGTGGACGGGCAGGTCGCAGGGCCTGTGCGCCTCGCGGGCAACACGTCCTACGGCACCTGCAAGAAAATCGCCGACTTCTGCCTGGCACAGGGCATGACGGCCGCGCACATGGGCGTGGCCACGGGGCGCGGCTACCAGGACGCGCTCGCGGGCGCGGCGCTGCTCGGCTCCAAGAACTCGATTCTCATCCTGGCCGACGACGGGAACTCGAACAACGTCGCCAAGGTGATAACCCCGCACAAGGCGGCGCTGCAGGAGAACTGCTATGTGTTCGGCGGTGCGGGTGCGGTCTCCGAGACGGTGTATGCGGCCGTGGAGGCTGCGAGCAAGTAGAGGGATGTGCCCGCTCGGGCTGTGCGGCGCTGGCGCGCAAGGGCGTGCGCCGCGCGGCTCGGGCGGATTGTTGGAAACGCGTGTGCAATATCGTGAGAAGACAATAGAGAGTGAAGAGAAAAGAGGACACGATGATGAAAAGAGGGATGCGCTCGATCGTGAACGCGGTGGTTGCCGCGTCGCTTGCGCTGCTCATGTGCCCGTCCGGTTTTGCGGTGGCGCTGGCCGGCGCGGCACCTGCGCACGGCGGCGCGGACGGGGCTGCGGATGCGGGCGCCTCGTACACTGCGGGGTCGGGCGGCTCGTCGGGCGGCTCGTCGGGCGCGGGGGCCGAGTATGCAAGCGACGAGATACTCGTCGTCTACGAGGCGGACGCGACGGCGCAGGAAGAACGCGAGGTCGATGCGGTGGCGCGCGCCAAGACGATGTCGGCTGCCTCGGAGCTGTCTGCGGCCGTGGCGCCGTCGGAAAACCTCGGACGCGCCGTGAAGATGCAGGTGGCAGAGGGCGAGGCCGACGCGCTGATCGACGAGCTGAACAATACACCCGGCGTCGCGCACGCCCAGCACAACTTCATCTACCGCATGAGCGAGGAAATCTCCGGCGCGGACGCGGTGGTAAAGGACGCGGAGCTTTCGGCGGTCGAGGCCGAGAGCACGGCGAGCACCAGCGACGACGACTACACCCCCGTCACCGCACCCGACTGGGCCATCCCCAACGACGCGAAGCTTTCCAGCCAGTACTACCTCGAGCCGTGGGCCAAATCGACGACCACTTCCGGCGCGAACCTCTACAACGCCTGGACTCTGGCGCGCGCCGAGCAAAGCGTCTCCATCGCCGTGCTCGACTCGGGCGTGCTGACGACCCACGAGGACCTGAAGGCCAACCTCGACACCGAGCACATGGCCAACCTCACCCAAAACAGCGACGGCTCCGTGACGGTCAGCCAGGGCACGATGACGATGACGGACGGGCACGGGACGCACGTGGCCGGCATCGCGGCGGGCGTGGCCAACAATAAGAAGGGCATCGCCGGCACCTCCTACAACGCGCGCATCGTCCCGCTCCAGGTTTTCTACTACGAGCAAAGCCTCTACGGCAGCGACCTGGTCACGGACTCGGCGATGCTGCTTTCGGCCTACCAGTACCTGAAGGATTTGCTGGACGCCGGCGAGCTGGCCGACCTGCACGTGATCAATATGAGCCTCGGCGGCTACGGCGAAGAGGAGGAAGACGTCGCCTTCCAGAAGATGATCAAGACCATGCGCGACGACTACGACGTCTTGACCGTCGCGGCAGGCGGCAACGGCGACGACTACAACAACCCCATCACCGACAAGTCGTGGCCGGCCGACTTCGACGAGTGCATGAGCGTGACGGCGCTGAACCAAAACGGCACGAATGCGAAGTGGTCCGACTACAACGAGTACAAGGACATCAGCGCGCCGGGCGTCGGCATCTATGCCACCTACAACAGCTCGCGGAGCAGCTACTCCACCCTGAGCGGCACCTCGATGGCCACTCCACTGGTCGCCGGCATCGCCGCCTTGCTGTGGTCGGTGCAGCCGGACCTGACGGTGCCCCAGGCCTTCGAGGCGCTGCAAAAGACCACGCACGCCCTCGACCCGGACGGCGCGAACTACCACGACGCCACGCAGACGGGCAGCGCCGGCGCGGTGGACGCCTACGAGGCGGTGAAGTACGTGATCGACAATTTCGGCGGCACGGCCAACGTGGACGACCCGACGCGCATCATCAATCTCGACGACGAGTGCGTCACGCTCGAATACGACACGGCCATCTACTACGGCAGCCCCCTCACCCCGGCCGTGACGGTCGTGGCGGAGGGCAAGACGCTTGTCGAGGGCACGGACTACGAGCTGGCCTACACCGGAAACGACGGGGTGGGCGAGGCCACGGTCACGGTCAGCGGGCTGGGGCGCTACGAGGGCGAAGTCGTGAAGCACTTCACCATCATCCCCAAGCCGACGACGCCCATCACGGACGACGACGTCACGCTCTCGGGCGACACGACCTACACGGGCGCGGCCGTCACCCCGACCGTCACGGTGCAGGTGGGTGGCACGACGCTTGCCGAGGGCACGGACTACACCGTGGCGTTCAGCGACAACGTCGAGGTGGGGACCGCGCAGGTCGTCGTCACGGGCATCGACAACTACCGCGACAGCGTGAGCAAGAGCTTCACCGTGGACAAGGCCGACGTCGCCTGGAAGCGGCTCGCGGGCGGCACGGCGCTGTCCACCATGCGCAAGATATCGACGGAAGGCTTCTCGACGAGCCGCTATGCCGTCATCGCCTCGTCGGCGGGGTACTGGGATGCGCTGTCGGCCTCGGCGCTGGCCGGCGCCTACGAGTGCCCGGTCCTGCTGACGAGCCCGAACTCGCTGTCGTGGGATGCGGAAAGCGAGATCTTGCGCCTCGGGGTGCAGCGCGCCTTCGTCGTGGGCGGCACCTCGGCCGTCTCGCAAAACGTGCAGGACTACCTCGAGAGCCTGGGCACGGCGGTCACGCGCATCGCGGGCAACACGGCCGTGGGCACCTCGCTGGCCGTCTACGAGTTCGCGAAGGACAAGTGGGGGTCGGACGCGATCGTGGCCTCGTCGGCGAGTTACCACGACGCGCTGTCCATCGCGCCGTACGCGTACGCGAAGAAGGCGCCCATCATCCTCGCGCAGGGCGGCGACAAGCAGCTGTCGGTGAAGGGGGCGCGCCTGCTGAAGGACGCCTCGGTCGGGCGCGTCGTCGTCGTGGGCGGGCCGGCGGCCGTGGCGGCTTCGGTGGAAAGCTCCCAGCTCGCGGGCAAGAGCTGCGTGCGCCTCGGCGGCAACACGGCCTACGGCACCTCGAAGCTCGTGGCGAACTGGTGCATCGGGCAGGGCATGAGCGCGAGCAAGGCCGGCATCGCGACGGGCAAGAGCTACCACGACGCCTTGGCCGGCGCGGCGCTGTGCGGCAAGAACAACGCCGTCCTCTGTCTGGTCGACGAGGGCAAGGAGGCATGCGTGAACGGGGTGCTCGCCCCGAACAAGAACAAGATGCTGGCCGCCTACGTGTTCGGCGGGACCCAGGCGGTGTCCGATGCGGTGATGGCGGCGTGCGAGAGCGCCGTGGAGTAGACGACGCGTGAAGCCCCTGCCGCGAGGCGGGCGCGTCGCGCGACGATGCCACGGGGCGGGCGCGTCGTGCGACAATGGGCGCATGACGCAGCGCACAGACGACATCGGCATCATGGGGGGCACCTTCGACCCGGTCCACCGCGGGCATATCGCCTGCGCGGGCTGGGTCGCCGACGTGCTGGGCCTGCGGCGCGTGCTCTTCATCCCGACGGGCAACCCGAACTTCAAGCAGGACCTGCAGGTGAGCGAGGCAGCCATACGCGTGGACATGCTGCGCCTCGCGCTTGCCGAGGCAGACGACGCGCGCTTTGCGCTGGACACGCGCGAGGTCGAGCGCCCCGGCGTCACCTACTCGGTGGACACGCTCGAGGAGCTGGCCGCCGAGACGGGCGGACGCCTGCCCCTCTTCATCATGGGCGCCGACGCGGCGGCCACCTTGCCGCATTGGAAGGACGCGGGCCGCATTGCCGAGCTGTGCCGCGTCGTCGCCGTCGCGCGTCCCGGCTGCGACTTCACGGCGCTGCGGGCGGCTTTCGCCGCATGCGCGACCCCTTTTACCATAGAATACGTCGAAGCCGAGATGCCCGACGTATCCTCGACGCAGGTGCGCGCGCGTGTGGCGGCCGGCCTGCCCATAAAAGAGCTGGTCGGTGCGCCCGTCGCGGCCTATATCGAGGAGCACGGGCTGTACAAGCAGTGAAACGCCCCGCCTGCGCGGGAGTTCGACACGAGAAGCAAGGAGGTCGCGGCCATATGGCGCGAAACTACGACGAGTTGTACGCACGCTGCGAGAAGGCGGTGGACGCGCGTCTTTCGGGCAAGCGCCTCGCGCACGTGCATTCCGTGGCCGACTACGCGGCAGGCCTCGCGCGGGTCTACGGCGTGGACGTAGACGAGGCCCGGCTTGCCGGCATCCTGCACGACTGGGACAAGCTCATCGTCGACGACGAGTTTCCCGCCCGCTACGCCGAGCTGGGCATGGAGCTGCCCGAACGCTACGAGCTGATGTGGCCGGTGCTGCACTCTTTCACGGGCGCTGTCGCGGTGAAGCGCGAGTTCCCCGAGCTGCCCGACGCCGTGGTGCAGGCAATCTCGCGGCACACCCTGGGCGGCGCCGACATGGACCCGCTCGACATGGTCGTGTTCGTGGCCGACCTGATCGAGCCGCTGCGCAACGCCGAGAAGCGCCACGGGGTGAAGGAGCTGCGCGACATGGTGGGCGAGGCCTCCCTCGAGGAGCTCTACTTCGCCGCCTACACGGAGGTCATGCACGCGCTGATCGCCCGCAAGCGCTTCATCCACCCGAAGGCTTTCGGGATATGGAACGAGCTGGTCGCGCGCTATGCCGACCACAGCCGCCAGAAGGAAAACCAGGGCAATCCCGACGTGGTGCTGTGAGGGCGCGGGGCGCGTTCACCATCCGGCGGGTTAAATCGCATGCGGGCTAGATGTGCCCATCGCATGCGCGGGCGAATCGCGAAGCGCCATGCGCGGGCGGTGAAGTATCATAGCGGGCACATGTGAAACGCGAAGAGGCGCGAAGGCGCGGCGCGGCGTGCGGCAAGGAGCGCGGCGCTACACCCCTTCAGCTCGAGACGAACGGATAAAGGAGCCTGCCAGTGGCAAAAGATCAGGATTCAAAGCAGCTTGCCCTCGCGGCGGCGCGTGCCATAGACGAGAAGAAGGGCAGCGAC
The DNA here is from genome assembly GCA_963592385.1 of Acidaminococcaceae bacterium. Taxonomy (GTDB): domain Bacteria; phylum Actinomycetota; class Coriobacteriia; order Coriobacteriales; family QAMH01; genus CAVAWX01. The sequence goes on along the minus strand of CAVAWX010000059.1, from coordinate 4,492 downwards.
ATCGTCATCCAGTACGTGGGCGACCTGCTGAGCATGACCGACTGGTTCGTCATCGCGACGGCGGCCAACAAGCGCCGGGCCGACGCGATCGCCGACGAGGTGGCCGACCAGCTGCGCGAGAAGCTCGACGCGCGGCCCGTGAGCCGCGAGGGCGTCGAGGAGGGCACGTGGATCTTGCTCGACTACGGCAGCGTCGTGGTGCACGTGTTCCAGCCGGCAGAGCGCGATTTTTACCGCCTCGAGCAGCTCTGGGACGAGGCGCCGACGCTGGGCGCGGCCGCGGCGGGCATCGAAGACCCGGTGTATTCCGAGCGCATCGCCGCCTTGCTGGCCCGCCAGGACGCGCAGGGTGAAGGGGCGCAGGCGGCAGACGGCGCGGCAGGCGCTGAGACGGGCGCTGCGGGCGCCGAGACGGGCGCTGCGGGCGCCGAGACGGACGCTGAATAGGACGGCCGCCCATGGGCCTGCGCTGCTTCATAGCGTCGTGCGTGTGCAAGACGAGCTACCACCTCCTGCGCCTGTTCGGGCGCGGCGCCACCTCCCTGCCGGGCAAGCTCGCCCTCCGGGTGGACCCGAACTACCTGGCCACGCTCGCGCGCGGGGTGCGCACCATCGTCTTCACGGGCACGAACGGCAAGACCACCTCGACGCACATCGCCGCCCAGGCTCTCGAGAACACGGGCAAGCCGGCCTTCTACAACAGAAGCGGCGCCAACCTCGTGCAGGGCATCACCACGGAGTTCGCGCTGCGCAGCTCCCTTACGGGCAAGGCGCGTTGCGCGTATGCGGCCATCGAATGCGACGAGGGGGCGCTGGCTCGCGTGTGCGCCGCGCTTGACCCGGACGTCCTCGTCGTCACCAACGTCTTCCGCGACCAGCTCGACCGCTACGGCGAGGTCATGCACACGCGCGACAACATCGCCGCCGGGGTGCGCAATTCCCCCCATGCCACGCTCGTCTTGAATGCCGACGACTCCATCGTGGCCTCGCTGGCCGACGAGGTGGCCGGCGGCGCGGGCGCTGATGCCGCTGAGGGCGCGGATGACACGGGCGCTGCGGACGCCGCGGACGGGGCTGCAAACGGCGCGGACGCCGCCTCGCGCATCGTGTGGTACGGGGTGAACTGCGAGCTCTACCCCGAGCGCGTCGCCGACCTCTCCGACGCGTCGCGCTGCATACGCTGCGGCGCCGAATACGAGTACACGCGCGTGGCGTACGCGCATCTCGGCGCGTGGAGCTGCCCTGCCTGCGGTTTCGCACGCCCCGAGCCCTCCGTGGCCGTCGAGGGCATCGTCTCGCGCGGGGTGGACGCGTGCACGGTGGAACTGGCCGTGGACGGCCGGACGGCGCAGGTGCCGCTCGACGTGGCATGCGGCTACGACGTCTACAACTGCTGCTGCGTGGTGGCGGGCCTGCTCTCGTTCGGGTTCGCGCGCGCAGACGCGTTTGCCGCCGTGGGCAAGTTCAAGCACGGCTTCGGCCGCGGCGAGCTGCTGCAGATCGGCTCCTCGCGCACGAAGCTCATGTTGGTGAAGAACCCCGCCGGCTGCAATCAGGTCATGAACCTGCTGCTCAACGGGGCAGACGACGAGGCATTCCCCGCGCTCGTCGTGCTCTTGAACGACCAAGACTGCGACGGCACGGACGTCTCGTGGATCTACGACGCGGCTTTCGAGGCGCTTGCGCCGCGCGTGGACACGGTGGTCTGCGGCGGGACCCGCGCCGAGGACATGGCGCTGCGTCTGAAGTACGCGGGCGTCGCGGCCGCGGGCATCTCCATAGAAAAGGACAACGCCGCCCTGCTCGACGCGATCGCCGCCCTCGCGCGCCCGACCGTCGTCGTGGCCAACTACTCCGCCATGCTCGCGTTTCGCGGCGCGGCGCAACGCAAGCTCGGCCTTGCGGGATTTTGGGAGGGGTGAACACGCGCATGCACATCAAGGTCTGCCATCTCTATCCGGACATCCTGAACCTCTACGGCGATAGGGGCAACACCATCGCGCTGGAGCGCAGATGCGCCTGGCGCGGCATAGGCTGCGAGGTCGTGGAAGTGGGCGCCGGCGCGGATGCCGACTTCTCCGAGTTCGACCTCTTCTTCATAGGCGGCGGCCAGGACTTCGACCAGTACACCCTGATGGACGACTTCGGCATCGGGCGCGCCGCCTCGAAGGCGTCGCGGCTGTGCGCGGCCATCGAGGCCGACGTGCCGGTCTTGGCCATATGCGGAGGCTACCAGCTGCTCGGCGAGTACTACGTGGGCGCCGACGGCTCGCGCGTGGACTTCCTCGGCGCCCTGCCGCTGTACACCGAGGCGGGGGAGGGGCGCCTCATCGGCAACATGGTCTTCACCGCAGACGCCATCGACGGCGCGCCCGAGGTCGTGGGATTTGAGAACCACGCGGGACGCACCTGGCTACGCGAGGGGATGCAGCCGCTCGGGCACGTGCGCGCGGGGCACGGCAACAACGGGGAAGACGGCACGGAGGGCGCGGCCTACCGCAACGTCATCGCCACCTACAGCCACGGGCCCTTGCTGCCGAAAAACCCCGCCATCGCCGACGAGCTGCTTGCGCGGGCGCTGCGGCGGCGCTACCCGGACGCGGAGCTGCCCGCACTCGACGATGCGCTCGAGCAGCGTGCCCACGACGCGGCCGTCGCGCAGGTTCTCTAGTATTGCGCGTGTCGCCTGCGTGGTGAAGCGGGTGCAACGGGCGGGCGCTGCGCCGCAGCGTGGCGGCCGTGTTGCGCTGTCCGCGATCTTCTAGTTCAACATCTCGTCGAGCGCCTCGACGGCCTCGCGCGTGGACATCTTCGTGGTGTCGATGGTCAAATCCGCCCACAGCCGGTAGAGCGGCTCGCGCTCCTCGTAGAGGTCGCGCAAGGTCATGCCCTTGCCGATGGCCACGCCGCGCCCGTCCAGGTCGCCCTTCAACCGGCGGGTGAGCGCGTCGAAGGACACGTCCACGAAGACGACGCGCCCGATGCGCTTCATGTGGTGCATCGCCTCACTGCCGTAGACCGCAGATCCGCCCGTCGCGACGACGGTGTTGGCGCATTCCAGGCCGCGCAGCACGTAGTTCTCGTATTCCTTGAAGCCGTCGATGCCGCGCTCGGCGATGGTCTCGGACAGGAGCTGGCCGGTGCCCTCCTGCAAGAGGAGGTCCGTGTCGCAAAAGGCCATGCCGCGGCGCTTGGCCAAGACGACGCCCAGGGTGCTCTTCCCCGCGCCCGGCATGCCGATGAGGATGATGTTGTTGTCCGTAGCCATAACGGCCAGCATTCTACCGCGCGTGCGCCCGGCGCGAGGCGTGATTTTTCACGCGGGACACACGCAGCGCGGCGCAGCGCCTCGGGTCGGGTGAAGGAGACGGCGTGGCTCGATGCGCAGATGGCGGGCGAAGGGGCGCGGGGTGTCAAGCTGCGGCTGTGCTGCGGCGTGACGCGGCCGCGGCGCGGGCAAAAGAAAACGCCCCGCGTGGCAGCAGGGCGTTTCGCATCTTGCAATATGTCGCAGCCGCGTGGCGCAGCCGCTTCTCCCGCGTCTAGCGCTTCGAGAACTGCGGGCGCTTGCGGGCCTTCTTCAGGCCGTACTTCTTGCGCTCGACCATACGGGGGTCGCGCGTGAGGTAGCCCGCCTTCTTCAGGTCCGCGCGGTAGTCGCCCGCCTCGAGCAGGGCGCGCGCGATGCCGTGGCGCAGGGCGCCGGCCTGGCCGGAGACCCCGCCGCCATCGAGGTTGGCGTACACGTCGAAGTGGTCGATGGTGTCCGTGACCTTGAAGGGGGTGGTGGCGTAGTCCACGAGGGACTGGCGGCCGAAGTACTCCTTGGCGTCGCGCTTGTTCACGACGACCTTGCCGGAGCCGGGGACGAGGCGCACACGGGCGACCGCGTTCTTGCGACGGCCGGTGCCGCGATAGATTGCTTCTTCGTTTGCCATGGTTTATGCCTCCAGCTCGATCTTGCGGGGATTTTGCGCCTGGTGCGGATGCTCGGGGCCGGCGTAGACCTTCAGCTTGCGGCCCATCTTGCGGCCGAGCGTGTTCTTGGGGAGCATGCCGTAGACCGCGTGCTCGATGACGCGCTCGGGGTGCTTTTCCATGGCCTCGGTGAAGGTCTCGGACTTCAGGCCGCCGGGGTAGTTGGAGTAGCGGTAGTAGGTCTTCTCCGTGGCCTTCGCGCCGCTGACCTTGATCTTGTCCGCGTTCACGACGACGACGAAATCGCCCGTGTCGACGTGCGGGGTGTAGGTCGGCTTGTTTTTGCCGCGCAGGATCTGCGCGACGGCGGCGGCCAGACGACCCAGGGTTTGGTCGCTTGCATCGACCAGAAGCCACTCGCGCTGGACTTCGCCGGGCTTCGCGTAATAGGTCTTCACTGATACGTCCTTTCGATGCTTCTCTTGCATGTTCAATTGCTACAGTTTCACGGGGCTGTAGAAAGCGAACCGCTAAAGGATACCCGCACGCATCGCGCAGCGCAAGGAAAAACTTT
>CAVAWX010000058.1:7011-11446 GCA_963592385.1 Acidaminococcaceae bacterium | reverse complement strand
GCCCTCTGCTGCCCCCGCGCCGCCGTTCACCATGCCCGCCTTCACTGCCCCCGCGCCGCCGTTCGCCATGCCCGCCTTCACCGCCCTCGCGCCCTACACGAGCATCATGACGGCGTAGCTTCCCACGCCGGCGACGATGCACCACACGAGCGATTTCGTCTTCTTGCCCACGACGAACACCAGGCACGCGGCGATCAGCGGGCGCAGCCCCGGCCACAGCCCGCCGTCGAACATCGAAGGCCCCAGCAGGTCGTTTGCCACGAGCGCGGCAAAGGCCGCCGGCGCGATCAGGTTCAGGGCGGACTCGGCACGCGGCGACAGCTCGCGCCCCTTCAGCGCGAACAGCGGCGCGACGCGGCAGACGATCATGGTCGCGGCGCACGCGGCGAATATGATGAGGAAATCGCCCCAGCTCATCGCGCGCCCCCGTCCTCGTCCGCGTCGTCCGCGCCCGCATCCTGCGTGCCGCCCTCGCGCGCGCCCTCTTCACCATGCGCGCCCTCTTCACCATGCCCTGCGTCCGACGCGCGGGAAAGCCCGCCCCCGCCGCGCCTGTCCTGCCTGCGCTGCGCCACGATGCCGCAGCACAGCCCGATCAGCGCCCCGATCAAAATCGCCGGCCCCGTGGCCCCGGCGAACTTGCAGACGACCACGCCCGCGACAGCGGCAAGCATTGCCGCGACGGCCGGCGCATTCACCTTCTGCATGCACAGAAGGCAGATGAAGATGGAGGTCATGGCAAAGGACGCGAGCGCCGCGGGCACGCTCACCAGCCCGCCGACGATGCAGCCGGCCACGCACGAGACGGTCCACGAGCTTTGGCTGAACAGGTTCACGAGGGTCGCGTGCGCGCAGGTCCAGCCGCCGGCGTCGAACTTGGCCACGTTCACCCCGAAGCTCTCGTCGGTGACCGTCGCGGCGAACAGGAAGGCGAGCGGATGCGAGGCGTCGCGGCAGTAGCGTGCGAGCGCCGCGCTGTAGAGCGTCTGGCGCGTGTTCACGAGCGAGACGGACAGGATGATGGACAGCACCGGGTTTCCCGCGAGCCACATGTTGGGGATCATGTACTGGCCGGCGCCCGAGTAGAACAGCACGGACATCAGCAGCACCTGCACCCAGTCGAGTCCGGCTTGCTGGCCCAGGAGGCCGCAGGGCAGGCCCAGCACGACATAGCCCCCCACTATCGGGAGGGCCGCCCTGAATGCCTGATGTGCGGTGCTGCGGTTCATGCGCACGATGATAGTGGAGCCGCGCGGCTGTGGGATGTGTGCATATGGTAAAGTTGGGCACCATGAACGGCGGCGCTCGGGCGGGATTTCCGCGCGAGGCGCATCGCTGGGATCCGGCGCAGGCAGCGGCAAGAGGAATCTGCATGGCATTCGACGACAAGCTCCACACCGACGGGGACGCGCCCGAGACGGGTGGGGTCGAGAGTGCCGCGCAGGCGCCCGCGCAGCCTGCCGCCTCGGCTCCCGCCCCGAGCGTCGAGCAGGCCGCGGCGCAGGCCGTCGCCCGGGCCGCCGCAGCCTCTGCAACCCCCGAAATCTCCTCGGACCTCGCGAACCTCGAGGATTCCGCGGCGCCTGCGGATGCCGCCGATTCCGCCGCGCAGGCCGATGCCGCGGCAGCCGCCCGTGCCGTCGCCGCCCACGACGACGTGCTCATACAGGCCGCCGACGCCCTCCTCATGCAGACCCCGGCGCCTTTCGACGAGCCCGCGTCCGGCGCGGCCGACGCGGCCGACCCCGCCGCCTCGGGCACCCCGTCCGCTTCACCCGACGCGCCCGCGCCGCCCCTCTATGTCGATGCGGCCGACGCGGTCGCCGCCATGGCCGCCGACGTGCCGCCCGTCGCGCCCGTGCCGGGAAAGCGCCGCCACTACGTCTTGCGCGCCCTCGGCACCGTCGTCGCCGTGCTCGTCGTCGCCTTCACCGTCCTCGTCGTCGCGCTGGCCATCTCCGACTTCGACCGCGTCCAGCATGTCCCCGCCAACACGACCATAGACGGCGAGGTGGACATCTCCGGCCTCACCCGCGACGAGCTGCGCCAGGTCATCGAGGCGAACTTCAGCGGCGGGCAGAGCAAACGCGTGAGCATCAACTTGAACGGCGAGCTGCGCGAGATCGAGCTGCAAAACGTGGGCGAGGTCGACGCCGACGCCATGATCGACGCCGCCTTCGCCCCCTACGCCGTGCCCATCGTCGACCGCATGATCGACCACGTGGGCGAGATATTCGGCGACGAGCAGCCGGCCCGCAGCGTGGCCACGACGGTCAAGCCCGTCTCGGAGAAGGTGCGCCTGGCCGTCGAGCAAATCGCGGCGGACTACGACCGCGACGTGCGCGACGCAGGCTGGGAGTTCAGCGACGAGCAGAACAAGCCCGTCGTCGTGCCCGCCCAAGACGGCCGCCACATCGACGTCGAGGCCACCGTGCGCGCCGTGGAAAAAGACATCACCAACACGGCCGAGACGGGCGAGGTAGACGGCGTCGTCACCACCGAGACGGCCAGCAGCACCGACGCCGGCCAGGCCATCTACGTGGACACCTCGGCCTGCGTGCTGCATTTCTACGAAAACGGTGTCGAGACGCGCACCTACGACTGCACGCCGGGGATGAAGGGCTACACTACGCCGCACGGGGACTGGACCTTGTCCTACAAGGATCCGGCGCCCACCTGGTACAACCCCCACAGCTCGTGGTCGGCCAGCATGCCCGAGACCATCGCCCCGGGCGCGAGCAATCCGCTGGGGCTGCGCGCGCTGGCCCTGTCGTGCGGCGGCGGCATCTTCATCCACGGCACGACGAACAAAAGCCAGCTCGGCACGCGGGCAAGCCACGGCTGCATACGCCTGTCCAACGACAACATCGTCGAGCTGTACGATATCGTCGAGACGGGCATACCCATCTACGTGCGCTGAGGGGCGCGCGAAGGCGATGGCTTGGGCGGCGGCGGTGAAACGGCGCGGACGTTTCGGCGGACGTTTCGGCAAACGCTTCGGCGCCCGACGCTGATGAAAGAGAGGACGGACATGACGGAACACGCGCACGCGCTGCGCTACGACTTTTCCGAGTCGGCCATGCGCAAGGACTTCTTCGGGCCGCTGGTCGGCATGCTCGACGCGGAGCAGAGGAAGAAGGTGGCCGCCGTCGTGGACGCCGCGCCCTACTTCACCAAGAAGCGCTGCCACGACATCGGCGACGTGCGCGAGTTCGTGGCCTGCCTGCCCGGCGAGGCGGCCGCGCACGCAGAAGCGCTCGGGGTCTACGAGATTTTGGCCGCCGCCGAAGCCGAGGTGCACGGCTGCGAGGTGCACGCCACGCACTTTCACGAGGTGGGCGACTTGCAGACGGTGAAGGAGATCGTCGCCATCGCCCAGGCCGTGCTCCTCGCGGCCCCGACGACCATATCGGCCACGCCCGTGCAAGTCGGCAGTGGCACCGTGGAATGCGAGCACGGCACCCTGCCCGTCCCCGCGCCGGCCACCGCGGCCATCATCGAGCGTTTCACCATCCCCGTGCAGCCCGCGCGCCTTGTCGGCGAGCTGTGCACGCCCACGTCCGCCGCGCTCATCGCGCACTATGTGAAGGAGTTCGAGTAAATGGGAGCAAGCATCGGCATCGACCTCGGCACGACGAACTCGTGCATGGCCGTCGTGGAAGGCGGCAAGGCGAAGGTCATCGAGAACGCGGAAGGCGAGCGCACCACCCCCTCGGTCGTCGCCTTCGGCAAGAAGGGCGCGACGATGGTCGGGCAGGCCGCGCGCCGCCAGCAGGCCATGAACCCGGGGCGCACCATCACCTCCATCAAGCGCCTCATGGGCTCGAAGAAGCGCATCAAGATAGACGGCCGCAAGTACTCGCCGCAGGAGATCTCGGCCATGATCTTGGCGAAGCTGAAGAAGGACGCCGAGGCCTACCTGGGCCAGGAGGTCACGAACGCGGTCATCACCGTGCCCGCCTACTTCACCGACGCCCAGCGCCAGGCCACCAAAGACGCCGGCACCATCGCCGGGCTGCAGGTGGACCGCATCATCAACGAGCCCACCGCCGCCGCGCTGTCCTACGGCGTGGACAAGGAGGAGGACAAGGCCGTCATGGTCTTCGACCTGGGCGGCGGCACCTTCGACGTGTCCATCCTGTCCATCAAAGACGGCGTGGTCGAGGTCATCGCGACGGCAGGCGACAACCACCTGGGCGGCGACGACTTCGACGCGATGCTCGCCAACAGCCTCTACGAGCGCTTCAAGGGGCAGACGGGCGTGGACATCGCCTCCGACAAGCAGGCGCTCGCCCGCGTGCGCGAGGCCGCCGAGACGGCCAAAAAGGAGCTTTCCGAAGTCGAGCAGGCGCAGGTGAACCTCCCGTTTCTGGCCACCGACGACGACGGCAACCCGCTGCATTTCGAGACGAGCGTCACCCGCGCGGACTTCGAC
>CAVAWX010000058.1:0-7001 GCA_963592385.1 Acidaminococcaceae bacterium | reverse complement strand
GGTGAAGCAGGCGATGGCCGACGCGCGCATGACGGCGCGCGACTTGGGGCGCGTCCTCATGGTGGGCGGCTCGAGCCGCATCCCGGCGGTGCGCGCGGCGGTGCGCAAGCTCACGAACATCGACCCCAGCCACAACATCAACCCCGACGAGAGCGTGGCCTTGGGCGCGGCCGAGCAAGGCGGCGTGCTCGCGGGCGTGCCCGGACGCGGCGGCGAGCTGCTCTTGCTCGACGTCACCCCGCACTCGCTCGGCATCGAGATCATCGGCGACGCGACCAGCGTCCTCATCCCGCGCAACTCGACGCTGCCCGCGATGCACTCCGAGATCTACACGACGGCGGCGGCCTTCCAGACCGAGGTGGAGATCAACGTGCTCCAAGGCGAGAGCGAGCGCGCGAGCGAGAACGTCTCGATGGGGCGCTTCAAGCTGGGCGGCCTGAAGCGCTCGGCCACCAAGCCGCAGATCGAGGTCACCTTCCAGATCGACACCGACGGCATCGTGCACGTCACGGCCAAGGAGCTGGGCACCGGCCAGGACGCCTCCATCTGCATCGAGGGCTCGAGCAACCTGTCCTCGCGCGAGATCGAGGCCGCGAGCCGCCGCCTGCTGGAATCGGGCAACTAGGGGCGCGCCATTTCCATGAGAACACGCCTCCACGAGATAGTCGGCCGCCCCGCGCCGGGCGACCTCGCCAGCCGCCTCTACGACCTCTTCATCGTCATTGTGGCGCTGTGCAGCATCGCGCCCGCGCTCTTCCACGCGAACACCCTGACCGACGACGCGACGAGCCTGCTGGCCAAGCTGGACATCACCACGGCCTACATCCTGTCGTTCGACTACCTCCTGCGCTGGATGACCTACGACATCGAGAGCGGCAAGCGCGGGCAGGTCCGGCAGTTCTTCAAGTACCCCTTCACCTTCTCCGCGATCGTCGACCTGCTCTCCATCCTGCCCACGATGAACATCCTGCCCAGCGGCTTTCTGTTCTTGCGCGCGCTGCGCATCGTCCGGCTGTTCCGCTATTCCAGGCAGCTCGCCATCATCGTGAACGTCTTCGTCCAGGAGCGCAAAACCTTAGGGTCGGTGTTCCTGCTCGCCGTGGCCTACATCCTGGCCACCGCCCTCGTCATGTTCACCTTCGAGCCGGAGACCTTCAGCGACTTCATGGATGCGGTCTACTGGTCCACCATCACCCTGACGACCGTCGGCTTCGGCGACATCTGCCCCAACTCCGACCTGGGCCACATCCTCACGAGCATCTCCTCCATCTTCGGCATCTTCATCTTCGCGCTGCCCGCAGGCATCATGACGGGCGGTTTCCTGCAACAGCTGCGCCAAAAGGAGGAGGAAGGCGAGAGCTACTACGAGGAGAGCTTCTTCTCCCTGCTCAAGGCCAACATCTCCTATCTGCGCCCGTCGCGGATGAAAGAGCATTTCCGGATGCACCCCAAGCTCGGCTTGTACGCGCGCTTCATCCTCGTCGGCATCGCGCTCAACTTCTTCTTGTGCCTCTTCTTCTCGGAGGTGTTCTGGCAGCCGATCTGGCTCGACACGGCCGGCACCGCCGTCGTCGCGTGCATGCTCGACCCGGCGGCCGCCGTCATCGTGAGCTTCGTCGACAACCTGCTGATCGCGGTCTACCAGGGCAGCCCGCAAAACATCCTCTACTTCTCGGAAAGCGCGCTCGTGGCACTGGCCTACGGCTTCATGTTCAAGCGCGCCAAAGACGGCAGCGTGCCTTTGAAAAACACGGCGAAGGTGCTGCTCCTCATCATGCTCGTGCAGGCGTCCATATCGATGGTGCTGGCGTTTTGGCTCTCGGGCGGCAAGTTCACGACCATCTTCCAAAACGGCTACCGCGACTTCCTCACCGGATGCGGCCTGAACTACTACCTCGCCTCGTTTCTCGGCATCCTCTTCGACAGGGCGATCGACACCTTCGGCGTCTTCGCCGTGGTGAACCTGGCGGTCTTTCTGGCGAACAAGAGGAAGTTCTTCCCGCACGAGTGGCTCGAGAAGCGCTACGCCGCCCTCGGCATCTCGGAAAAGCACGAGGCCGCGCCCGCGCCGAAAAAGGAAGAGAGCCTGGAGCTGCACGAGCAGTACCGCGAGGACGGCGGGATACTCTCGGCCCAAGACGAGGTGCTGTGCCTGAGCCGTGGCGGGATGCGCCGCATCGTGCTCTGCCTGCGGCGGGAATCGCGGGCCGTGCGCGAGACGGACCCGGAGCTTTCCGGCAAGCTCGCCGCCGCCGCCGAGGCCCTCATGCTGCTCTCGCGCCGCGGCATCTCGAGCGAGGAGGAGTTCAGGCGGCTGCTGCGCGAGAAGCTGTAGGGGGGCGCTGGAGTGCGCCCTTGCGCCGGCGGCACCCCGTTTCATCCGCCGCGCCGCATCGCCGCCGCCCCTTTCGTTGTGCGCCGCCGTCCGTTTTACCCGCTTTGATGACGGCGCCCTCCCGCGCGTGCCCGGCCTGCACGCCGCCCGCTATACTCGTGCGGACATGACACGCGTGCCCACGATTTGCGACAAGGAGCAAACCCGACCATGAGCACATTCAAGAAGTACGTCTTGCCCGGCATCGTCTCGCTGGCGATCATCGCGGTGCTCTACTACGTCACCATCCCCGCGATCAACATCCAAAACGTCGGCTTCTGGTGGTTTTGCATCTGGTGCATCATCATCTTCGGCGCCGCCTACGCCATAGCGCAGGGCGTGGAGATCTCGACGGAGTTCATCGAGGACGTGCGCACGCAGGGCGCCGGCGAGGTCTTCAAGCAGCGCCACGAGAAGCGCAAGGAGGCCAAGGGCGCGAAGGGCGCGAAGGGCGCGAACGCGGCCGGCAAGGGCGGCAAGAAGGGTAAAAAGGGCAAGCGCCGCAGCGTCTTCTTCTGGCTCGTCATCGTCGTGGTCTTCCTCTTCCTCGGCATCTTCGTGGGCAACATCGCCTCCTCGCCGTTCTTCAACGCGCGCGCCTACGCCGGCCTGCTCCAGACCGAGACGGGCGACTTCTCCGCCGACATCGGCGAGGTGGGCATGTCGAACGTGCCCGTCGTGGACAAGGACACCGCCGTGCGCCTGGGCAGCCGCACCATCGGCGAGATGAGCGACCTGGTCAGCCAGTACGCCATCGACGAGAGCTACAACGCCTACACGCAGATCAGCTACAAGGACGCGCCCTACCGCGTCAGCCCGCTCGTCTACGCCGACATCATCAAGTGGATCACGAACACGGGCGCCGGCCTGCCGGGCTACGTTACGGTGAACATGGCCACGCAGGAGACCAAGCTCGTGCGCCTCGAAGAGGGCAAGTACATGCACGTCTCCACGGCCGAGCACTTCAACAACTACCTCTACCGCTACGTGCGCTTCGCGTATCCCACCGAGATGTTCGGCGACGCCGCCTTCGAGATCGACGACGACGGGGCGCCGTACTGGATCGTGCCGACGGTGCAGATGCGCATCGGGCTGTTCGGCGGCAAGGACTACTCGGGCGCGATTCTGGTGAACGCGTGCACCGGCGAGATGCAGCGCTACAGCGTCGACGAGGTCCCCAGCTGGTGCGACAAGGTGTTTTCCGCCGACCTGGTCTACGAGCAGCTCGGCTACTACGGCTGCTACCAGAGCGGGTTCTGGAACTCGCTGATCGGCCAGTCCGGCGTGACCATCCCCACGGGCTCTAGCGCGCCGAGCCTGTTCTCCTCGAACAGCTCCGAGTCGCAGAACACGTCCAGCTCGTCCACGAGCGGCTACAACTACCTCGCCATCAACGACGATGTCTACATGTACACGGGCATGACCTCGGCAAACAGCGACGAGTCCCTGGTCGCCTTCGTCTTGACGAACCTGCGCACCAAAGAGACCAAGCGCTACGAGTGCGCCGGCGCGACGGAGACCTCGGCCATGCGCTCGGCCGAAGGCCAGGTCCAGCAGATGAGCTACAAGGCCACGAGCCCGCTGCTGTTAAACATCGCGAACCGCCCGACGTATTTCCTGTCGCTGAAAGACTCGGCCGGGCTGGTGAAGATGTACGCCTTCATCGACGTGCAGCAGTACCAGATCGTCGGCACGGGCTCGACCATCAGCGACGCGCAGAAGAACTACGTCACGGCGCTCGCGAACAACGACGAGGTGAACCTGGACGTGGGGGCGCTGTCGGCCAACGAGCAGATTCCCAAAGCCGAGGGCACCGTCGAGTCGATCCAGCCCGTCGTCACGGACGGCAACACGCGCTGGTACTTCAAGCTGCAAGGCGACGCGTCGATCTACGTGGCGGGCATTTCCGCGAGCAGCAACCTGCCGTTCGTGAAGGCCGGAGACGCGGTCAACGCCACCTACACCGAGAAGAACGGCGTGCGCGAGGTGAGCGCGCTGCAGTAGGGGCGCAGCGCGTGCGGTTCCCCGGAGCAGGGGTGATGAGGCAGCCGGGGGCGCGGCGGGCGTTCGCGCTCCAGGTGCTGCTCTCGCTTGGGCGCGCGGGCTGCGTCGTCGCCTGGGCCGGGGCGCTGGCCGCGTGCCTGGCGCATCTCGTGGGCGGGGGCGCCGCCGCCGATGTGGCCTTGCAGCTCGCGGCCTTCATCGCCTTCTTCACCTTTGGCCAGGCGCTTTCCTGCGCGCAGGACGCGTGCGCCGCCCGCTATGCCCGCCGCCGCGCGGACGAGTTGCGCCGTGCGCTTCTGGGCGCGGTCTTCTCGGGCGCGGGGCGCCTGCCCGCGCGCTGGCAGACGGGCACGCTCGTCGAGACGGCTACGCAGGGGCTGGACGCGGCGGAGCGCTACCTGCGATTGTGCCTGCCGCGGCTTGCCGCCCTGTTCGGCGCGGGCGTGCCGCTGCTCGTGGCCGTCTTTGCCTGCGACGTCGTCTCCGGCGTCGTGCTCGCCGCCGCCTTTCCCGTCATCGTCTTGTTCATGGTCATGCTCGGACGCGAGGCCGCCGAGAAAGCGAAGCGGTCGCGCGCGGCCTTCGAGCGCATGGGCGATGCCTGCACCGACGCGCTCTACGGGGTGGAGACGCTCGTCGCCTTCGACGCGGCAGACGGCGAGAGGGAGCGCCTCTTTTCCGCGAGCGAGGACCTGCGCCGCGCCACGCTGTCCACCATGAAGACGGGCACCTTGTCGCATGCGGTGCTCGACGCGGTGGCGGTCTTTGCCGTGGCGGGCGTGGCGATGCTGCTGGCGACGCGGCTGCTCGACGCGTCCATGGGCCTGGAGCCGGCGCTGTTCGCGGTGCTGCTCGCGCCGCAGGTGCTTGCCCCCGTGCGCGCGCTTGCCGCCGATTTCCACGCGACGCTCGACGGCCAGACCGCGCTTGCCGCCGTGGAAGCTGCCGTGAGGGCGGGGGAGCGCGCGGACGCTTTCGGCGCGGGGTGCGATGCGGACGGGCAGAATGCGGGCAGCGGGGAAGGGTGCCCAAGACCTGCGGCGGTGCAGGGTGAAGGGGAAGCTATAGCGGGTGAAAGCTCGCATGGCGCGGACGCCGGAAGCGGGGCGTGGAGAGCCGATTCGACCCTGCGCGTGGAGGGCCTGAGCTTTGCCTATCCGCGCGACGAGAACGCGAAAGGGCGCTGCTCTGCGCCCGCCCTGGCCGACGTCTCCTTCACCCTGCAGGGTTTCGAGCGCGTGGCCCTTCTCGGCGCATCGGGCGCGGGCAAGTCCACGCTGGCCTCGCTGCTTGCGGGCCTCGCGTGCCCGGATGCGGGCGGCTTCGAGCTGGACGGGCGCCCCCTGCCCTCGCTGCAAGACCCTTCCTGGCGCTCGAGCGTGCTCTATATCCCGCAGGCGCCGCACATCTTTGCCGCGAGCATACGCGACAACATCGCCTTCTATACGCCGGACGTCTCCGACGAGGCCATCGCGCGCGCGGCCGAACGCGCGGGGCTGTCCGAGTTCATTGCCCGTCTGCCGCAGGGCCTCGACACGCGGGTGGGCGACGGCGGGCGCGGTATGAGCGGCGGGCAGGCGCAGCGCATCGCCCTCGCGCGGGCGTTTCTCGACGAGCGCCGCCGCGTTCTCATCCTCGACGAGCCGACGGCGCATCTCGACATCGAGACCGAGCTGGAGTTGAAGGAGCGCATGAAGCCTCTTCTGGACGGGCGCCTCGTGATCTTCTCCACGCACCGGCTGCATTGGCTGGCCGACATGGACCGCGTCCTCGTGCTCGACGGCGGGCGCGTGGCGGGCGTCTGCACCTGCGACGAGCTGCGCGATTGTGCCCATCCGCTGCATTCCCTCGTCTTCGGCGCGGACGCGAGAGGCGGTGAAGCCCATGCCCGCGCGTGAACACGACACCGCCTTCAAGAGCGGCGCGCATCGCGGGCGTCGCGTCGCCTGCGACACGAACGGCGCGCGCGGAAAAGCCGATGGGAGCGAAAAGGGCGCTGCGTGCGGGAAGGCGGGCGCGAGCGGAGGATGCGGCGTGCGCGGTGAAAATGCCGCGTGCGGCACACCCGGCGCGCGCAAGGCAGACGGCTGGATCCGCCCCTGCTTCAGGCGTTTTCGAGGGCGCCTTGCCCTCTGCGCGGCCTTGGGCGCGGCCTCTACCGTCTGCGCGACGCTGCTCATGTTTTTCGCCGGCGCGCTCGTGGCGAAGTCCGCCGACCCGGCCACCACGCTCTTCCAGGTGATGGTCCCCGTCGCCTGCGTCCAGCTCTTCGCGCTCGGAAAACCGCTCTTCCGCTACGTGGCCAGGCTCTCGTCCCACGACCTCGTGTTCCGCATGGCCTCCGAGCTGCGCGTGCGGCTCTTCTCGGCTGTCGCGGCAAAGAGCGCGGCTTGGCGGCGCTCGCGGCGCTTCGGCGGGCTCGTCGCCTCGTTCATCGACGATATAGGGCATGTGCAGGATTTCTACCTGCGTTGCGTGCTGCCCATCTGCGCCGCCGCCGCAGCCGCTCTCGTCGCGTGCCTCGTGCTCGGCGCCCTGTCGTGGCAGCTTGGCGTCGTGGCGGCGATGTTCTTCCTGCTCGAAGGCTGTTTTTTGCCCCTGCTCGCCCTGTTCGTGGACGGGG
>CAVAWX010000057.1:6302-11873 GCA_963592385.1 Acidaminococcaceae bacterium | reverse complement strand
ATACAGGGGCGCGATGGGGTGCGGGTGAAGGGGGTGTGCGTGCAGGGGCGCGATGCGGAGTGGCGCCGCACGGGTGGGGCGCAATGCGGGGCGGGTGAAGGGGGCGGTGGCTGCGACGCCCGAAGGCTTACCGGTTCGCCGCCCAACTTGTCAGGCGCGGCACAGCTGCCAGAAGGCCACCGCGCTGGCCGCCGCGACATTCAGCGAGTCGATGCCGCGGTCCATGGGGATCTTCACCGTGTAGTCGCAGGCCGCGATCGTGGACGGCGCCAGCCCGTCGCCTTCCGTGCCGAACACCAAGGCCAGGCGCTCCTCGGCGTTCAAGGCCGCGTCGTCGACGTCCACGCTGTCGTCGTCGAGCGCAAAGGCCGCCGTGGCAAAGCCGAGCTCGTGCAGGCGCTCGATGCCCGGATGCGGCCAATCGCCCGCCTCGCACCCGATGCGGCACCACGGCAGCTGGAAGACGGCGCCCATGCTCACGCGCACGCTGCGGCGGTAAAACGGGTCGCAGCAGCTCGGGGTGACGAGCACGCCGTCTGCCCCGAGGGCCGCGGCGCTGCGAAACGCCGCCCCCACGTTCGTGTGGTCCACGAGGTTTTCGAGCACGGCGACGCGGCGGGCACCTTCGAGCACCTCCTCGACGCTCGGCTGCACGGGGCGGCGGAAGGCGGCAAGCACGCCGCGCGTCAAGTTGAAGCCGGTCAGACCGCGCAACAGCGCCTCGTCGCCCGTGTAGACCGGCACATCGCCGCAGCGCGCGGCCAGCTCGGCGCACGATTCGACGAGGCGGCGCCCCACGAGCATGGACACGCAGGACAGCCCGGCGTCGAGCGCGCGGGATATGACCTTGGGCGATTCGGCGATGAGCAGCCCTTTCTCGGGCTCGAGCTTGCTGCGCAGCTGCCGCTCGGTCAGGTGCGCGTACACCTCGACGCCCGGCGCGTCCAGGCTCTCGATTTCAACGAGCTTCATGCGCATCGCCCCTTTTCGCATCTTGTCCGAGCACGCCGAGACATTCCCAAGGCCGCCGAAGCCCTCGCCTGCCCCATCTAGTCGTCGCCGTTTCTGCCCGCGCCCGCCGACTCGGCCGCCTCGCGCTGCTCGCGGTTGAAGCGCTCGGCGCTCATGCGCTCGCCGAGCGTCGCCTCCTTCTTGTCCTGCGGCTGGTTGACGACGATCTGCGGATACGGCATGCCGATGTCGTAATGGTCGAACAAAAGCTTTATCTCGCGGTTGAGCGCCCGCTCGACAGGCGCGCGGTCTTTTTCGAGGCACTGGACCATGATGCGGATGTTCACGCTGCTGTCGCCCAACGACACGACGCCCTTGTAGAACGGCCCGCCCAGCAGCTCGGGGATGTGCTCGCGGATGCGCGGCAGCTCCTCGGCCAGGATCGACTCGACGCGCTCTATGGACTCGCTGTACTCGATGCCGACGTCTATCCACGTAAACGACGAGCGCTTGGTCATGTTCACGATGTCGCTCACGTTGCTGTTGCGGATGACCTTGATGTTTTGCGAGCCGTCCATCACCTTCGTGGTGCGGACCCCGATCTCGACCACGGTGCCGCTCCATGTGCCGACGGTGATGATGTCGCCGACGCGGAACTCGCCCTCGAAGATGATGAAGAGCCCGGAGAGAATGTCGCTCACGAGCTCCTTGGCGCCCAAGGAGATGGCGATCGACAAGATGCCGGCCGAGGCCAGAAGCGTCGTCGTGTCGATTCCTATGAGCGCCAGGCAGTAATAGACCGTGCCGATGATCGTGACGTACTTGATGAAGCTGCCGAGCAGCCTGCAGACCGTCTCGCCGCGGGACTCCAGCACGCCTGCCAGCAGCGTCAGGAGCTTTTGGACGATCATCGCCGTGGTGATGGCGAAGCAGGCGAACATGATGCACGCGGTGAACGCGAATATGTTGGGGCCGTGCTCCCAGCCCCCGTCCAGGATGTAGGCGAACAACGAGCCTTGGCCGAAAATCTGGTCGCGGAACAGCACGGCCACGAAGATCGCCGCGACGGCGATGGCGCCGAAGATCTTCACCACGAAAGCGACCTTTTGCTCCGGGTCCTTCTCGTTCCACTTGAACGACCTGCCCAGCCAGCGGCTCGCCGCCGACTCCGTGCGGACCTTCCTGCCGTCGGGCATCGAAGTGTCGAACTTGCGCGGATTGGGGTCTGCCTCCTGCGCCGGCGCCGCCCCGGCAGCTTCACCAGCTTCACCGCCCGCGTCCGTTTCACCATCTGCGCCACCCGCGTCCCCCGCCGACTCGCGCGCAAAACCGGCGGCGGGAGTCGTGCGCTCGAATATCAAAATCAGGAAGAGCAAGGCCAGGCACACGAAACTTATCCCCGCCGTCGCCAAGGTCAGAGGGCCGCGCGTGGACATGAGCTCGCCTTCGGAACCCGCCACGTACAGATAGTAGTCGCCTTGCTCGACCGACGAGGCATAGTACGTCGTGCCGTCGATCGTCAGGTAGTCGCAGAATCCGTCTTTGAGCTGCTTGTCGGTCATGCCGCAGCTCGTCGCGCTCTTGCCGACCAGGTCCTTGTCGGGGAAATAGGCAAATGTCCCGTCGGACTTGTTGATGGCAAAGGCGAACTGCCCCGACTGGCCCTTCACCCCGTCTAAGACCTTGTCGATCTGCACGCTGTCCAGCAGGTTTTGCAGCCTGCTCGGGCGGATGCCCAACTGCACGAAGCCGCTTGCATTGCCGTCTGCGTCGTGCAAGATCACGCCGATGTACTGGCGCATCTCGCCTGCGACGTCGTCAATCTGCGCCGACTGGATCACGTGGTCCACGCCTTGCAGGAGCTTGCGGAACGCGTAGGACTGGTCGTTGGGATCGTTGCTGATCGTGAAGTTGGTGAGCGAGGAATTGCTCGCCACCAGCACGCCCTGCGAGTCGTAGGTGTGCACATACTGCACCTGCAAGACATCGGCGAGCTTCTTCAGGTCGTTTTTGTTCGCAAGCGCCGGATTCGCGTCCAGTATATATGCCGCGACCTTGCATTTGCCGAGGTAGCGCTCGTCGTATTGCGCGCGCAGGGCGTCGGCGCGGGCGTCGGCGTTTTCGATGGTGGCCGACAGGTTGGCCACGGTGTCGTTGTTGGTCACGGACTGCGCCGACAACGAGAACAGCGTCTGCATGTAAAACGATATCGCCACAATCGCCACAAAGCCCACGAGGGAGATGACGGCGCCCTTCCTCACTACGGTCCTGTTCACCCGCAGGCGGCCGAGGTCCCTGAAGCTCTTGCTGCTGTCCTTTTTGCGCTCGTCGTCGTTTAGCACGCAGATGCCGTAGAGGACCGCAATCGCCATCGCGACGAGGAAGACGAACAAGACCACGCCGGTCGTCACGCTGCGCGCCGATTCCAGGTCCGCCTCGGGGACCGCCGAGATGTAGTACATGTCGCCGATGGCGCTCACCCTGCAATACAGCGATTGCCCGTTGAGGGTCGCCCACGAGGTCGTGCCGTCCTCGAGCATGGTGGCGTCGATCCCCGCCTCTATGGCGTCCGCACCGACAAGCGCGCTGTTCGGGTGGTATTTGACGAGGTAGTCCCGCGCCGAGACGGCAAAGACATAGCCGGTCTGCCCGACGCTGAGGTTCTTGAGGACCGCCGCCGTGGAGCCGGAGTCTTCGACAAGCTGCTCGAGCTCCTCCGGGTCCTGCTCGATCACGACCATCGTGGCGTCGTCTATGCGCGCCGAATAGTAGCGCGCATGCCACTGCTCGCTTGCCAGGTCCACTTCGACGGCCTCCGAGGGCGTGCCGCTGGCAAACACCGTGCGGAGCTTGTTGAAGCGCGACGAGGAGAAATCCGCCTTCGTCTCCTGCGCCTGGGCCACTATCCGGTTGTCCCTGTTCACGACCATTATATTGTCGACGCCAAGCAGGGCGGCAAGCTCTGCCATCTTGGAGTTCGACGCCTCGTAGCCCGCGTTGTGCGCGGCCATGAACGAGACGCTCTCGGCCTTGGACTGGTAGATCGCGTCGTAGGAAACGGTGTTTTGCGAGGTCTCCTCGGCGGCCTGGTCGAGCAGCTGCGGAATCTGCTCTGCAAGCTGCTCCATCTCCTGCGTGTAGTTGTCGAGCATGAGCTTGTTTTGCATTCCGGAGATGCACATCGCCATGCACACCGTCCCCACCACGACTATGGCGATGAGGATGGCGACCTTGTGCTTGAGTTTTCTCGACATCGGTGCTTCTCCTAATCCCACTTGTCAACGAGCGCGTCGATCGTGCCGTCGTCGAGCATGCCCTGGATCGTGCGCGCCACGAAGCTGCTGAGCTCTGCGTCCTTTTTGGTCGCCACGCCGTACTCTTGCTCGGCGACCTTGTAGTCCAGCAGGCTGCGGTTGTCGGTCATGTACGCCGCGGCTATGCTCGCGTCCATGCAGGCGGCGTCGATGCGCCCGGCCTCCAAGGCCTCGGACAGCTCCTGATAGGTCTCGTATTGCAGCAGGTGGAAGGTGTCGAAGCGCACGTCCGAGTTGTCCTGGTTCGCGCTTATGGGGTTGCCGTCGGTCAGCCCGTCTGTAGTGAGCTTTGCGACGAGCTGCGGCGCGGCGTTGGTGCCGATCATCGTGCCGATGGTGAGGTTTTTGAGCTGGCTCAGCTTGGTGATCATCGAGCTGTTCTCGACCATGATCGCGGAGTAGTCGCTGTAGTACGCAGGCGAGAAATCGAGGCTTTCCTCGCGCGAGGCGCTCGTCGAATAGCAGGCGGCAATGCAGTCCACCTGCCCGTTCACCAGCATCTGCTTGCGCGTGTCGGGGGTGACCGTGGTGAACTCGACGTCGTCGTAGCCGAGGCGCTTCGCCATCTCGTTCGCGATGTCGACCTCGAGCCCGTAGTACTTTTTCGTCTCCTCGTTGTAGTACCCGAAGCCGGCCACGTCCGCGCGCACACCCACCTTCAGGGTGCTCGAGCTCGTCGGAGTGGATGCGGTGCTGCATCCCGCGAGCACGATAGCGACGATGAACGTGAAGGCGATAATCAGACATGCGGCGGCTGTTGCGCGTGCGGCGCTCGTGGACGCCCTGCCCGCATGTGCGGCGAACGCGGATGCCCTGCCCGTGCGCCTTTTGCCGCGCGGCGCCGCGGACGACGCAATCTTCGCGCCCTTTGCTTGTGCCAAGTCCATATTTCCCCAGTTCCCCCGCGCTTGCAGTGTGCTTCTGTGGGCGGGGCTGCGCCCTGCGCCCGAAACTCCTCGCGCTGCATTCTAGACTAACGAGCCTGCGCTGCGGCTATCGGGCTTTGCCCGGCGCGTCCAGGCTCTCGATTTCAACGAGCTTCATGCGCGCTCCCCTCCCCTTTCATGCTCCGAGCAATGCGGCGGGAATCACCATCACCCCGTCGTCGCGCGTGTAGGCAAGCGTCCCCCGCCCCACCACCACGGCGAGAAAAGCCGGTTCGGCGTTGCGGGCGGCAGGATTTGCCATCATCTTCTTGCGCAACGCCTTCAGGTGCGCCGCGCCCTCGTCTGCCTTCGTGTCGCTGAGCTTCACCTCGACGCCGCCCCATCGCCCATCGCGCTCGACGATGGCATCGACCTCGAGG
>CAVAWX010000057.1:0-6292 GCA_963592385.1 Acidaminococcaceae bacterium | reverse complement strand
ATAGTAATGGACGCTGTTG
Organism: Acidaminococcaceae bacterium; assembly: GCA_963592385.1. Classification (GTDB taxonomy): domain Bacteria; phylum Actinomycetota; class Coriobacteriia; order Coriobacteriales; family QAMH01; genus CAVAWX01. The sequence goes on along the minus strand of CAVAWX010000057.1, from coordinate 6,273 downwards.
CCAAGGCCCGCGTACGTCGAGACGAAGACCCTCAGGTCCCGGATGACGAGGTTCTCAAAAAGCAGCCCGAGAGTCTGGGTGTCGTGAAGAAGCCCGTCGCGGCTTGCCCCGAGGAGGGAGGCCGCAAGAGACGGGTCGCAAAAACAGCGCTTCGGTTTGGTCCTGACCCGCGCTTTCGAGCGCATGGGAGGCTCCCACCCGTGCAGGCTTTCCACGAGCTTCAAGCGCTCGAAAAGCTCGAGATACGCGGAGACGGTCTCCTCGACGGGCGCATCGTCTCCGCAGGCCGCGTCCCTTGCAAGGGTCTTGAGCGTCGCCGCCTGCGCGACGTTTACGGCAAGCGCACGCATAAGGGCGAGCGCCATCTGCGGCGAACGCCCCTCTTGAACGACGTTGGCGTCGAGCACCGCGTTGATGTAGTGGGCCGCGGTCTCTGCGGCCGCGTCGTCTGGAAGGTCGAGGTTTGCGGGCCACCCACCCCGCAGGCACCAGCGCGCGACATCGGCAAGCGAGCTTTCGCAGCGCTGCGGGGAAAGCGTGCCTTCTTTGAAGAGCGATTCGAGCGAGACCGTGCCAGTCGAATCTCCGGATTCGACGAGGCTCATCGGCCGCATCGCGAGCCGCGCTATACGCCCCGCCCCCGAGTGCCTGACCTTCTCGCGTTCCTTTGCCTTCAGGGCGCTCGACCCCGTGAGCAAAAGCACCCCCTTCTCGTTTCCCGAGTCGTCGACGAAACGGCGGGCGGCATCCCACACCTGCGGAACCTCCTGCCATTCATCCACGAGGTGCGGACGCTTTCCGACTAGCGCCAACGACGGGTCCATCTGGGCCGACGCGCGTTCGGTTTCGTCGTCGAGCTTGGTCATGCTCGCGGCCCTCGTCCTGGCGGTCCAAGTCTTCCCGCACCACTTCGGGCCGCTGATCTCGACGCAGCCGAAAGAGCGCATGAGGGCGTCTAGCCGCTGTTCGACAAGGCGTGGCCGATACCCCTTCGGCGTGAGCCGTTCTTTGCTTTCCATGTGCCCTCCTAGCTGCAATCCTTATGGGTAATTAGGATTTTACGACAAATGCAGTTAGGAAAATACGAGAATTGCGATTAGGAAAATACGAGTTTTCCGGTTAGGAAAATACGGATCGCGGCGACGGCGGCGGAGAAAGCGTGTAGCGCGTCGTCGTAGCCGAACTTGCCCTGCACGAAGAGGCGCACAAGCGCGTTGATACTGTTAAATTTACCCATCAATTTTAACAGCATCAAGCCGTTTCGGGCACATGCTGTCGAAATATGCGCCATATGCGCGGCGAGAATCGGGAACGCGAGCGCGGCAGACGCGCGCGGCGCTACGCCCCCACGTGGAAGTCGCAGTGCTGGCAGTGTTTGGGCGCGTCGGCGCGGATCTCGCGGTGGAAGAGGCCGGCCCACTTGCAGATGTCCTGCAAGATGGGCACCACCGAGGCGCCCTTGGGGGTGAGGGAGTACTCGACGCGCGGCGGTATCTCGTCGAAGCTCTCGCGCGCGACGAGGGCATCCGCGATCAACTCCTTCAACGTGGCCGACAGCACCGCATCCGATATGTTGGCCATCTCGTCGCGCAGCTCGCTGTAGCGCAGGCGCTCCTTGGCCGCGAGCACGCAGATGATGCGCGACTTCCACCTGCCGCCGAACACGTCGAGCCCGTACTCGAGCGGGCAGCGTATGTCCTTTTCCAGCTTCCTCTTGTGCGCCATAGCGCTCTCGCTCCTCTCTTCGCCCGCATCGGTGAATGCCACGGTTGCCCGGCTTCACCATCTGCCGCCGTGTTCCTGTTCACCCGGCGACGAGTCCCGTTTATCCAAGGCGCCGCCCATGCCCGAGCGCCGCCGCCCCCTAGGCCAGGCGCGCGCCCGCCGTCTCGCCCGGAGTGATGGAGTAGACCTCCTCGACGGCAAGCCAGGCGACGCCCTTGCTCGTGTAGTCGTAGCCCATGCTGCTCAAAATGGCCTGCACCTGCGCGGCCACCTGCTCGTAGCGCGGCCCTTCGTCCTCGTAGGATACCGTGCCCTTCACCTGATAGCCATGCGTCTCGTCCCATACGCTCACGGCCATCCTCGGGTTCTCGCGCAGGTTGGCAAGCGTCTTGAGCATGTACTGGTCCGAGATCATGACCGTCTCGTCGTCGTAGGCCTGCTTCATCGAGCAGCACACGACGTTGGGCGTGCCGTCTGCCGATGCGGTCGCCACCGCGGCGGCGTAGACGTTGTTGATCATGTCCTGGCATTCCTGCGGCATCTTCGCCATGGTGAATCTCCCTTCTCGAAGCGGCGACGAAACGGACACGGCGTGCAGGTCGCGCGCGCCTCGTCGCCGCAGGCAGCACGCGCGGCCTTCTTGCCTCAAATCGAGCGCATGCAGCGGCGAAATGCCGCCAGCCGCCCCTCGTCGGCGCGCGCGATGCGTTCGTCCATCAAGGCGAGTATGGCGTCGCGCTTGTCGGGGACATAGGCGTCGAAGGTGACCGTGTTGCCCACGTGCGCGGCCAGCATGCGCGTGCGCGCGGGGTAGCAGGCGTAGAACTCGCGCAGCTCCTCCATGATTTCAACCTCGCCTGCCTGGGGAAACGCCCCTGCCTCGATGTCGGCGGCCAGCGGCGTGCCGGGAAACGGGGTCATGGTGTGGACCATGACGATGGCCGGCGCCGCCTGCCCGAAGGCCTCGGCGCTCGCGCGCGCGTTGTCCAGGCCGCGCCCGTGTCCGGCGATGCCGGCGAGGTAGAAGAAGGCGAAGCGAATCTTGGCGCGTGCGAGCCGCGCCGACTGCTCGAGTGTATCGGCGACGCGAAAACCCTTGTTCATCCGCGCAAGCGCCTCGTCGAGGCCGCTTTCCGCGCCGATAGAGAGCATGTCGAAGCCAGCGGCGGCAAGGGCCGCGAGCTCGTCGTCGCTTTTGGCGGCCACGTCGTCCACGCGCGCGAAGCAACCGATGGTTCGCGTCTGCGGCAGCGCCTCGCGCACGAGCGCGGCGATGTCGAGGAGGGCGTCTGCCGGCAAGGCGAAGGCGTTGCCGCCCGTCAAGAAGACGCGCGGAGCCGGGCAGCAGGCGCCGGCCAGCTCGCGCACGTCGGCTTCCACCTCGGAGCGGGGCGACACGGTGAAAGGGGCATGGTACATGTCGCAGAAACGGCATGCGTTGTGCGCGCATCCGCTCGCGACCTGCAGCATCGCACTGTCCTGCTCGAACAGCGGCCTCCACAAAGCTCCTGGCGCGAAATGCATCTTCCTGTCCCCTTTCATCCAAGTGCGTCGCCGTCTTGCGCACATCCGAGGCGGCACGCGCGACAAGGCGACGGCACACCACGATCGGCGCGGCGCGGCACCACACAGGCGGCGCACCATGGTCGGTGCGAGGCCATTGCGCACGCGGCGCAACGCAGCACGGCTCATGCACCCAAGTGTGCGCCGGCAACGAACGAAACACCAGTAACTAAGAAAAAGATGAGTGACTCATCTTTTGCCCCATGTCTCGCGTTTCTCATGGCAGCTCCATATCGTAGGGCGCATGGAAGCGGCGCCGGCCAAGACGCGCCGCGCAAACGAGAGGAGCTCGTCATGAGCGTCAAAGCCTACCTGCAAGTGACCATGACCATCGATGCGGACAAGCGTCCGGCGGCGGCGAAGGTCTACACCGACTACCGCCAGCCCTTCCTCGACCAGATCGACGGCGCGCTGACCAAGGAGCTGCTCGTGCGCGACACCGACGTGCAGGTCTCGCACGGTTTCGATTCCGTCGAGCACGCGAAGGCCTACCTGGAAAGCGAGCTGTTCACCAAGACCGTCGCGCCCGCCCTCCAGCCGACATGGGCGGCAGACCCCGACATCCGCATTTACGAGGTCGCGTAGGGCGCAGCGGCCCCACGCAAAGATGTGCCGCGGCCCCTTCACGCGCGGGGCACCTTTGCGCGACGCATCCACGCGGGCCGCGCCCGGCCCACATTCACCAAGCGAAAGGAAATGACCATGAAATCCACCGCTTACGCAAAGACCGTGAAGACCCCGCAGGGCCTTGCCGTCGAAAACAGCGTGCGCGAGTTCACCCTCGTCTGCGACGAGCCCGTCGAGTCCGGCGGGACGAACACGGGGATGAACCCGGTCGAGGCGCTGCTGTCGGCGCTCGGCAGCTGCATGACCATCGCCGCGTTCTACCTCGCGGAAAGCCAGGGCATCAAACTCGAGAGCTTCGGCGTCGAGCTGGAAGGCGACATCGACACGGACGGCTTCATGGGGGTCAACCCCGACCTGCGCTGCGGATTTTCCGAGATACGCGTCACGCCGCACATCAAGTGCGATGCCGACGAGGCCACGGCCAGGGAGTTCGTCGCCTTCGTGAAGAGCCGCTGCCCGGTCAGCGACAACGTGGCCAACCCCACGCCCGTCGTGGTGAGCGACATCGTCGTCGAATAGGGTGAAGGAGGGCATCGCCGCAGCGTGAAACCGGCGTCCGCGTCGCACGCGCGCGGGCGCTGCGGGGGTATAGCGCGGGCGCGACGCGGCGGGCACATCACCAGGCGCGGGCGCGAAGACCTCTGAAGGCGCCGCCTCGACTCGGAGGAAAAAATGGCAGCGACTATCGCAGGACAGATGGTTTCCTTCGCGCTCATGCTCGCGATCGGCTTTCTCTGCGCACGGGCGGGCATCGTCTCCCGCCCGGCGCTGCCGACGGCGATCGCCCTTTCGACCAAGGTGTTCTTGCCCGCGATGCTCTTCTCGGCCATCTGCGAGCGCATGGACAGAGGGCTTTTGTGCGCGCAGCTGCCCATGGTGGCCCTCTCGCTCGTCTTCTACCTCGCGATTGTCGCCGTGATGCGGCTTTTGGCGGCGGCACTGCGCCTCGGCGGGCAGAAATCGGCCGCGTTTCGCATGGTGTTCATCTTCGGCAACACGGGCTTCATCGGCCTGCCCATACTCGTCGCGGTGTTTCCCGAGACCGGCGCGGCCAACCTCGTGCTGTTCGCGATCATCGACCAGCTGGTCTTTTGGACCTACGGCGCCTCGCTTGCCCGCCCGGGCGCGGGCGCGGCCGACTTCAAGACGATGGCGAAAGGCTTTTTCAACCCCAACATCGTGGCGATGGCGCTTGCCCTTGCCTGCCTTGCGGCCGAAGTGCCGGTGCCGGAGGCGGCGATCGGCTTTCTGGACACGCTCGGCGCGGTCGCCACGCCTCTGTGCATGGTGTGCCTCGGGGCCTTGTGCTGGTTTTCGGACGTGGGGCAGGTGCTGCGCGGCAAAGAGCTCTACGTCGGCGTGCTGGTGAAGATGGTGGCACTGCCGCTGTGCGCGGCCCCGCTGCTCGGGATGCTGCCGCTCGCGCACGACGTGTTCGCGTCAATGGTTCTGATGATGGGCATGCCCCCGACAGTCCTCGTCCCCCTCGTCATCGAGGCAAGCGGCGGAGACGGCCCGTATGCCACCGCCCTCTCGGTTGCCGCCATCGCGCTTGCCACGCTGACGCTGCCGCTCGTCGCCTGGCTTGCCGGGATATGAGGCCCGCGGCGCCGCAAGCCCAAGCGGTCCTCAAGCGGTCCCATGCACGGCCTTCAAGCGGTCCTTCATCGCGTTTCCCGCTTCTACCTGCGATGTCAAGCGGTCCTCAAGCGGGCCTATCGGTTTTTTCGGCATCCGAACTCGCCCACTCCAGGAGCGCCCTCGTGCCTGACGCGCGGCGCGGGCGTGTATCATCTGGCGGCATGGAGCAGGCGGCATCCACATACGCGTTCGGCGAGGTCTCGGCGGCCACGCGCAAGTCGATGCAGGGCAACAAGCGCCGCGACACTTCACCGGAAAAAGCCGTGCGAACCATGCTGCGCTCCTTCGGCTGGCCGGGATACCGCTGCGACTGGAAGAAGGCGCCCGGGCACCCCGACATCGCCTATCCGGGGCGCAAGATCGCCATCTTCGTGAACGGCTGCTTCTGGCACCACCACGAGGGCTGCAAGTACGCGAGCACGCCGGCAAAAAACAGCGACTACTGGAAAGCCAAGTTCGCCCGCAACAAGGCCCGCGACGAGCGTGTGCGCGCCGAGCTGGAATCGGACGGCTGGCACGTGGTCGTCGTCTGGGAGTGCGAGCTGAAGAAAGACCGCGTCGAACAGACCGCCCGCGCCCTCCACGACACGCTCGAATACGCCTTCGTCACCCTCGACTGACGCAAGATTCGCCGCGCAGCTCCGCGGAGACACACTTTTTTAGTCAAAAAAGTGTATCTGGATGACACTTTTTCAAGGAAAAAAGTGTCAATGGCGC
>CAVAWX010000056.1:0-12063 GCA_963592385.1 Acidaminococcaceae bacterium | reverse complement strand
CGGCGTGGTTGCCGCAGGCGACGCCAAGACCGTGAAGAAGCAGCTGGGGCAGGCCATGGGCAAGATTGGCCTGGCCGCCACCACCGTGGCCGCGCCGCCCATGACCATTTTGCTGGCCATATGCATGTTGGCGGGCGCCGGCGGCAACGCGCTGGCCGCGATACTTCTGGGGGAGGGCAAGCGCGACCGCGCCGAGATGGCCCTGGGCAACACCATGTTCATCGTGCTCGTCGAGGCCATACCCGTGGCCATCGTCGCGACCTTCGGCCTCGACCCCATCCTGCGCTTCGTGGGCGCGACCGACGAGACGCTGCCCTACGCGCGCCTGTTCATGCAGATCATCTGCTACGGCTTCATCTTCAACAACATCGCCTTCGGCATCAACAACTTCATCCGCACGGCCGGCGCCCCCTACCTCGCGCTTGCCACGGCGGCGATGGGCACGGTCGTGTGCATCGGGTTGAACTACCTGTTCGTGCTCGTCTTCGGCTGGGGCGTGGCGGGCTCGGCGTCGGCCACGGTCTTGGGCCAGGTGGCCTCGTCGGCCTGGGTGCTGTGGTACTTCACCCGCAGCAAGAAGGCGCCGTTCAAGCTGCGCGCCCGCTGCCTGCGCCCGGAAGGCAAGCTGTGCCTGCGCATCCTCGCGATGGGCCTTGCGCCGTTTGCCCTGCAGTGCGCCGCGGCCATCAACCAGATGGCGGGCAACTTCGTGATCTCGGGGCTGGGCGCGCTCGACCCCATCGGCACCGACGGGGCGCTCGCGTCCATCGGCGTGGTGATGAAGATCGTGATGTTTTCCATCTTCCCGGCCATCGGCGTGGCCACGGCCGCGCAGCCCATACTCGGCTTCAACGTCGGCGCGCGCAAATACGACCGCGTCAAGCGCACGTTCTTCGCCGCGCTGGGCACCGCCACGGTCATACTCACCGCGCTGTTTGCCGTCGTGCACATCTGGCCGGTGCAGCTCGTGGCCATGTTCGGCGTCGAGCAAGAGCTCATGGACTTCTCCATCGACGCGCTGAAGGTGATGACCATCCTGCTGCCCATCGTGTCCATCCAGATCATCGGCTCGAACTACTTCCAGGCCACGGGCCAGCCCATGAAGTCGGCCATCCTGTCCGTCACGCGCCAGATCATCTTCCAGCTGCCGCTGTACTTCATCATCCCCGCCGTCGTGCCCGGCCTCTTCCCGGGCGTCTCGCAGCTGTTCAGTTTCTGCTTTGCTTTTCCGGTGTCGGACGGTTTGTCCATCGTCTTTTGTGGTATTTTCCTCCTCGTCGAAATCCGCCGCCTGAACGGCCGTCTGGCACAGGAGGCGCAAAGGAGCGCACACGTATGACTACACTTGAATTCGTCCCCGTGAAAGAACCCGAGCACATCGCCGAGCTGGCAAATCTCGCGGAAAAGATCTGGCGCGAGTACTTCCCCGCCATGCTCACCCCCGACAAGCTCGAGTACCTGCTCGACCACATGCTGTCCGCCGAGGTCCTGACGCGCGAGATCGCCGACGAGGGCTACGAGTTCTACTTCGCCGACGCCGACGGCGCGCACATCGGCTTCGTCGGCGTGGCCCCGCAGGAGGACTACCTGTTCTTGAGCAAGCTCTACCTGCTGAAAGACGAGCGCGGCAAGGGCTACGGGCGCCAGGAGTTCGAGTTCGTGAAGGCCCGCGCGCGCGAGCTGGGGCTGGGCAAGATACGCCTGACCTGCGACCGCAACAACGAGGCCAGCCTGCAGCGCTACGACCACATGGGCTTCGTGCAGATAGACGAGGTGGACACCGACGTCGGCGGCGGCTACCAGATGAACGACTACGTGCTCGAATACACGTTCACCGACTGAGATTCACGTTAAACCCGCCGCCTTCGCCCCGCAGGGCTTGTGGCTGCGGGAGACAAGGAGCGAGAAAAATGGCATCTGTTCTCTCGCGCCGCTCGTTTTTGGGCGGCGCTGCTGTAGTGGCGGGAATGTGCGCGCTGGGCGGCCTGTCCGCGTGCGCGGGTTCCGGGTCGGGCTCGGGCTCGGGCGCGACGGGCGGCACGGTGAAGATCGGCTCCATGCCCACCGAAGACATCCTGCCGCTGTGGGTCGCCGAGCGCGACGGGCTTTTCGCCAAGCACGGCGTCGAGGCCGAGATAGCGCTCTTCGACTCGGCGCAAAGCCTCTCTGCCGCCATCACCGCAGGCGAGGTGGCCGTCGCCATGACCGACCCCATGCGCACGGTGAAGCTCGTGGAAAGCGGCGCCGACTTGACCATGGAGTGGATATCGCTTGGCACGGACGCGAGCCAGGGGCGCTTCGGCGTGCTGGCGAAAGCCGACGCGCGCTTTTCCACCTTGCGCGAGATGACGACGGTGGGCAGTTCGCAGGGCGTGGGGCTTGCAGCCAACACCGTGCCCGAGTACGTGTTCGACAAGCTGTGCGAGCAGGAGGGCTTCGACGCGGCCGCCATCCCCGTCGAGGAGGTCCCCAGCCTGCCCGACCGCTACAGCCTCGTGGCGTCCGGCCAGCTCGCGGCCGCCGCGCTGCCCGGGTCGATGCTCGCGCTGGGCGAGGCCAACGGGATGAAGGTCATCGCCGACGACACGAAAGGCGACAACATCTCGCAGTCCGTGATCGTGGCCGCGCGGGGCAAGGTGGCATCCGCGCAGCTCGAGGCGTTGCGCGGCGCCTGGGACGAGGCGGCTGACGCGATCAACGCGGCGCCCGAGGAGTTCCGCGGGCTCTTGGCCGAGAAGGCAAACCTCAACGACACCATCAAGGACAGCTATCCCATCAGCGTCTACCCGCATGCGAGCGCTGCAAACGGCGGCAGCGCGTATCCGCCCGCCGCGCTGATCGACCCGCAGATCGAGTGGATGAAGAAGAAGGGCTACGGCGGCAACGGCATCGCTTACAACGAGGCCGACGGCAGCTTCACCGCCGCATGAGCGACGTGGTGAAAGACGCGGGCGGCGTGCGCGGTGCAGCCGCCGCACGAAATGCAGCCGCCGCTTCCGGTCCCCGCGGCGCCTCTGACAGCGCGCCTGCGCCCGCGACGGCGGGCGCCTACGAGCGCCTGACCCCGCTCATGTGCGTGCGCCTGGCCGCGCCGCACACCTGGCCCGGGCCTTCCGTGCTGCCCACGGCCTTCGGCGGCCTGTACGCGCTTGCCTGCGGCTGGACATTTTCGCCGCTCGTGTGGTGTCTGCTGCTCGCGGTGGCGGTTTTCGCGCAGTCGGCCGTGAACACCCTCAACGACTGGGCGGACTTCAAGAAAGGCACCGACACGGCGGAAAACTCCGACGACCCGACCGACGCCGTGCTCGTCTTCAACAACCCCGACCCGCGCCACGTGCTCGTGCTCGCGCTGGCCGAGATGGGCGTGGCGCTCGTCTGCGGGCTTGCGTGCTGCGTGCTGGCCGCGACCGCCGTGCCCGTCGTGATCGGCGCCATCGGGGCGCTCGTGATCGTGGCCTACTCGAACGGCAAGCTCCCCATCTCGTATCTGCCGCTAGGCGAGCTCGTCTCCGGCGTCGTCATGGGCTTTCTCATCCCCCTGGCAGACGTCGTCGTCTTCGCCTGCCTAGACATGCCCGCGCCCGCGCCCGCGCCGCTCGCCTTTCCCGCGCAGATCGCCCTCTTCACCGCCGGTCCGTCCGGCTGCCCGCCCTTCGTGTGGTGCGCCCTGCCCTTCGTCGTCGGGATCGCGCTTGTCATGGCGACGCAAAACGCCTGCGACATCGAACGCGACGCGCCCGCCGGGCGAAAGACCCTGGCCGTGCTGCTCGGACGTGGACGCGCCCGCGTGCTCTACCGCGTCGTCGTGGCCGCGTGGGTGGTGCTGGTGCTGGCGCTTTCGGCCTGCTGTTTCGGCGGCGGGGCATGGCTTGCGCTCGTCGTGCTCGTCTTCGGGGCGGGGACCTTGCGCGCCTCGTTCACCAACCCGCTCGTCCACGAGACGCGCGGGCCCGCGATGGCGGCCGTCGGCAAGGCCAACCTCTTCGTGAACGGCGCCTATCTCTTGGGTATGATGTATACCTTGATGAACCCCGCGGCGGCCGTCCTCTTCTAGGCGCCCGCCGCCCGCCCTATCGAAAGGAACGCGTCTCGCATGGCAAAGGAACACGTGCACGGCGTCTTCGAGAGCATCGCCGACGGCTACGACGCGGCCAACGACCGCATCAGCCTGGGGATGCACCGCATGTGGAAGCGCTGTCTGGAGGATGTGGCGCTCGCGGCGTGCGCGGGCCGCGAGCCGGGCATCGTGCTCGACGTGTGCTGCGGCACGGGCGACATCACCGAGCAGATCGCACGCGCGCATCCCGAGCTGCTCGTGGTGGGGCTGGACTTCTCCGCCGGCATGCTCGACGTGGCCTGCACGCGCATGGCGGGCATGGACAACGTCCTGCTCGTCGAGGGCAACGCGATGGATTTGCCCTTCGACGACGGCATCTTCGACGCCGCGGTGGTGAGCTTCGGCCTGCGCAACACGCCCGACTACGAGCAGGTCCTGCGCCAGATGGCCCGGGTGACGCGCCCCGGCGGCAGCGTCGCGTGCCTGGACGCCTCGGTGCCCGACGCGGCGTTCGTGCGGCCGTTCTACCGCCTCTACTACAAGTACATCATGACCTTGCTGGGCGGCGGCGTGCGCCACCATGGTGAATACGAGTGGCTCTACGAGAGCACGCAGCAGTTCTTGAGCAAGATAGAGCTGGCGGCGCTGTTCGGGCGCGTGGGCCTCGAGCAGGTGGCGGCGCGCTCGTTCATGTGCGGCGCGGCGGCCCTGCACACGGGCGTGGTGGGTGAAGCGGACGGCGCGGACGCGGGTGCGTTGCCGGCGGGCGGGGCTGCGGACGCGGCGGCCCGCGCGGCGCATGCAGACGATAGGGTCGTGTGCGCGGAGGGCTCCGACGGCCGCTCGCTCGTCTCGTTTGCCGTCGGCGACGAGCTCTAGGGCAAGGCCTGAGTTCGCGATGCCGCATCTGTCCTTCACCGACGTCTCGCTGTCGTATCCGGCGCCCGCGCGCGGCGCAGACGGCCTGCTTGCCCTGTCCGACCTGAACTTTTCCGTTGAAGCGGGGCAGTCCGTGGCCGTGATCGGCCCTTCCGGCTGCGGCAAGTCGAGCACCCTGCAGCTGGCCGCGGGGCTCGTGGCCGCGAGCAGCGGGCATGTCGAGGTGGGCGGTGCGCCGGTGTGCGGCCCGCGCAGGAAGACGGCGCTCATCTTGCAGGATTTCGGCCTCCTGCCGTGGAAGACGGTGCGCAAAAACGTCGAGCTGGGCTTGAAGCTGCGCGGGGTCGCGCGCGAGGAGCGCCGCGAGAAGGCGGCCGCCGCGCTTGCCGGCGTGGGGCTGTCCGAGTTCGCCGACAGCTATCCGGATGCGCTTTCCGGCGGCATGCGCCAGCGCCTGGCCCTCGCCCGCAGCCTCGCCCTCGACGCCGACCTCCTGCTCATGGACGAGCCGCTTTCCGCGCTCGACGCCTTGCTGCGCGAGCAGATGCAGGAGCTGCTGCTCGAGCTGTGGCAGCGCGGCTCGTATGCGCAGGTGCTCGTCACGCACTCCATCGACGAGGCGGTTTTCCTGGGCCAGCGCGTCTTCGTCATGTCCGGGCGCCCGGGCCACGTCGTCGCGGAGCTGGACAACCCCGAGGTGGGCGAGGACGGCTGGCGCGAGAGCCGCGCCTTCTTCGAGCGCGCGCAGCGCTTGCGCGCCGCGCTGCGCGAAGGGGGTGGGCAACATGCGTAGGAGCGCGTGGCGCAAGGCCGCGGCCCTGGTCTGGGGTACCGTCTTCACCATAGCCCTGTGGTGGCTGCTCGCGCTGGCCGTGGGCTCGCCTGCCCTGCCCACGCCTGCGGCCACCTGGCCGGCGCTCGTGGACAACATGGGGCGCATGCTGCCCGAACTGGGGCTTTCCGCGCTGCGCCTTCTGGCCGGCCTTGCCATCGGCGCGGCTCTCGGCGTGCCGGCCGGCCTTGCCCTCGGGCGCTCGCAGCGCGCCGACGAGCTGCTGGGGCCGGTGCTCTACGTGCTCTACCCGCTGCCGAAGATCGTGCTCTTGCCCGTCCTCTTCATCCTCTTCGGCCTCGGCGGCCAGACCAAGATCATCCTTATCGCCATCGTCGTCTTCTTCCAGCTGGCCGTGACTATGCGCGACGCCGCCCGCAACGTGCCCGCAGGCGCCGTCGTCTCGCTGCGCTCGCTCGGGGCGACGCGCCGCCAGGTCTTCACCCACGTCGTCGTCCCCGCGACCCTGCCCGACCTCTTCACCGGCCTGCGCGTGACCTGCGGCGTCTCGATCGCCATACTCTTCATCGCCGAGAGCATGGCCGGCTCGTCGGGCGGCCTGGGGTATTTCGTCATGCACGCCTACAGCCTGCTGGAATACGAGCAGATGTTTGCGGGAATCGTGGTGTTCGCCGTCTTCGGCATCGTGCTCTACGAGGTCTTCGACGTGGCAGAACGGCGCCTCACGCGCTGGCGGCGCATGTAGGCGTTCTCGCGGCGGCGCGCGCGCGGCGCGGCCGGCGCCTGCGGACATGCGCGCCGTTTTGGGTGAAAGGGAAGTTCGCGAAAAAGGCGGGGGAGAGGACAGAGGGCAGATGGCAGCCTCGTTTTCCATAGAGATCCCGCGTCCCGCGCGGCGCGTGCTCGACGCGCTCGAGGCGGGCGGGCACGAGGCCTACGTGGTCGGCGGCTGCGTGCGCGACGCGCTGGCCGGCTTGGAGCCGCACGACTGGGACATTACGACGAGCGCGCGGCCGGACGAGGTCGAGGCCTGCCTTGCCGCCGCCGGCATCCCCGTCGTCGAGACGGGGCTGCAGCACGGCACGGTCTCGGCCATCGTCGACCACGAGCCCTACGAGGTCACGACCTTTCGCGCGGAGGGCGCCTACAGCGACGGGCGGCACCCGGACGCCGTCAGCTTCATCGACGACGTGGAAGGCGACCTGCTGCGGCGCGACTTCACCGTGAACGCGATGGCCTACAGCCCCGCGCGCGGCCTCGTGGACACGACGGGCGGCCGCGAGGATCTGGCGGCGGGCATCCTGCGCACGGTGGGCCGGCCCCACGCGCGCTTCGCCGAAGACGCGCTGCGCATACTGCGGGCGCTGCGCTTTGCGGCCTGCCGTGGCTTTTCCATCGAGCACGAGATGGCGGCGGCGCTGCATGCGGACCGCGGGCTGCTCTCCCAGGTGGCGCCCGAGCGCATCGAGATGGAGTTTCGGCGCCTCATCTGCGGGGACTTCATCGTGGACACCTTGCTCGAGTATGCCGACGTCGTCGCCGTCTTCATCCCGCAGATGGAGCCGTGCATAGGCTTCGACCAGCGCAATCCGCACCACGTCTACACGGTGTGGGAGCACATGGTGCGCGCCGCGTCGTGCGCGCCGCCCGAGCCCGTCATGCGCTACGCCGTGCTCTTCCACGACATCGGCAAGCCCGCGACGTTTCGGATGGGCGAAGACGGCTGCGGGCATTTCTACGACCACCGCGAGGTCGGCGCCGAGATATTCCACGAGCTGGCCCGGGGTTTGCGCCTGCCGCGCAGGGAGGCGCACCTGGCCGAGCTGCTCGTGCGCTACCACGACGCGAACCTGCCCACGACCAGGCGGGGGCTGCGCCGCTGGATCGTGCGCTTCGGCGAGGAGACGATGCGGCGGATACTGGCCATCCACCGCTGCGACATCCGGGCGCTGAACCCCGCCGAGGCGGATGGGGCGCTTGCGAACATGGACGCCTACGAGGCGTTTTTCGCCGAGACGCTGGCCGGGATGCAGGTCTTCGGGCTGCACGATCTGGCGGTGGACGGACGCGACCTCATGGACGTTGGCCTGTCCGAGGGTCCGCGGCTGGGGGAGGTTTTGCGCGCATGCCTGCAGGCCGTCGTGGACGGTGAAGTTGACAACGAGCGGGCCGCCCTGCTGGCCTACGCGAAGGGGTTGGGCGGCTCTTCGGAGGGGTAGGCCGTGAAGGCTCGGGCGCGGCTGCTCGTCTGCGCGGTGCGGCTGGGCGAGCCTTCGTCGCCCGTCTTGGGGTGCACGGATTGTGCTACGGTGGATGCGCGCGGAGCGTTTGACGAGTAGCGGGCGCCCGAAAAGGGCTCGAGGGTTGTAGGGAAGCCCGAGGGATTTCCGGGAGAGCGCAAAAGGGCTTTCGGGAAGCTCGAAGGGGCGTGGAGGACGAACAGGAGCATGGTGAACGCGAAGATTCTCGTGGCCACGACCAAGCCGTACTGGATGCCGGACGACGAGCTGTACCTGCCCGTGCGCGTGGGTGCGGCGCTTGCAGGAGATGCGGGCGGCACGGGCGTTGATGCGAGCTTGCGCGATGCGGATGGTGAGGGCGGCGGCGCGAGCATGGGTGTGGCAGCGGGCGCGGGCAGCGCGAGTGCGGGCGTTGGCGTGGGCGCGGGCGCTGCGAACGGTGAAGACGGCGATGCAACCGAGTGGCCGCCGCGTTTCACCCGCGACGATGTTGGCGAGCACATCTCGGAGAAGAACCCGCGCTACTGCGAGCTGACCGCCCTGTACTGGGGGTGGAGAAACCTCGACTGCGAGTACCTCGGCCTCGTGCACTACAGGCGGCATTTCCGGGGGAGCGGACCGCGCCACGTCCTCGCCGGCGGCGACCTGGACGCGCTGCTCGAGAAGGCTCCCGTCGTCGTGGCGCGTCCGCGCGACTACCATATCGAGACGGTGAAAAGCCATTATGCCCACACCTTCGACGTCGCGCACTTCGACGCGCTCGCCGCGACCATTGCCGAGCGCAGCCCCGCTTTCCTCGAGGCCTTCGAGCAGGTGCTGGGCGGCACGCGCCTGCACATCTGCAACATGGCCGTCATGCGCCGCGACATCCTCGACGCGTACTGCACCTGGCTGTTCGACGTGCTGTTTGCCTGCGAGGAGCGCATCGACTTTTCCGGCATGACCCCCTTCGAGCAGCGCGTGATGGGGCGCCTCGCCGAGCGCCTGCTCGACACCTGGCTCCTCGCGACGAACACCCCGTTCACCGAGTGCGCCGCCGTGAACCTGGAGAAGACGAACTGGGCGAAGAAAGGCGGGGCGTTTCTCGCGGCAAAATTCCTCGGCCGCCCCTACAAGGAGAGCTTCTAGCCCAGCGCCCGTTCCATGGCCGCATTTTCACGGCCATCTAGCAGCCCTAATGATGAAATCACGTCCAAAGACGCACGTCGGCAATTAGGCCACAACAGCTTCTTTTGCTATCGTTGGCGTGTGTAGTTGTCCGACAAGGAGAAAGGACCGCCCATGATAGTCACGACCACAGAGAACATCCCCGGCCGCCCCTACCAGGCCATCGGCCTCGTGCGCGGCAACATCGTCTACTCCAAGCACGTCGGCCGCGACATCATGGCCGGCATGAAGGCCGTCGTCGGCGGCGAGATCAAGTCCTACACCGACATGGTCAACGAAGCGCGCGACATCGCCGAGCAGCGCATGGAGGAGGCGGCGGCGCAGATGGGCGCGGACGCCGTCGTGATGATGCGCTTCGCCGAGAGCACCATCACCCAGGGCTCGACCGAGCTGCTTGCCTACGGCACGGCGGTGAAGTTCGTCTAGCGCCGCGCCTCGCCTTTGCCGCTGCCCGCTTTCCCAGCGGCGAGAAGGCGCCGGGAAAGCGGACGCGTGCGGCTGGCGGGAACGCGCGCGCTCCCGCAGCAGTGAAGCGTTCGGGTGCTAGCCCCGCCCCGCCCCGCCCCGCGCCTTGCTCTAGGCGAAGTAGTCCACGCCGCCCTCGAATAGCGGTTGACGCCGCTGCCCCGCGACGTTGCGGTAGAGGCCGTCGCGGCTGCGCTCCGTGTGCCCCATCTTGCCGAAGACGCGCCCGTCGGGGCTGGTGATGCCCTCGATGGCCAGCACCGAGCCGTTGGGGTTCACCGACACGTCCATGCTCGGCCGCCCGTCCGCGTCGCAATACTGCGTGGCCACCTGCCCGGCCTCCACGAGCCGCGCGAGCACCTCGTCGCTGGCGGTGAAGCGTCCCTCGCCGTGGCTCACGGGCATCGTGTGGACCTCGCCTGCCTCGCAGCGCGACAGCCACGGCGACAGCGTCGAGGCCACGCGCGTGCGCACGAGGCAGCTCGCGTGCCGCCCGATCGTGTTGGCCGCGAGGGTGGGGGCGCCTGCCGCCGGCGCGACGATGTCGCCGTAGGGCACCAGCCCGAGCTTCACAAGCGCTTGGAAACCGTTGCATATCCCCAGCATGAGGCCGTCGCGGTCGAAGAGCAGGCGTCGCACGGCCTCGGTCATGTCCGGGTTGCGGAAAAAGCTCGCGATGAGCTTGGCCGCGCCGTCTGGCTCGTCGCCGCCGGAAAAGCCGCCCGGCAGCATGACGATCTGGCTGCCGTCGATGGCCGCGGCAAGCGCGCGGCTGCTTTCTCCCACCGCGGCGGGCGTGAGGTTGTTCACGATGAAGGTCTGCGTGCTCGCGCCTGCCGCTTCGAAGGCCTCCGCGCTGTCGAACTCGCAGTTCGTACCCGGGAACACAGGGATGACGACGTGCGGTTTCGCAAAGCTCGACGGGCAGGCGAGGGGGAGTTTGTCGGTGAAGGCGAGGGCCTCGACGTCCTCGCCGGCGCCGCGCCAGGGGTAGACCTTCTCGAGCGCTTCCATCCACGGGCCTTCGAGTTCGGCTAGGTCGATGTCCTCGCCGCCGGCGACCAGGCGGTACTCCTGCGTCGTCGTGCCGATGGCGCGCAGGTCCACGCCGCCGGGCAGCTCCGCTTGCTGCGGTGCCTTCGCGCCGTCGGCAAGTTCGAGGATGAAGGCGCCGTACGCGGGGGTGAAAAGCCCGGCGTTGCGCGAGGCAGCCTCGCCCGCGCCGCCCGCGCCAGCTTCACCCACGCTCGTGCCAACCCCTTCATCGAACGCGCCGTCTTTCAGCTTCACGCCGATGCGGTTGCCCACGCACATCTTGAACAGCGCTTCTGCCGCACCGTGAAAACCGCAGGTCGCGCACGCAAGCACCTCGCCTTGCGCGATCAGCTCCTCCACGAGGTCGAGCGCAGCGCACATGCCCTGCGCCGTCGGCTTCACCCCGTCGGCCTCACGCGCGGGCGCGATGAAGAGCAGGGTGTGGCCTGCGCCCTTCAACTCGGGCGAGACGACGCGGTGCACGTCGCCTGCCGCCACGGCAAACGAGACGAGGGTGGGCGGCACGTCGAGGTCCTCGAAGCTGCCCGACATCGAGTCCTTGCCCCCGATGGCGGCCACCCCGAGGTCGAGTTGGGCGTCGAGGGCGCCCAGCAGCGCGGCGACGGGCTTGCCCCAACGTGCGGGCTCGTCGCGCAGCTTCTCGAAGTACTCCTGGAAGCTCAGGTGCGCGCGCGTGCGCGAGAAGCCGGTGGCCACGAGCTTGGCGACGCTTTCGAGCACGGACAGGTAGGCGCCCAGATAGGGGTCGCCGGCCATCAGCTGCGCGTTGAAACCCCAGGCCATCGCGCTGGCTGTGCGCGTCGCGCCGTCCGGCACGGGCAGCTTGGCGACCATGGCCTGCGCGGGGGTGAGCTGGCGCGTGCCGCCGAAGGGGGCCAGCACGCTGCCTGCGCCGATGCTCGAGTCGAAGCGCTCCGCCAGGCCTTTCGCGCAGGCGACGTTCGGGTCGGCCAGCAGCGCGCGCATCCGCGCCTCGAGCGTGGCGCCGTCTTTTTCACCCGCCGCATTCGCGCCGCTTGCGCCTGCGCCGTCCGCTTCACCCGCCGCATTCGCGGCTGCTTCATCCGCGCTCGTCCCGCACGGCTTCACCACATGCGCCGCCTGCACGCGCCGCGCCCCGTTCGTGTCGAGGAAGGCGCGGTCGATGTCGACGATCTGCCCGCCCCGCCAGCTCATCCGCAGGCGCGGCTCCTCGCTCACGTGCGCGATGACGCTCGCCTCGAGGTTCTCCTCGTGCGCGTAGCCGATGAACTCCTCGACGTCGTCTGCCGCCAGCACGACGGCCATGCGCTCCTGGCTCTCCGAAATGGCCAGCTCCGTGCCGTCGAGGCCCTCGTACTTGCGCGGCACCGCGTCCAGGTCGATGTCCAGCCCGTCGGCCAGCTCGCCCACGGCCACGGCCACGC
>CAVAWX010000055.1:12362-12938 GCA_963592385.1 Acidaminococcaceae bacterium | reverse complement strand
AGGCGCCCCGCCTCGCCTGTGGGAGTTCCTGCGGAATATGTGATGAGCCCCCACGTTTGAAATCCTCGAAAATGGTCGTTCAAAATCCTCGAAAATGGTCGTTCAAAATCCTCGATTTTGTAATATCATATGCCTTGAGCTTGGATTTTAATATTTAAGGGAATTGCATGAATGGTTCGCAAAACAAGGCTGGATATACTCGACGCATCGTGGAGGACGAGCTTCAAGAGGCGCTTGCTTCGTTTGGGGCTGTCGAAGTGTGCGGAACGAAGTGGTGCGGCAAGACGTGGACCTCGCTTGCTTTTGCCGAAAAACTCGTGCAAATCGACGACGAGAGGGTGGGACGCATTGCCGAAACCGATCCATCCGCCATCCTGCTCTCTGATTCGTTTCCCGTCGTCTTGGACGAGTGGCAGGATGTTCCGAAGGTCTGGGATGCGGTCAGGCACGACGTCGACGACCATCCTGGCAGCTTTGGTCGCTTCATCCTGACCGGTTCTTCCACGCCGGCAAAGGACAAAGTCTCGCATAGCGGCGCGGGGCGGATCGCCCGGGTGAATATGTCCACGATGACCA
>CAVAWX010000055.1:8204-12352 GCA_963592385.1 Acidaminococcaceae bacterium | reverse complement strand
CGATGACCATGCTGGAAAAAGGGAAAGTGTCGGGGGGCGTTTCCCTTGCTGCGCTTTTCGAGGGTGCCTTTAAACCCTGCGCAGCAAGCTCGCCCGGTTTGGAAGAGTATGCGCATTCCATTGTGAAGGGGGGGTGGCCAGCGCTCATGGAGCGCGGGGAAAGGGCGGCCTCGAATGCGATCCACAGCTATCTTGCGGCGACATTCGAGACGAGTGTTGTCAGAAAAGGCGGCAACCCTACGCTGGCAAGGCGCATTGCTGCCTCGCTCGCGCGCAACGTGGGGACGAGCGCAACCCTCCGCACGATTGCGGATGATGTTTCTCGAGGCGACACGCGTGTCCAGACGCGGCACACGGTGTCGCGCTACATCGACTTGTTCGAGGAGCTGTATTTTCTGGAGGAGCTGCCTGGCTGGGACGCTCCCGTGCGCGCACGTTCCAGAGTCCGAACGAAGCCGAAGCGCTATTTCGCGGACCCTTCGATCGCGGCGGCGCTGCTCGCGATCGATGCGAAACGCTTGATGGGCGATGGGCAGCTTTTCGGCGTCTTGTTCGAGGCGCTCTGCGTGCACGACATCCGCGTGTTTGCCAGAGCGTTGCCGACGGTGGGGAAGAGCGCGTTGTTCTACTACGCGGATGCCGACGGTCTCGAAGTGGATGTTGTCATCGAACTGCCTGATGGCAGATGGGGCGCCATCGAGATAAAGATGAATGACGCGAAGGTGCCCGATGGAGTGAAAAACCTGGCGCGTCTGAGGAAGAAAGTGGCATTAAATCCCATGGCGCGAAACCCGGCGCCGGAGTTCATGGCGGTGGTTACCATGAACTCCCCGTTTGCCTATCACGATGCGGAAAACGACATCTACGTCGTGCCCTTCGCCTGCTTGGAGCCGTAGTCGTAGCAGGCGGGAGCGAGCCGGAAGCGCAGATTCGAGGCGGCTAACGCAGGCTCGCGCCGAACGCGCGGACGAGGCGCGCGGGGGCATACCCCGTGCTCAAACAGTCCTCGCGAAAGGCAAACAGCCCACCGGGCTGTTCGCGTCGCTGCGAAAACTGCGCCGGGGCACACCCCCGCGCGCCCTCTTCACCGAAAAAAGACGTGCGCGTCCTAGAGCTGCGGCGGCGCGCCTGAAACGAGTCGGTTCGCATTGCCTTCGCATCGGGCTCGGCCGTCTCCGCTATCGGCTGAAAATAGCTTTTCGCTCAAAGGTATTTCGTAGTACAATTTAGCAGTAGAAAAAGGAGGAGCCTTGGAGCTGATTGTCCACCGGCGGGTTTGCGAGCGTCATCCGCAGCTGACGGAAGGCGACATCGAGCACGCGTGGCGGAACTCCTTCTACGAGGGCATTCGCCTGGACAGCCCGAATTTTCCCGAGTACCTCTGGATCGGCAGGGACGAGAAGGGTCGCGACATCGAGATGGTGGGGGTGCCCACGACGGAGGGCATCCTCATCTACCACGCGAACACGCCGCTGTCGAAGCGCACGGAACGCGAGGTGGAGGCCAGCAGGAGGAGGCAGTGAAGATGGCGGAATACAAGCTTGCGAGTGGGTACGTGCTCACGGACGAGGAAATCGAGGCGCGGGCGAAGCAGTGGGAGGACGGCACGTGGGAGGGCGATCTGGTCGCCTTGCGCGTCGGGCGTCCGAGGCTGTCGGCGGAGGAGAACAGGAACCTATCGTTCAAGTGCCCCGCGTCGGGCGCCGAGCTCATAGAGCGCGCCGCGAAGGCGCAGGGGGTGAAGAAGTCGGAGTTCTTGCGGCGCGCGTCACTCGAGAAGGCCGCGAGCGTGCTGGCCGCGCTGTAGTCGCGCTGCAGGGGGAGCGTCCGGGCGCGGGCGCGCGGGCGGGTGCTGGCGTGGATAGATGCCCCTGCGTGGCAGATGTGGGCACGTTGGGTTTGCGCGGGCGAGGCGCGCGGGGGCATACCCCGTGCTCAAACAGTCCTCGCTTTGGCGAACAGCCCACCGGGCTGTTCGCGTCGCTGTGGAACTGCGCCGGGGCACACCCCCGCGCCCCCTCTTCACCGAAAAGGACGTGCGCGCCCTAGAACTGCGGCAGCGCGCCCTTTAGCCAAGTGCCACATTCGCCAACGAGACTGGTTCGCGCTGGCCTTCGCGACAGGCTCGCCCGTTCCCATTACCTGCTGAAAGTCGCCTTCAGTCAATTTGCAGCCCTTCGTTGGCCCGCCGCCGATCCTGCATCGAAGAGCCGGCCGCCTGCGCTATAATTTCGCATTGCAAAAAGGAGGCTGTATGGCGGAGCTCATAGTTCACCAGAGGGTGATGCAGCGGCATCCAGAGCTCGACGAGGCGTCGGTTCGCGCGGCATGGGAAAACGCGATAGCGTCGACGCCGCGCACCGGGGCGAAATGCAACCAGCACGTCGCCATCGGTTTCGACGGCAAGGCGCGCCTGCTGGAGATGGTGGCCGTCAGGCTGCGGGGCGGGGACTGGCTGATTTATCATGCGATGACGCCCCCTTCCGCGAAGACATACGACGAGCTGGGCGTGGAGAGGAGACGGAGATGAACGGCGCGTACGAGGCAGACGACGGCACCCTCCTCACGGACGGGATGCTCGACGAGCTGGCCGAGGAATACGAGAACGGCGCCTGGGAGGGGCACGGCAAGGTCAGCCCCGGGCGCCCCCGCATCTACGACGAGGACATGGAGACGGTGTCGTTTCGCCTGCCCAAGTCCCGCATATTCGCCATCGGCGCCGTCGCGAAGAGCCGCGGCGAGAGCAAGTCGGAGTTCATCCGCGAGGCGATAGACGCGGCGCTTCTCGCGCAGGGGTGAGCGCCGGGGCTGGTTCCTGGAGGCGCGCGGCGGCGGGCCCGCTCATTTGGCGAGCTCGCTGAACACGTCGGCGTACTCGTCCATGAAGTCGACCGCCACGTCGAGGGGCTCTTGCGCGGCGCGGCTCGGCGCGGCGGCGGGCCCTATGACAACCCAGGGCCTGTTGTTCTTCAGCACGGTGACGGGGCGGCCCGTCTTGTTCACCTCGGCCGTGACGCTCGAGAAGTTGTTCCTCGCCTCCGCAAGCCCTATCGTGAGTGCCATGTGTCCTCCAATCGCCGAGTCTGATGTGTACAAAATTCTAGCCACTTTTCGCCCGGCGCTCAAGCCGGCTTTCTTGCTCGTTGGCGTAGCGTTCTTGGGGAAAGGCACCGTGCTCCTGGCGCCTTTCTTCACCGGCAAGGAGACGTGTAATCTGGAATGCGCCTCTTCGAAAAATACGCGACCCATATCACTATATAGCCCCTGAAAGGGTATACTCAGGGGCATGAAAGGGGGCATATCATGCCGGCACTCACAGCACGAAGGGCGGAGGGCAAGTTCCGCACCACGGACGAGGTGAAGGCCCGCGCGACCGAGATCTACGCGCGCTGGGGTCTCACCCTCTCCGACGCGATTAACGTCTTTTTGGTGAAGTCGGTCGAGGTCGGCGGCCTCCCGTTCGACATGCGCCCTGCGGAGATGCCGTCCTACGACGCGCTCGCGGCCCGCGCTTACAAGGCTCCGTTGAACGCCGACGGCGTGCCCGTCTTGCCGGCCGACTGGAATGACGACGATGAATAGTGCCGTCCCGCGCCCGTGGGAGGTCTGGCATGCGAGGTTCGACTTCGAGGGCGGTCGGGGCTACAAGTTTCGTCCTGTCATAATCCTCGGCACCCAAGACGACGAGACGGTCGTCATGATGGTCACCAGCTCGACCAACAAGCTCCGCATGGAGCACGACCACCTTCTGCTCGACTGGGGGGCGGCCGGGCTCGAGAAGCCCTCTATCGCCCGCATAGACCGCATCGCTGCGATTCCGGCTGCCTATTTCGGCGCGGCGGGAAAAATCGGGAGGCTCGCTGAAATCGACATTGCGGCCATCGCGGCGGCTCTCTCGAAGATGTAGGGCGCGCGCGACGCCGCGCTCGTGGCCGCCGCCCTCCTGGCGCTCCTCCTCACCCGCCGCAAGCGAGCTGCCTCCTAGAAGGGCGCGCGGGGGCGTGCCCCGCGCTCAAACAGTCCTCGCTTTGGTGAGCAGCCCACCGGGCTGTTCGCGTCGCTGCGAAAACTGCGCCGGGGCACGCCCCCGCGCGCCTTCTCTTCACCGAAAAA
Source organism: Acidaminococcaceae bacterium (assembly GCA_963592385.1). GTDB lineage: Bacteria > Actinomycetota > Coriobacteriia > Coriobacteriales > QAMH01 > CAVAWX01. The sequence goes on along the minus strand of CAVAWX010000055.1, from coordinate 8,239 downwards.
GGAAGTGCGCGCCCTGCTCGAGGACGCCCTCTGTT
>CAVAWX010000055.1:7612-8194 GCA_963592385.1 Acidaminococcaceae bacterium | reverse complement strand
CGCTGCGAAAACTGCGCCGGGGCACGCCCCCGCGCGCTCCGGTCGCAAAACTTGGAAAACTGCTATCATGGGCGCCTTCAAGCGGCAGTTGAGCGGGCATCGCGCTGGATGTGTGCGGTGAAGCACGCGCCGCAAGGGTGCTCGGATGAGGTAGGGCGCCGCGCGAGGCGTTTTTGGTGAAGATGGGCGCCGCGACGGGTGCCCGAGGTGAAACAGGGCGCCGCAGCGGGCGCTCCGGCGAAGCGGGAGACGAGGAGAACGACATGCCGTCTGAAAATAAATTGCCTGGGGGGGGGGGTCCTTCACAGCCTGATCTTCGCCCTCGCCGCCTAAAGCGCCGTCCCCGCGCAAAGCACGCGCCTGGTGAAGCCGCCGCGCCCTCTGCGGGCGCGTTTTTCACGCGATGCCTTCGCTCGCCCCGCATGCGCTGCGTGCTGCGCACCCGTGCGGCGAAGGTCGTTGCCGTCGTCGTGAGCGTCGCGCTCGCGGGCGGCGTGCTGCCCGCCGCGCTGGCCGCCGTCGAGTGGCCGTGCGCCATACAGCGCTTCGAGCGCCTCGACCCGCAGGCAAGCGTCGTGGTCG
>CAVAWX010000055.1:0-7602 GCA_963592385.1 Acidaminococcaceae bacterium | reverse complement strand
GCGCGCTCTCGTCCCCCTGACCGACGCCCAGAAATCCGCCGGCTTCGAGCAGGTGCAGCCCACAGCCGACAGCTCGGACGGCTACGAGAGCTACGACTACTACTGGTACGGCTACGTCGCGCCCAGCGACGCCGCGACGCGCTACGAGAACGGCGAGCGCGTCATCTACTACATCACCTATGCGGGCCGCGACGCGGACGGCAAAGAGACGAACACGGTGGGCGAGGTGGCCTATCGCGTCTACGGCACCATGGGCGGCGGCGCGGCCGCGTGGTTTGCCTGCGACGAGAGCGGCACCCCCACCGCCTCCGTCGTCGACGTGTCCGTCTCGTGGGACGCCGCGGGCCTCGACCTCTCCGCGACGGGCACCTACTACATAGACGGCGCCGTGGTGGATTCCGCCTACACCAGCAGCACCACGCCACGGGCGCAGGTCGTCGTCCAGGAAGCGCAGAGCTGCACCTGCGGCGCGGGCGACGATGCGCAAGAACATGCCGAGAATTGCCCCCTGCACGACGAAGACAGCTGCGCGGAGCACGTGGAAGGGGTGGAGGAGCTGGGCGCGGACGCGGATGTGGACGCCGCCATCGCCGACATTGAAAACGAGGTGGAGGAGGGAGCAGGCGAGGCCGCAGACGCTGCCGTGGCAGATGCGACGGCGGGTGAAGATGCCGGAGGCGAAGGCGTCGAGGCGGCGGCAGACGATGCCGCGGCTGATGCGGATGCCGACGCGAATGCGCGGGAATGCAGCTGCGGGGCAGACGGCGCCCCTGCCCGCGAGCATGCGCTCGATTGCCCCGCGTACGTCGAGTCTGCGGGGGAGGGCTGCCATTGCGCCGAGGACGGCGGCCCGATCGACGCGGCGAACTTCCCCTGGGCGCACCGCAGCGACTGTCCCTGCTACAGCCCCGTCGAGTGCATGTGCCGCGAGGAAGTGGAGGTGCCCGTCACGCAGACAGGCGAGGCGGGCGAGGAGCTGGGCGAAGAGATGGAGACGGTGCCGGGCGCCTACTCGCACGTGCACGACCCCGCCAACATCGACTGCCCGCTCTACGGGCAGGACGTGGTGAAAATCTCCAAGGAGCGCGACGCGTTTGCCGCCGCGAACGTAAGCGCGGCGACGGCGGCGGGTGCGGGCGCCTCCGACGAGGCCGCGGATTCCAGCGGTGCCACCACCTCGTACATGGCAAAAGACGAGGCGGAGCGCATCGTGGCCGCCCAGGAGGCGGGGCAGACCCCCTACGCGGCCCTCGGGCAAATCGCCGTCGTCGAGGAGGAGCAGGGCATATTCGATGCGGCGGCGAGCGCGCTGCACGACGCCGCAGACGCCGTGGCGTCGCTGTTCGCGGCAAAAGAGGCGAAGGCGGCAGCGGGCGCGCAGGATGCCGTGTTCGAGAAGTTCATACAGGAAAACATTCCCAGCTCCGTGAGCGAGGGGATGACGTTTTGCGCATATGCGAAACCAGTGGAAGGAGATAAAGTCACGACGAGCGCCGCATGGGTGAGCTACGTCAACTCCTTATATCTGAACCGCTGCGGTACGGATATGGAGTGGGCGGAGGTGCCGGGGGCGCTGGCCGCGTGGAGCGGCAGCTCGTCGTCGAAGTCGGGCACGGCAAGTACGGACGCCTTGGCGTACCCCGTGCGCTCGAGCGCCACATGGAATGTCTACTCCGGCGAGCAGCTGCGCTACGCGCTTGAGAACCTCACGTCGGGCGATACCGTCAAATTGCAGCGCGACATAGACTTGAACGGGACGGCGCAGAGATGGGAGCAGGTGACGATTTCAGACAAAAGCTTTACCCTCGACGGAAACGGCAAGACCATCTGCAATGCGACGATGTACTACGACCCCGATTACGATGCGGAGACGGGGAACATGGGTATCGAGGATTTGGATTCCGCTACGTACCCGCGTGCTGCGCTGTCGCAATTTCTATACGTGAGTATTCCGAGTGCAGGCACATACAACATCTACGTGAAAAACCTCACAATGGCGCATTGCCAAACAGCTATCAAGTTGGTTGGCGACACAACGAGAACTTATCGCCACTTCGGCTTGCTCTGTGTTGCGAAAAACTCCTCGCCGGTTGTGGCGGCAAACTTCACAAACGTGCACGTGAGAAACTCTCGATCTATAGCCGTCGACGAAGTCAACAAAAACTGCTCTGACACATCTGGCATCGTTCGCTCGATTCTTGCCGTCTCCCTCTTTGCCAATATGAACAACAACAGTTCGAATGTAAGTTTTTCCCGTTGCTCCGTGCGAGAAAACAGCATGTATGGCATGAGTCATGTGAATCCTTTTGGTCTCGGTATGGCTGGCGGGGCAAGCGTCGACCGATGTTTTACCGCAGACAACATTATTTGCTCGATAGGTACCCACTCTGCCGCGTTCATGTCGTGCATGGCGGGAGGAGAAATAACGGTCACCAGAAGCTTTGCAGTCAACGAAATGTACGGATCGTATAACGTTGGAGGGTTTAACGGTCTTGCCATCAACTATGCAAGCGACTGCTTTTCCTCAGGCAAATTGGAGGGGTTCCAGAGAATCGCCGGGTTCACGTGGAATGGCAACAGTCGAGTTCTGAATATGACTAGATGCTACTCCACCTGCCTGGTGGGTTTGCGTTCTCTCAGCTCATCAGCAGCTTTAAGTTCCGGAGGATATCAGGGAGGGTTTTTTGTACCCGACGGAGCATCTGCGCGCGCAAATGCAGTCAACTTCACGAACTGCTATGCGGCGGGCGAAGTGGGAAATTTCGATGTGGATATGGAGAACAATTCGCAGCTGGTCGGCGGCTTCTCGTCAGGAAACCCCATGGACGGCTCGACGTTGACGAACTGCTTCTACGACAAGCAGACGACGGCCATGCGCGAGTGGGTCACAGGCGAGGACAACAGCGGCTCCGCATACGGCATCACCGGCGTGCTCACCTCCACGGGAAAGCAGGGCACAGGCCTGGCCTCGGGCAGCTCGGGCGGCTCGTCCGGCTTCACGGGCTTTTCCTCTGCGAGCGATTGGTCGTTTGCGAGCGGCCACTATCCGCAGCTGGCCGCGTTCGCGAACGCCAGCTCGGCCAGCACGGACTGGGGCAGCGCTGAACTGGCCAACCTCGCGAAAGCCTATTCGCTCGCCTCGACATCCACCGTCATACTCGACACCTGGGAGGAGGGCTACGCCTGGGGCGACGATGGCGTGCGCTCCGCGTCCACCTCGGCCTACACGTCTGCCTCGACGGCGGGCTACAAGGGAGGCCTATACACCTACGACACGGTGCGCGACATCGTCAGCAACACTTCGGCCACCGCGCCCTACAACGCCTCCACTTCGCCTGCGGGCGCGCAGATCTCCCTCCAGGTGGCAGGCGGCCTGAAAGTGCAGGTCACCAACAAGGACACGGGCGCGGTCTCCGAGGAACGCGCGCCCATCTCCATCGACGCCTCGACCAACGTGGGCACCCCGCAGCGCCCGGGCGTGGAGTGGGCGAACATCACCTGCTATTCGGGCGGCCAGGCCGCCACGCGCCCCATACGCCTCGGCGTGATGGAGACGGTCGAGGCGGGCTCGGACGTGGCGGTGGACGAAGGGGGGACGTACGACCACCGCGACGACGTGGTCTTGACCATGCTCGACACCAGCATCGACAACAGGGTCGCGGGGGTGGACGACGACCTGCCCTGGTCGAAGGCCAACCGCACGGGATACCCCGATTCGACGGCCTTCTACGATATCGCCGCCACCGACTTGAGCGGGTCGATGGCGTCGACGGCCAACCCGAAGATCTACACCGACATACGCCGCGTGAAGCAAAACGCCGACGGCAGCTGCGTGAAGACGGCGGACGGCGCCTATGTCGAGGACAAGGTCATCGAGGACGTGACGGCGGCGGGCACGAGCACGGTCGCCGACAAGAAGTGGACGGGGCAGTCGCAGTTCAGGAGCGACGTCTCCTTCGGGCGCACCTACCAGGTCACCTACTACCTGATGACCAACGACGGGCGCTACCGCAGCGACAGCAAGTACGTGACGGTGAACCCGTGGTCGTTCTCGTCGACGGTGAACGCGTGGCACTCCACGGCCACGGGCACGGCGAACGCGACGGCCATGCACCTGGGGACCGCCGCGGACACCCTGAGCACGTCGGGCGGCTCCACGGAGTCCACGCCCGACTGCTCGGTCTCGAGCGGCACCGTGGCGTCGAAGTCGGCCACCGGCATCGACTACGGCAAGAACTCGACCATCGCCTGGAGGAAGGACAACGACGGGGTGCACGTCACCTCGGCAAAGCTCACGTTCTCGTCGGGCAGCGGGGACAACGCGGTCACGCGGACGGCGACGGTGAGCGGAGACCCCGCGGGCAAGACCTTCACCGTGGGCAGCCTGCCCTACTACACGAGCAGCTACGAGCTCGTGAACGGGCGGACCGACCTGTACGTGCAGAAGACCACGCAGACGACGGCGAGCCTCAGCTACACGGTGGCGCAGGACTCGACGACGGGCAACTACTACCTGCGCCTGAACAAGCTGGCGAACGCGCCGAGCTACTCGTCGGGCGCCGCGGGGTATCCGGGGGAGACGCAGAGCGCGCGCGCCGGTGGCGACTCGACGGGCATCTCGACGACGACGGGCTACGTGAACGACATGCAATACGACGTGACCCTGGACCTCTATGTCGAGGAGGACCCGTCGTTTTCGTTCGTGAAGACGGCCGAGGACGGAGCGACGCCGCTCGCAGGCGCGAGCTTTGCCCTGTACGCGTGCGGCGATTCCACGCATACGGCGGCGGGCGACCATTCGGAGACGGCTTCAAACGACGCGGGCTGCTGCTGGGATGTGGACGACCCGGTCGCCACTGCCACGTCGGCGGCAAGCACCGGGCTCGTGGATTTCGGGACGTTGGCAACCGGCCAGTACATGCTGGTGGAGACCGCCGCGCCTGCCGGGTATCGCCTGCCGCACGGGCAATGGCTGATAGAGGCGGACTCCACCGCGCACACCATCTCCATCACGGCGCGAGGCGACGACCTGCCGCCGGCGTTCAAGAAGGACGAGGCGACAGGCGCGTACTCCGTGGCGAACTACAAGGAGTGGGCCATGCCGCTCGCCGGCGGCGCGAGCACCGTCGTCTTCACCGTGTGCGGTGCCGCCCTCGTGGCCGCCGCCGGCGTGTGTTGGCTGTTTTCGCGGCGCAAGAAGGAGGGTGGCGCATGAGGTGGTAAGGAAGAGAGCACGTCGTTTTCCCGCGTCGCCATGTGGGCGTTGCGTGCGGAAACGTGAAAATCGTGAAACGCCCAAGTGCGTTGTGCGGTAAACTTAGGAACTCTGTAGCGCGGCTGAAGGGGACGCTGCACGAAAGGAAAGGACAGGGGAAATGGAGAATGTGAAAAGCAAGGGGAGGCTGCGCGGCATCGTCGCGGCGCTCGTGGCGCTGGCGCTGGTGGCCGTGTGCGTACCTGCGGTGGCGGCGCTCGCGCTGCCGGAAGACCCCCCGGAGAACGACTCGCTGCCGCCCAGCACGGGCAGCCTCACCATCCACAAGTACGCAGCCGAGGACATGAGCAAGATAGGCGGCGCCAACGACGGCACCGAGGTCACGGTCGACGGGTCGTTCACGGCGCTGTCCGGCGTCACCTTCAACATCTACAAGGTGGCGGCCAACGCCAACGGCGACTACCCGAGCAAGGCGCCCTACCGCCTGTCCGGCACGACGCTCACCGATGCCGACAACGCGAGCTTCACGGTGTCGGCGGCTTCCACGTCCAGCGTGACGACCGGCACGGACGGCAAGGCGACGGCCTCCAACTTGGCCCAGGGCGTCTACCTCGTGGTCGAGCGGCCAAGCGACAAGGTGGCCGAGCCTGCGGACAACTTCGTGGTGGCCGTGCCCATGACCAATACCGCCGGCAACGGCTGGATCAGCGACGTGCACGTGTACCCGAAAAACCAGGTCATGTACGTGAACAAGTTCCTGACCGTGGGTAGCGACAACGCGGGCAACAAGACGCAGAACGGCAGCGCCGTGAACGTGGGCGATACCGTGCACTACTCCATCGTCCCGACCGTGCCCACCGGCGTGGTGGCCTACTCCACCAATGCCGACGGCACCCCCGTCACCCCTGCCACGACCAGCAACCTGCTCGCGGAGGACAGCAATATCAGCTACGCCGTCACCGATACGCTCGACGAGGCGCTCACCTTCGTCCAGAGCAGCGTGAAGGTCTACGGCCTTTCGGCGAGCGACGACCCGGCGACGGGTGGCACGTCCATCACTTCCGGCTACAACGTGACGCTCGAGGCCAACAACACCGCGAAGATCGACTTCACCCAGGCCGGCCGCATCGCCCTCTACAACGCCGGCTACACGAGGCTGCGCGTCGAGCTGGACGCCACGGTGAACTCGAAGGTCCTCGAGAAGACCGCGACCAAGATCGAGAACACCGGCTATGTGAACTTCACGAACAAGTTCGGCCAGGAAAAGACCAAGAAGTCGACGGACGGCTTCAACCCCGACGTGCCGACCGGCCCGGACCCCGATCCGGACAATCCCGACAACCCGAACCCCGACCCCGTCGTGCACACGGCGCACATCTCCATCACGAAGAAGGACGCTTCGAACACGAACACGACCCTCTCTGGCGCGAAGTTCAAGATCGCCGACACGAAGGCCAACGCCGAGGCTGGCAACTACCTGCGCAAGACGACCGACGGCGCCGTGGTCGACCCCTCCGATAGCCGCTGGGCAACCGCCACGGACTGGGAGGAGACCTCGGCGGCGACGACTGGCGTCGTGACCTTCGACGGCATCGAGGACTACACCTCCACCATCCAAAAGGCGAACGACGGCACCTACACGGAGACGAAGACCTACTGCTCCTACTGGCTGGTCGAGACCCAGGCGCCGGAGGGCTACAACCTGCCGGCCGCCCCCTTCGAGATTGCGTTCACCGCGACTGACTCCACCGCAGCCAAGAACTGGACCGTTTACAAGGACATCACGAACACCAACGAGTTCACCCTGCCCCTGACGGGCGGCATGGGCACCGTCCTGCTCACCCTGGCAGGCGTCGTGCTCATCGGCGGTGCGGCCGTCGCGTTTGTCGCGGCCTCCCGCAAGAAGAAAGGCGCGCACGAGCAGCGCTAGCGCGCGCTGCGGCGGCAAGCGCCGAAAGGGGGCGGGCATGCGATTAGTGCCCGCCCTTTTTCATGTCCGTCGCTTTTGTAGAAAGGAGGCGCCCCGATGCCTGCGATGCGCAAGCTGTTCTTGGTCGTGGTCATGCTTGCGGGCTTGTGCCTGCTGGCCTACCCCCACGTGGCCAGCTGGCTGTTCGAGCGCGCCGCCGTCCAAGTGACGGAAAGCTACGACGAGACCGTCTCGAACACCTCCGAAAAAGACCTCGAGGCGGCGTGGGCCGAAGCCGTCGAATACAACGAGAACCTCTACGGCAACCCCGTGCACGACCCCTTCATCGAGGGTTCGGGCATGGTCATGGCCGACAACTACTACCAGGTGCTCGACCTGAACGGCAGCGGCCTGATGGGCCACATCTCCATCCCTAAGATATCGGTGAATCTGCCCATCTACCACGGCACCTCCGAGG
>CAVAWX010000054.1:0-13058 GCA_963592385.1 Acidaminococcaceae bacterium | reverse complement strand
CTGCTACATCTTCGGCGGCACGGCGGCGGTGTCCTCGGACGTGGAGAACACCATCAAGACGGCCAGCAAGTAGCACACACGGCTTCACAGAACTAGGACGCCTCACACAAGACTGCGCCGCAAGGGGCTGTTCCCGGAATTCTTCGGGAGCAGCCCTTTCCTCATACCATGCCTGCGCGCCAGCTTGGAGCGCCGCCGCGACGACGGCGTTTTCGTTTTACCCATCACCGCGCTTAAGAACTAGGCGGTTTATAATCTCGCTCGAAACGCGAGGACGAAGGCCCTGCCTTTCGCCTTCGCATCCGCGCACGTCAAGAGAAATGAGGGACTCTTGTCCGAGCAGCCGAGAGAGCCGCACGCGCGCGTCACCCCCTTCATCCTCCGAAAAAACCTGCGGAAAGCGCGGAAAACACTCCTTTACGCGGCTTTTCCGCCCCACGCTTTCTCCATAACGCACATGGATTGCCTCTGCGTGGCAAGCTGGGATGCGTTTCAACTCGCGTGAAAGCGGCGTTAATCGCCGTTTGACGCACCAATTTTCTTGCATTTCAATAAATTTAGTGCGTTAAACCGCATGTAACTCCCACTTTGCTACACTTTGCAAAGGAGGCGATTCGCAATGAAGCTATATCGACGCGAGCAGTATCTGCGCAAGATCAGGCCTTTCTACGACGCGGACCTGATCAAGGTGATAACCGGCGTGCGCCGATGTGGCAAGTCCTGCCTCATGGAATGCATCGCCGGCGAGCTGAGGGAGCGTGGCGTCGCCGAGAAGGACATCGTCTACCTCAACCTCGACAAACGCGGCTATCGCTCCATAAAGACGCCTGACCAGCTCGAGGCGGCCATCGAGGCCTGCCTTGCGGATGCCGGCTTCAAGTATCTGTTCATCGACGAAATCCAAAACGTGACAGGTTTCGAGGAAGTCGTCAACGGCTTCAACACCGACGGTGGCTTCTCCATATTCATTACCGGCTCCAACTCCTACCTGCTCTCGGGCGAGCTGACGACCAAGCTCACAGGCCGCTACGTCGAGTTCGAGATGTTCACGCTCTCCTTTGCCGAGTATCTGGAGATGAAGAGCTTCCTCGGCAGGGAAGTCCGCGACAGACGTCTCGAGTTCGAGGACTACCTGCGCTACGGTGGTTTTCCCCGTTCGCTCGAGTTCGACGACCCGGACGCCAAGGCCCGCTACATCGAGGACGTCGTGGCGCAGGTCATCGACAAGGACATCAAGGCCAGGAAGAAAATACGCAACGTGGACACGTTCGAACGCGTGATGACGTACATGATCAACAACTATGGCGCGTCGACGAGCCTCGCGAACATCGTCGAGCACTTCAATAACGTCGAGAAGGTTGCTGTCCAGCGGCGCACCATCGCGTCTTATATCGAGCTGCTGGTCAATGCGAAGGTCCTCTACCGCTGTCCGCGCTTCGACTTGAAGTCCCGAAAGTCGCTGCGCGGCGAGGAGAAGTACTATCTCGCCGATCCGGGAATCTACTTCGTACGCAACGTCGATGTGCGCCCGAGTTATGGCCCTTCGCTCGAAAACGCCCTCTTCTTGTACCTTAAGACCCGCGAATACAGGCTTTCCGTCGGGCGGATAGGGAAGCTGGAGTGCGACTTCATCGCCCGCCGGAGGAACTCCTACGCGTACATTCAGGTCTCGATGAGCATTGCCGACCCCGGCGTCGAGGAGCGCGAGTACAGGCCGTTTGCCGGCATCCGCGACGGCTACCCGCGTTTTCTCTTCACACTCGACCCGTTGCTGCAGGAGCGGGAGGGCGTGCGCCATCTGAACATGGTCGACTTCATGGCAGAGGAAGGCGAGCTGCTGGATCTGCGCTGAGGCTGCCAGCGCTGCGCCTCGTGGGCAACACGGCCTACGGCACTAGCAAGAAGATCGCCGAGTTCTGCCTGACTGATGGCCCCACGACCGCCGCCCGCATCGGCGTGGCCACGGGCAAGAGCTACTAGGACGGGCTGCCCGGCGCGGGCGCTGTGCTAGAATTCCCCCTTGTTGAAACATGCACCGATTCAAAAGGAAGGCCTCGTATGTCCGGACATTCTAAGTGGGCGACCACCAAGCATCGCAAGGCGGCGGTAGACGCGAAGCGCTCCGCCATGTTCTCCAAGCTCAGCCGCATCATCACCGTGGCGGCCAAGGAGGGCAACGACCCCAACCCGGACAACAACGCCTCGCTGGCGGCGGCCATCGCCAAGGCCAAGGGCTACTCCATGCCCAAGGACAAGATCCAGACGGCCATCGACAAGGCCTTCGGGTCCGGCGCCGACGCCGCGGCCTGGGAAGAGGTCACCTACGAGGGCTACGGCCCTGCCGGCATCGGCCTCTACGTCGAGTGCCTGACCGACAACCGCAACCGCACCGCCGCCGACGTGCGCAGCGCCTTCAACCACGCGGGCGGCAACCTCGCCACGAGCGGCGCGGTCGCCTTCCAGTTCAAGCGCCAGGGCCAGATCACGGTGGACAAGGCCATCTGCGACGACGAGGACAAGCTCTTCGAGGCCGTCACGGAGGCCGGCGGCGACGACTACGAGGACGCCGGCGAGGAATGGGTCGTGTGGACCGAGCCGTCCGCGCTCATGGCGGTGAAGAAGTCCCTCGACGAGCAGGGCATCGAGGTGAAGGGCGCCGAGCTGGTCTTCACCGCGAACAACCCCACCGAGGTCACGGCAGAAGACGCCAAGAAGGTCATGCGCCTCGTGGACACGCTCGAAGAGCTCGACGACGTGCAGAGCGTCTCGCACACCATGGAGATCAGCGACGAGGTGGCCGCGGCGCTGGAGGGCTAGGGCGCTTCGCGGGCGCGCGCGTGCGGGGCAGAGGTGTCTCGCGGGCGGGCGCGTGAGAGCTGGAAGACCCCGCGACCGGCCGCATGCCTTGCGCGTGCATATATGGATGGTGAAACGGGCGGCGCCTTCGCGAGAGGGCGCCGTTTTTGTTGAAATCGCGCACGCGACGGCCGCGTTCGTGTGCTATGCTTGCAACAGAACATTTGTTTGCTTTCGGGCGCAGCGCAGGTCGCGCACTTGAAAGCAGGGGCTTTGCGGGCGGGCGCTGCGCGTTTCGCGCCCGACGAGACGGCGGATGGGAAGAGCATGCACCTGGATCCGGATATGGTCATCGGCATAGACCCGGGCCTTGCCAACACGGGCTGGGGCGTCGTGCGCGAGGAGGGCTCGCGCATCGTGCCCGTGGCCTACGGCTGCGTCACGACGCGCCCCGATATGGAGCTGCCCGCCCGCCTGGCCATCATCCACGACAATCTGTGCGAGGTCATATCGCGCTACCAGCTGGGCGCCCTGTGCGCCGAGTCGGTGTATTTCGGGGCGAACGCGCCGTCTGCCATCGCCACGGCCCAGGCGCGTGGCGCCGCCCTCGTGGCCTGCGCCTGCATGGGGCTGGCCTTCGGCGAGTACACGCCCTTGCAGATAAAGAAGGCGCTCGTCGGCACGGGCAAGGCGGACAAGGCGCAGGTGCAGTACATGGTGCGCGCCGTGCTCGGCCTCGACCACGACCCGAAGCCCGACCACGCGGCCGACGCGCTGGCCTGTGCCATCACCCATCTGCGCATGCGGCGCGGGGCTGCGCTGGAGCAGGCCGTGGGACGTGCGACGGGCATGGACACGGCCACGACGAAGCGCGCGCGCACGCAGGCACGTCGCGCCTTCGAGCGCAAGGTCGCCGACGCGATGGAGAAGGAGGCGCTGCGTTGATAGCCTTTCTGGAGGGGACGGTCGCCGGGCGCGGCGCGGATTTCGCGGTGCTCGAGGTGGGCGGCGTCGGCTACGAGCTGTCCATGAGCTCGCGCGCGCTGGCAGATTTGCCCGCCGCGCCGCAGGTGGTGCGCATATGGACGTATTTGCAGGTGAAAGACGACGGGCTTGCGCTGTTCGGCTTTCTCGACATGGCCGAAAAAGAGATGTTCACGGCGCTGATCGGGGTGAAGGGGCTAGGCCCCAAGCTCGCGCTTGCGCTGTTGTCGGCGGCAACGCCTGCGCAGGTGGCAGACGCCATCGCGGCCGGCGACGACGCGGCCATCGCGCGTGCGCCCGGCATAGGAAAGAAAATCGCGCAGCGCGTGGTGCTGGAGTTGAAGGACCGCTTCTCGTCGCTTGCCGCGCCGCTGGCGGGGCAGGGCGGCGCCGATGGGGGCGTCGGCGCGGGTGCCGTGCCGGCCGTGGGCTTGCAGGAGGTGCACGAGGCTTTGCGCGGGATGGGCTTTTCGGATGCGGAGGCCGCCGCGTCGCTGTCCGGGTGCCCGGCCGCCGCGAGCGTTGAAGAGGGCATACGCTATGCGCTCAAGAGTCTGGGGGCCGCACGATGATGTGGGAGTCGCCGGAATTTGCCGCAGACGCGCAAGTGGATGCGGTGGGCGCGCAGACGGGCGCTGCAGGTGCCGCGGGCGCTGCCGACGCCCCGGCGGCCGAGCGCTTCGTCTCGCCCGCGCAGACGCACGAGGAGGCCGCGACCGAGACGGGCCTGCGCCCGAAGGCGCTCTCCGAGTACCTCGGCCAGACGCGCATCAAGGAAAACCTCTCCGTTTTGGTCGAGGCGGCCAAGTCGCGCGGCGAGGCCCTCGACCACCTGCTCTTCTCCGGGCCGCCGGGTCTGGGCAAGACCACGCTTGCGGGCGTGGTGGCCAACGAGCTGGGCGTCTCCTTCAAGGCCACCAGCGGGCCGGCCATCGAGCGCGCCGGCGACTTGGCCGCCATACTCACCAACCTGGAGGAAGGCGACGTCCTCTTCATCGACGAGATCCACCGCCTGAACCGCGCCGTCGAGGAAGTGCTCTACCCGGCGATGGAGGACTTCGCCCTCGACATCGTCATAGGCCAAGGGCCTGCCGCCCGCTCCATACGCCTCGACCTGCCGCACTTCACGCTCGTGGCGGCCACCACGCGCACCGGCCTTCTCACCGGGCCTTTGCGCGACCGCTTCGGCGCCTGCTTTCGCCTCGACTACTACTCCGTCGAAGAGCTCTGCGACATCGTGGTCCGCTCGGCGTCCATTCTGGGTATCGAGATAGACGCCGCCGGCGCAAAGGAGATCGCCTCGCGTTCGCGTGCCACGCCACGTCTGGCAAACCGCCTGCTCAAGCGCGTGCGCGACTATGCCCAGGTGCGGGCCGAGGGCCGTATCGACCAGCAGACGGCCGCACAAGCGCTCTCGTTTTTCAAGGTCGACGCGCTCGGCCTCGACTCCACCGACGATGCCTTGCTGCGCCTGCTCTGCGTCACCTTCGCCGCGCGCCCCGTCGGCCTGGCCACGCTTGCCAGCGCCCTCGGCGAGGAGCCGGACACCATCGAAGACGTCTACGAGCCCTACCTCTTGCGCTGCGGCCTGCTCGAACGCACCCCCAAGGGCCGCCGCGCCACCGTCAGCGCCTACGAGCACCTCGGCCTGCCCGTCCCGGAGCCCCTCTAGGCGCTCGCAGATCTGCGGCCCGCTCGCGCCCGCGTGGTGCCGCCCACGCCGGTGCCTCGTCTGCGATGCTCCCGTGCTGCGAGCTGCCCGCGATGCCGCGCTTCACCGCCGTGCACTCCTTCGTAGTGCCGCGCCCCCCCCGCAGTGCCGCGCCCCCCGCAGCGGCGCCTCTTTTTCCGCATGGCGGGCGAGTTTTTCCGCCCGTGGGCGCCCGTTACTTTCATCCGCACCGCCCGCGCCGATATGTGCTACAACATTTCGCGCTTCGGTTTTCTTCTATTTCATAGCTACCGGCTGCCCACGGGGCGGGCGGGGGAGGGATGTGCTCGTGGAAAAGTTCTTCAAGATCAAGGAACGCGGTTCGTCGGTCGGCGCCGAGATCGTCGGCGGCCTCACCACCTTCTTGGCGATGGCCTACATCATCGCCGTCAACCCGACCATACTCACCGCCGCGGGCATCCCCTTCGAGGCGGCCCTCACCGCCACCTGCTTCGGCGCGGCCATCATGACCTTGTGCATGGGCCTCATCGCCAACCGCCCGCTGGCACTTGCATCCGGCATGGGCATCAACTCCGTCGTCGCCTACAGCCTGTGCATGGACCCCGTCTCGGTCGACTGGCGCGTCGCCATGGCCGTCGTCATGATCGAGGGCGTCGTCATCCTCGCCCTCGTGGTCTGCGGCCTGCGCGAGGCCATCATGCGCGCCATCCCCGTCTCCCTGCGCCACTCCATCGGCATCGGCATCGGCCTGTTCATCGCCTTTGTCGGCATGAAGGGCGGCGGCGTCATCGTGGCCAACGAGTCCACCCTCATCGCGGCCGGCGACTTCACCTCGCCCGCCGTGATCGTCTCGCTGCTCGCCATACTCGTGGCCGTGGTCCTGACCGCCATGAACGTGCGCGGCGCCCTGCTCATCTCCATCATCGTGGCCACCGTCGCCGGCATCCCCCTGGGCGTCACCCCGCTGCCCACAGACTGGAGCTTCGGCCTGGACTTCTCCACCTTCGCCGCGCCCTTCCAGACCGTGCCCTCCACGGGCAACATGGCCATACTCCAGGTCTTCTTGCAGCCGGCGCTGCTGCTCTTCGCGTTCTCCCTGCTGATGAGCGACTTCTTCGACACGATGGGCACGGCGGTGGCCGTGGCCGAGGCGGGCAAGTTCGTCGACAAAGAGGGCAACGTGAAAGACATCGGCAAGATCCTCACCGTCGATTCGGCCGCAGCGGTCGTCGGCGGCTTCATGGGCGCCTCCTCGATCACCACCTTCGTGGAAAGCGCCTCCGGCGCGGCGTCCGGCGCGCGCACGGGCTTCTCCAACATCATCGTGGCCATCGCCTTCGTCATCTTCGCGTTCTTGAGCCCCATCATCGGCATGGTGTCCAGCTCGGCCACCTGCGGAGCGCTCGTCGTCGTGGGCTACCTGATGATGACCGACGTGGTGAACGTCGATTGGCACCACATCGAGACCGCCTTCCCGGCCTTCATCACCATCTTCGCCATCCCCATGACCTACTCGATCACCTCCGGCATCGGCCTGGGCTTCATCAGCTACGTCGTGTGCATGATCGCCCGCGGCAAGATCCGCGAGATCAAGCCGCTCATGTGGATCGCCGCGCTGGCCTTCCTCGCGATGTTCATCTTCGCGTAGGGCGGCTCGGGCGGCGCCCTTGTATGCTTTGTGGGCGTCGCCCGTTTTTTCCCTGCACGCGCGCATTTGGTCTACAATGGCGATTCGCGCATGCGCACAACGCGCCCGCACGACGCATGACGCACGCGCGCACATGGGTTCTCGTCCTCGAAAAGGGGGTTTCGCATGGCACGACAAGAAGAGGTCGCCGGCGGCCTGTCCGTCGCCAACGGCGTGATAGCCGACCTCGCGGGGTATGCCGCGCTCGAAAGCTACGGCGTGGTCGGCATGACGGCGCCGACGCTCACCGACGGCGTGGTGAAGCTCCTGCCGGGCAGCCGTCTGCGCCGCGGCGTCACCGTGCAGATGCTCGACGACGGCGTGCAGGTGGATCTCTACATCGTCGTGGAGCACGGCGTGAACCTCTCGGAGGTCTCGCGCATGCTTGCGGAAAACGTCCGTTTCGCGCTCGAGGATTCCGCGCAGCTGCTCGTGGCCGACGTCGAGGTGCATGTCCAAGGCATTCGAATCCGCGACTAGCGCCGCATCGCGCGTCCGTCTCGCCTTTTGCGCGGGGTGGGGCTTGCGCCGCGCAGAGCCGCTGCACGCAATGAAGCATGGTACAGATAGGGTAGACACACACATGAAAATCGCCAGCATACGCCGCGCCATCGACTACGCGACCGATACGCTCACGAGCCGAAAGGAAGAGGTCAACCGGCTGAACGTCTTTCCCGTGCCGGACGGCGACACGGGCACGAACATGTCGCTGACCATGCAGTCGGTGGCAAAGGAGCTTGCCTTGCTGCCGCCCTCGGCCACCTCAGACGACGTGCGCCGCGCCATCACGCACGGCTCGCTCATGGGCGCGCGCGGCAACTCAGGCGTCATCACGAGCCAGATCCTGCGCGGCCTGTGCGAGGGCTTCGAGGGCGCGACCACCTGCGACGCCGCCACCATCTCGCGCGCGCTCGACCGCAGCGTCGAGGTGGCGTTCCAGGCGGTGCGCAAGCCGGTGAAGGGCACGATCCTCACCGTGCTCGAAGACGCCGCCGCCGCTGCCCGCATGGCCGCCGACGAGGGGCTTTCCCCCGTGGCCACGCTCGAGGCCATCTCCGAGGAGGCGCTGGCCTCGGTGAAGCGCACAAGCGATTTCCTGCCTGTGCTGAAGGAAAACGGCGTCGTCGATTCCGGCGGCTTCGGCTTGACCATCCTGTTCCAGGCCTTTGCGGCCTCGCTTTCGGGCAAGGGCGACGAGGCGATCGCGCATTCCGAGGACTTCACCCACGCGCAGGCGCAGGTGGCCATCGAGCAGGTGAACGACTGGGCCGGCTCGGACTACATGTACTGCACCGAGTTCCTCTTCCACAGCGTGGACATCGACACGGACGCGGCGCTGGCCTTTCTGGCCGACGCGGGCGACTGCGAGCTGCTCGTGGGCTCGCATCCCGACTTCAAGGTGCACGTGCACACCGACACGCCGGGCGAGGTGCTGAACTACATGACCGCGCGCGGCCAGGTCTCCGAGGTCTTCATCCACAACATGGTCCTGGAAAGCGCCGAGCGCGCCGAGGGGCTGGCAGACGACGAGGACGCGGCGGCCGGAAGCGGTGAAGCGGGGGCCGGTACCGGCGCGGGCGCGTCCCAGGCGCCTTCCGAGCACAAGGAGCTCGCCTTCGTGGCCGTGGCCGTGGGCAGCGGCACGGCGGCCATCCTGCGCTCGCTGGGCGTGGACTACGTCGTCGAGGGCGGCCAGACCATGAACCCCTCCACGGCAGATTTGCTCGCGGCGGTCGAGGCGGCCAACGCCGACGCCGTCGTCATCATGCCCGACAACGGCAACATCATCATGGCGGCCAACGCGGCGGCGGAAAATGCGCCGGTGCCCTGCGCCGTCGTCCCCACGAAAAACGTGCTCGCGGCCTTCTCCGCGATGTTTGCGGCCGACCGCGGCGCCGGCCTCGAGGAAAACGCCCGCGCCATGACCGAGGCGCTCGACAGCGTGCACTGCGCGGAGGTCACCACCGCGGTGAAGTCCTCCAAGACCTCCAAGGGCGAGAAGATCGCCCCGGGCGACGTCATCGGCATCGCGGACGGCTCGCTCGACGTGGCGGGCACGTCGGTGGCAGAGGTCGTCATGGCCCTGGCCGAGCAGATGGAGGCGGGCGACTTCGACACGCTCACCCTGCTCGCGGGCGCCGACCTGCCCGACGAGGCGCTCGAGGAGCTGACCGAGGCCATCGAGCAGGCCTGGCCGGACCTCGACGTGGACGCCCAGCGCGGCGAGCAGCCCCTCTACCCCGTGCTCTTCTCCTTGGAGTAGGCGCAGCGCACGACATCCGCCGGTTGTACCCGGCACCCGCTTGAACCGCACCGCACCGGCCCTACGAAAGGCAAGGCACCATGCCGACCGAGAAAATAGCCATCGTCACGGACAGCACCTGCGACGTCTCGCGCGAGGACTTGAACGCGCTTGGCGTCGTGTGCGTGGACCTGAAGGTCTTCGCCGCCGACGGCACGCCCATGGCCTCCGACAACTCCGACGCCAGCAGCGACGCCTTCTTCGACCATGTGGAGGTCTGCGAGGAGCTGCCCGTCACCTCCATGCCCTCGCCCGTGGACTTCGGCGAGGTCTACACGGGTCTTGCGTTGCTCGGCTACACGCACTGCATCTCGCTGCACATCTCGTCGGCCATGTCGGGCACCTGCCAGGCCGCGCGCCTGGGCGCCGAGACCGCCGACCTCGAGGTGGAGGTCGTGGACACGAAGCGCAACACCTGGGCGCTCGCGATGCTCGTGCGCGCGGTGGCGCACAAGCGCGACGAGGGCCTGTCCTTTGCCGAGCTCGTGAACTTCACCATGGACGCGCGCCTGAAGACCAACATCGTCTTCACCGTGAACACCCTGCGCAATCTGGTGAAGGGGGGCCGCACGGGCAAGGCCACGGCGCTCGCGGCCACGCTCCTCGACATAAAGCCCCTGCTCATGCTCGACGACGAGGGGCAGGTCGTGCAACGCGGCAAGGCGCGCGCGCAGAAGGGCGCCTGGCCGAAGCTGGCCACGCTCGCGCAGGAGGCCGTCGACCGGTTCGGGCCGCTCGAGGGCTACTTCGTGCACACGCGCAACCTGCCCGGCGTCGATGCGCTGCGCACGCTGTTCATCGAGCGCGACATCGACTTCAAGGAGCTGGGCGTGCGGCGCGTCGGCCCTGTGATCGCCACGCACGTCTCGACGGGGTGCGCGGGCTTTTCCTACATTCCCAGAGAGATCGCCTAGCATGGACGAGTCCGGCGCCGTCTGCGACGATGCGGCTGGCGCCGCTCCTGCCGCCCGCGTGGCCGGCTCCGCCGATTCCGCCGACTCCGCGCCTTCTTCGCAGGTGTCTTCACGCGCGAACCGCGTGCGCGCCGACGCCGACGTCTTCATGTCCGCCCGCGTGGGCTCGTTGAAGGGCGTGGGCGCCTCGCGCGTCTCCCAGCTCTCCCGCCTGCACGTCTCCACGGTGCGCAACCTGCTCTTTTTCTTCCCGCACCGCTACATCGACCTCTCGCATGTGGCCACCTGCGCCGCCGCGCCTATCGGCGAGCGGGCCACGGTGGTGGGCACCGTCCACGAGGTCCGCCACTCCCGGCCGCGCCCGCGCCTCGACATCGTGGAGGCCTCCATCGTCGACGACACCGGCGTGCTCATGGCCGTGTGGTTTCGCCAGCCGTGGATGGAAAAGCGCCTGGCACGCGGCATGCGCGTGGCCGTCGGCGGCACCGTCAGCTTCGACTACGGCTTCAAGCGCATCGTCAGCCCCATGCTCGAGGTGCTCTCCTCCGACGGCGCCGCCCCGGCGATGGCGTTCGTGCCCGTCCACCACGCCACCGAGGGGCTGTCCACGGGGCTCGTGCGGCGTTTCGTGGCAAACGCGCTTTCCGCCTGCGCCGACATCCACGACCCGCTGCCCGCGCGCATGCGCCGCGCCTACAAGCTGGAAAACCGCAAGGCGGCCCTGCACGACATCCATTTCCCGCCGAGCGCCGCCGCCCGCGACGCCGCCCGGCGCAGGCTCGCCTTCGAGGAGGCCTTCTTCTTGCAGCTCGAGATGATGCGCCGGCGCAACGAGGAGTGCGCGCACGCGCAGCCCATCGTCCACGACGCGCACGCCCCGCAGGTGGCCCGTCTCGTCGCCGCCCTGCCCTTCGAGCTGACAGACGACCAGAAGGCGGCCGCAGACGAGATCTTGGCCGACATGGCCGCGCCGCGCATCATGAACCGCATGCTCATCGGCGACGTGGGCTGCGGCAAGACGGTCGTGGCGGCCTGCGCGCTGGCCTGCGCGGCCGCAAGCGGGCACCAGGCCGCGATGATGGCGCCCACCGAACTGCTCGCCCGCCAGTACGAGACGGCGCTGGCCGGGCTGCTCGACGCCGCGGGCATCTCCTGCGCCCTGCTCACCGGCTCGACCACCCCCGCCGAGCGCGCGCGCATCCTCTCCGAGCTGGCGGCCGGCCGCGTCCGGGTTCTTTTTGGCACCCATGCCCTGATCGAGCCTGACGTCGCCTTCTCCTCGCTGTCGCTGGTCGTCATCGACGAGCAGCACCGCTTCGGGGTGGGGCAGCGCGCGGCCCTGCGCGCGAAGGGGCCGGGCTGCGACCTGCTCACCATGACGGCCACGCCCATCCCGCGCACCCTGGCCCTCGTGTGCTACGGCGACGTGCAGACGAGCTACATACGCCAGCGGCCCGCGGGCCGAGAACCCGTCGCCACCGAGGTGCTCTCGCGCGACGCCCGCGCCCTGGCCTACGACGCCATACGCGCCGCGGTCGCCGACGGGCACCAGGCCTACATCGTGTGCCCGCTCGTCGGGCTGTCCTCCGAGCAGCGTGCCGAGGCGTCCGCCGACGGCGGCCTGGAGCGCTCGATCGCCGCCGGGCGCGACCTGACGACCCTGAAGGCGGCAGAAGACGAGGCGGCCTACCTGTCGCGCAGCGTCTTTCCCGACTTTTCCGTGGGGCTGCTCACGGGCGGCATGCCGGCGGCCGACAAGCGCCGCGTGATGGAGGAGTTCGCGGCCGGCGACATCGCGGTGCTCGTGGCCACGACGGTGGTCGAGGTGGGCGTGGACGTGCCGAACGCCACCGTCATGATGGTGGAAGACGCCGAGCGCTTCGGCCTGGCCCAGCTGCACCAGCTGCGCGGGCGCGTGGGACGCGGGAGCGCGGCGGGGCGGTTTTTCCTCATCGCAGACCCCGGCAAAGACGACGAGAAGCTGGCCGCGCGCCTGGACGCGCTGTGCTCGACCGACGACGGCTTCGAGCTGGCGCGCTTGGATTTGGAGTCGCGCCGCGAGGGCAACGTGTTCGGCGCGATGCAGCATGGCGCCTCCGTGCTGCGCCTCGTGGACGTGACGCGCGACGCCGCGCTCGTGCAGGCCGCGCATGCCGAGGCGGCCGCAGTGCTGGAGGCCGACCCCGGGCTTGCCGCGCCCGAGCATCGTGCGCTCGCCGCCGAGCTCGAGGTGTTCTTCGCGGCGGCGCAGCGTGCGGCCGACGACGACGAGAATGGTGAAGAAGACGGAAAGGGGCGCTGAGGGCGCATGCGCATCGTGGCAGGACAGTTCAAGGGGCGCGCGATCGCCTCGCCGCCGGGGCGCGGCACGCGTCCCACGACCGACCGCGTGCGCGAGGCGCTCTTCTCCGCGCTGTGGGCGCGTCTGGGCAGCTTCGAGGGGCTGCGCGTGCTCGACGCGTTCGCGGGCAGCGGGGCGCTCGGCCTCGAGGCGCTCTCGCGCGGCGCGGCGTCGTGCACCTTCATCGAGCACGACCCGAGCGCCCTCAAGGTACTGCGCGAGAACATCGCCGCGCTGTCTGTGCCGCCCGCCGCAACCGAAGTCCATACGGGCGACACCTTCACCACCTGCGCGCAGGTCTCCTTTCTCGCGCGGGCGGCGTCCGCGCCCTTTTCCCTCGTGATGCTCGACCCGCCCTATGC
>CAVAWX010000053.1:7402-13063 GCA_963592385.1 Acidaminococcaceae bacterium | reverse complement strand
ACGTGGACGTCCTCAAAATCATTCGCGAGGAGATTGCGGAGGAGGTCAGCGAGTATGTCCGCACCGACGAGGGCACCACGATCGAAATAGTGGTCAAGGGGGAGACGGTAGCGAAGGTCCCCGCGTCGGACTTCCTCGACAACGCGAGGATGTTCTTCTCATATCTTTCCGAAATACGCGGCGCAAGCAACCCCGCAAGCGCCGAGCTCGTGGATTTCTCCCAGCGGATACATATCAACAAGGTCAAGGCGCCATCGCTGCGCACGCTCGGCGATTATGGTGGAAAGACCGATATCGTGATAATGACGCGAGACGGGAGAAACGCCCTCGTCTCGACGATGGGATTTTCCATCAAATCGCAGTTCGCATCCGCGCCCACGCTCTACAACGCGGGTGCTTCGACGCAGTTTGAATTCGAGATTGCAGGTATGGACGATGCGGGGATGCAGGAGTTCAACAACCTGGACAAGACGGTGAAGGGCAAGCTGTGGACTGCCGCGTCTCTGTTGTATAAGAAGAAAGGGTGGGAGGCCCGCTATATCGGGACGGCCAACCCCGTCACGAGGGACAATTTCTTCTTGATACGGGATTCCATGCCGGAGCTGATGGCGTGGATGTACAAGCGGGCGCTGCTGGAAAATTATCCGCCCGCCGCGCCGTTCACCGAATTGGCACGCATGGCGGCCGAGGAAAATCCGCTGGGTTATCCGAGCGGGGCGGTATACGAGAAGGTCATCAAGGATTTTTTGTTCGCCTCGTTTGCCGGCATGACCGGAGCCGTGCCTTGGGATGGAGCCGAACAAGTCAACGGCGGATACATCGTGGTGTTGCCCGACGGCGAGGTGCTGTGCTACCACGCCAACGACCGCGAGGCGTTTCGCCATTATCTGTTCACGCAGACGCATATCGAGTACGTGAGCCGCAAGAAATACAAGTGGGGCGTAGTGCGCAAGGAACCTGATGGCAGGTTCGTGTTGCCGCTCAACGGCTCCGTGAGGTTTTACCCCAAGTACAGAAGTGTGGGCGCGCACGTCGATTGCGCGATGGTGGATATTCCTGAGTGAAAACGGGTGCGCACCGACCGTGTACCGTTTTGCACACGTGTCTCGGGTGGAGTTTGCCTGTGAGGAATGGCTGTGGGAAGAGCCGAAGCCGAGCACCGAAGGCGCGAGGGTGAAGGGCTAGAACGCGAAGGCGACGCCGACGACGGCGCAGGCGAGCATCCAGAAGAAGGGGTGGATGCGCTTCAACGGCTTCACGTTGTAGAGCACGGCCACGACGATGAAGAGCGCGACGGCCTTCCAGTTCACCACCTCGGCCAGGGTCTGCGCCAAACTTCCATCGCCGAACATGCCGGCCAGGTCCGCGAGCTGCGGCAGCGACTCGGCGTCGAGGAACGCGAGCGAGAAGAGGAGCAGCGCGGCGGCCACGAGCAGCGCAAGCGAGGCCGGGCGAATGGCCGTCATCACGCTGTCGACCATGCGGTTCTCGCGAAACTTCGACAGAAAACTCGCCACGATGAGAATGATGACGATGCTGGGCAGCACGCTGCCGAGCACCGCGACGAGGGCGCCGGCAGGCCCCAGCTGCGAGAAACCCACGTAAGCGGAGAGGTTTATCCCCATCGCGCCCGGCAGCGACTGGGCCACGGCCAGCATGTTGGCCAGCTCCTCGGACCCGAACCACCCCGTGCTTTCGCCCAGATGCTGCTGGAAGGGGATGGTCACCGCCCCGCCGCCTATGGCGAAGAGGCCGATTTTGGCCATCTGCAAGAAGAGAACGAGGGCAAGCGGCATCAGGATCGCCCCCTTCGGGTACGCGCACCGTTGTCTTCACCATTCGATGCGTTCGTGGCCGCGGCATCCGTTTTTGCAGCTCCCGCGCCCGCCGCGTCGTTGTCGTTCACTTCGTCCGCCGCGTCGTTGCCGTTTGCTTCGCCCGTCGCATCCGACGCCGCAGCCCCGCCGCCCTGTTCACCCGCCGCACCCGCTGCCTTCCGCCCGCGCAGCTCACGCACGCCCTGCAGTACCACGCCGACGAGCGCGGCGCCCACCACGACGAACACGGGCGAGATGTCGGCGAGCAGCGTCACCGCGAGCGCGACGGCGAAGATGCACGCCCCCAGCGCGTCGCGCACCGAGACTTTCCACAACTTCACGATGGTGGTGAAGATGAGCACGCACACGGCGACGCGTATCCCCGCAAATGCCGACTGCACCTCCGGGATGTCCATGAACTGACCGAGCACGGTGGCCGCGATGGTGACGAGCACGACCGAGGGCAGCACGAAGCCGAGCGTGGCGACGATGCCGCCGATGTTGCCCGCGTGCTTCTTGCCGCAAAAGGTCGCCGTGTTCACCGCGATCATGCCGGGTGTGGCCTGCGCGATGGCGTAGTAGTCGGCCAGCTCTTCGTCGTCGATCCAGTGGCGGCGGTCGATCAGCTCGCGCTGCGCGATGGGTAACAGCGCATACCCCGAGAAGGTCATGACGCTGATTTTCACGAATGTGGAAAAAAGCTCCCACAGCTTGCGTGCCATGTATCCGCACTCCAAAACGAGGGTGATAAGCCTTAGAATACGGAGCAGATTATATACGCCGCCGTGCAATCTGCGGCTGTCGTCGCGCGGACGTGCGCGACGCGGGTGCGCGGGCACGTTCGCCGTGCGCGGATGTACGTTATGACGCGCCGGAGTTGTGGGCGCGGGTGCGCAACGCAGCGAAACGGTGAAGCGGGGCGCGGCGGAGCGCAAGCTCGGTGAAGCGGGCAGCGGCGACGTGCGGCGGTGTACAGGCAATATACGATGCGAAGGAGAAGGCCCATGGAGCAGGGGCTGTTCATCACGTTCGAGGGAACGGACGGTTCGGGCAAGACCACGCAGGCCACCCGGCTGGCCGAGCATCTGCGCGCGCAGGGCTACGAGGTCGTGCAGGTCCACGAGCCCGGCGGCACCGAGGTGGGAGAGCGCGTGCGCGGGCTGCTGCTGGACAAGGAGCTGGCCGGCATGGACCCGATGGCCGAGCTTCTGCTCTACGAGGCCGCGCGCGCCCAGCTCGTGCGCGAGGTGGTCGTGCCCGCGCTCGAGGCGGGGAAGGTCGTGGTGTGCGACCGTTTCGCCGACTCGTCGGTGGCCTATCAGGGCTATGGGCGCAAGCTCGGGCCGGACATCGTCGAGCAGCTGAACGCCGCCGCGACGGGCGGGCTCGTGCCCGACCGCACCATCTTGCTCGACATGGACCCCGAGATATCGATGCAGCGCGCCTTGGGCGACGGCGACGGCCCGGACCGCATCGAGGCGGAGGGCGCGGGGCTGCAGCGCGACTTCTACGACGGGTTTCGGGCGCTGGCCGCGGTGAACCCCGAGCGCATACGCATCGTCGCGGCGCACCGCTCGCCGGATCAGGTGCAGCTTGCCGCCTTCGTCGAGTTGCAAGACCTCTTCGTCGACGCGCAGCTGCCCGACGTAGGTGTCGCCGGCTGATGCAGGCGTTTTCCGGTATCGGCGGCCAGGAGAAGGCCGTTTCCTATCTTTCCCGTGCGCTCGAGGAAGGGCAGCTGACGCACGCGTACCTTCTCGCGGGGGCGACGGCGGCCACGCGGCGCGCGCTGGCGCGGCGTTTCGCGGCTGCGGTGCTGGCGGGAGATGGTGAAGGCGGTGACGGCGGCGCCGGCGCTGATAACGCCAACCTCGGCGAGATTGTTGAAAACGGGCATCCCGACCTGCGCGAACTTGCGCCCGAGGGCGCGGGTGCGTACCTGGTCGAGCAGGTGCGCGGGGTGGTGGCCGACGCGGCGCTTGCCCCCATACGCGCCACGCGCAAGGTCTACGTGTTCGAAGACGCCGACTGCCTGGCCGGTGCCCCGGCCAACGCGCTGCTGAAGACCTTGGAAGAGCCGCCCGCCGATGTGGTGTGCATCCTCTTGGCATCCACGCCGGGTGCACTGCTGCCCACCCTGCGCAGCCGCTGCGTCGTCTTGGCGCTTGCCGCCGAGGAGGAAAAGCCCGCCGAGGACACCGTCTTGCTCGAGCTGCTCTTCTCGCTTGCGATGCGGGCGGACAACCGCGCGGTGCTCGCGGGCGCGAAGGCGATGGTCGCCGACGCCGACGGCGCGCACGACGAGATGGAGAAGCGCCACAGCGAGGAAGCGGAAGCCTATGCCGACTATCTGACGGCCGGCGCGCGCAAGGCGATGGCCGACCGGCACAAGCGCGAGGAGCGCAGCGCGAAGCGCGGCGGCCTGGACGCGGAGCTGGCACTTGTCCGCTCGTGGCTGCGCGACTGTCTGCTCGTCCAGCAGGGCGCCGATACCCTCGTGCGCCACGCCTGGTGCGTGCAGCGCACGGCGCAGGTGGCCGGCCAGGCACGCGCGTCCGGCCTGCTTGCCGCCATCGAGGCCGTGAACACCTGCGAACAACGCATTCACTATAATGTGACACCACAGCTTGCCTGCGAGGCGATGCTGTTCGAGATCAGGAGAGCCTTATGCCAATGATGGCTGTTGTGCGCCTGCGCTATTCGGCCAAAGACTATTGGTTCGATCCGGCAGGCATAGACATACACGAGGGCGACCACGTGCTGGTCACCACGGAGCGCGGCGGGGACATGGGCCTTGTCGTCGCGGAACCCGTGGACATGTCCGCCGACCTCGTCCCCGATTCGCTCAAGCCCATCGACCGCCTGGCGACCGACGAGGATTTCGCCCGCGCCGAAGAGCTCGAGGGCAAGTCGCGCGACGCGATGGCGGTGTTTCACGAGCTGGCCGACAAGCACAAGCTGGACATGAAGCCGGCCGCCGTGCACTTCCTCTTCGACGGCAAACGCGCGACCTTCTACTTCACCGCAGACGCGCGTGTGGACTTCCGCGCCCTCGTGCGCGATTTGGCCTCGCATTTCCACGTGCGCGTGGACATGCGGCAGGTGGGCGTGCGCGACGAGGCCCGCATGGTCGGCGGGCTGGGGCATTGCGGCGAGCAGCTGTGCTGTGCCAGGCTCGGCGGCGAGTTGCAGCCGGTGTCCATACGCATGGCAAAAGAGCAGGACCTTTCGTTGAACCCGACGAAGATTTCGGGCCTGTGCGGGCGCCTCATGTGCTGCCTGCACTACGAGTACGACGCCTACAAGGACTTCAAGCAGCGCGCGCCGAAGAAAAACGCCGTCATCGAGACGCCGGCGGGCACGGGCAAGGTCGTCGAGTTCGACATGCCGCACGAGCGCCTGACCCTGCGCATGGAGGACGGGTCGCGGCTGGTCGTGCCGCTCGACGCGATGGACACGGGCGACAAGAAGCCCAAGGAGGGTGAACGCCTGCGCCCCTGCCACATCGGCGACGAGGCCTTCGAGCGCATCAACGAGGAGCTGCGCCGCGACAAGACGCTGGCCATGATGGGCGGCAAGATGTTCAGCGACAACCCCGAGCTGGCAGACCGCGAGGTGAAGGGCGGCTCCATCGAGCGCAACGAGGGCGCCGGCACTGCGCGCAAGCGGCGCCGCAAGTCCGCGGACGCGGGGTCGTCCTCTTCGGGTGGCAGGCGCAAGCGGCGCGGCGGCGGCGGAGAGAGCGGCGGCGAGAAGGCGCGCGACACGCGCAAGCGGCGCCGTTCGGTGTCGGCCACGTCGGGCGAGAAGGCGCAGCGTGCCGACGGCGGCGCGGGCGCGAACG
>CAVAWX010000053.1:0-7392 GCA_963592385.1 Acidaminococcaceae bacterium | reverse complement strand
CCAGCGGCTCCTCTAGCGGCGGCAACGCGGACGCCTGACGCCTCGGCGGCGCAGGCAGCTTCAACGGCTTTCACCCTCTTGGCGCTGCGGCATGGCCGCGGGCATGAGCGCCTGACGGCCGCCGCGCACCATTTCACCGCGCCCTTCACCCTGCCCATATAGAGCCACACCATTTTCCCCTTGCGCGGACCGCCCGAATGCGCGGGGCGCTCGCCTATAATCGGGCGCACTTGACCCGCCCCCCAAAGGAGAGCCTCATGGAGATACTTGGCACCGCATGGGCATTGCTGCCGCCGATCGTCGCGATCATCTTGGCGCTTGCCACGAAGGAAACCTACACCTCGCTGTTCGTCGGCGTCCTTGTCGGTGCCATCCTGCTCGCCGCCGCCTCGGGCGACGCGGTGAACACCCTGAACTACATGATCAGCGGCGAGGTCTACAGCGCCGAGGCGGTCACGAGCGGCGCGGCGCCAGGGGTCGCCGTCGGCCCGGAGGTGCCAGAAGAGCTGGTAGACAGCGTGAGCGAGGTCGGCCTGATCCCCGCGCTGTCCGGTTCGGCGGGCATCTTCGTCTTCCTCGTCATACTCGGCATCATCGTCGCGCTCATCAACTCCGCCGGCGTGTCGGCGGCCTTCGGCGACTGGGCGGCCAAGCGGGTGAAGTCGCGCGCCGGCTCGCAGCTCGCGGCCTTCCTCCTCGGCGTGCTCATCTTCATCGACGACTACTTCAACTGCCTGACGGTCGGCGCGGTGATGACGCCGGTCACGGACGCCGAGAAGGTCTCGCGCGCCAAGCTCTCCTACATCATCGACGCGACGGCGGCCCCCATCTGCATGATCGCCCCGATCTCGTCGTGGGCGGCGGCCGTCTCGGACACGGCCAGCGGCCTGGACACGGGCATCTCGGGGATCCAGCTGTTCATCAACGCCATCCCCTTCAACTTCTACTCGCTGCTGACCATCGTCTTCGTCGTCGGCATCATCCTCATGGGCTTCGACTACGGCCCCATGGCCAAAGCGGAGCTGAAGGCGCGCCGCGACGGCGAGCTGGGGGCGCTGTCGGCAGGCGAGAAGCCCACCAACGAGCGCGCGCGGGTCTTCGACATGCTCCTGCCCATCATCGTTTTGATCGTCACCTGCGTGATCGGCATGATGTACGTGGGCGGCTTCTGGGAGGTCGGCGGCGACTACTACATGGACCTCGCGGGCGCGTTCGGCAACACGGACGCGGGCACGGCGCTGCCCTGGGGCTCGATCATCGCGCTCGTGTTCACCTTCGTCTACTACCTCGTGCGCGGCATCCTGAAGTTCCCCGAGGCCGCCGACTCGTTCGTGGAGGGCTTCAAGGCCATGGTGCCGGCCATGATCATCCTCGTGTTCGCCCTCACGTTGAAGTCGCTGACCTCGGCGCTCGGCGCGGCGCTGTTCGTGAGCACCGCGCTGGCGGGCGCGGCCGAGACGCTCTACATGCTGCTGCCGGCCATCATCTTCCTCGTGGCGCTGGGTCTGGCTTTCGCCACGGGCACGAGCTGGGGCACCTTCGGCATACTCATCCCCATCGTCGTGGCGGTGTTTCCCTCGACCTCGACGCTGCTGACCATCGGCATCTCGGCGTGCCTGGCCGGCGCGGTGTGCGGCGACCACATCAGCCCGATTTCGGACACGACGGTCATGGCCAGCGCCGGCGCCAACGTCAACCACATCGAGCACGTGGGCACGCAGATGCCCTACGCGCTGACGGTCGCGGGCATCTCCTTCGTGATGTTCCTCGTGGCCGGCTTCGTGCAAAACTGGATGATCTGCCTGCCCATCGGCGTGGTGGCGACCATCGTCGTGCTGCTCGTGCTGCGGCAGACCGTGGGCAAGGCGTCGCTTGCCGCTGCCGAATAGGGCTGCCTGCTGCTGAACAGACCTGCGTGTGCCTCGCTGCATCGTCGCGCTGCTCTTGTCCGCATTGTCATTCGGGTGGTAAAATACGTGCACGATTTGGCGACGGAGGAGGCACCATGCGCATCATCTCTTCGAAGACGTTGAGGAACGACTATGCGTCCGTGGCGCTCGAGGCGCACGAGAGCGGCGAACCCCTCTTCATCACGCGCAACGGCGCCGCCGACATCGTCGTCATGAGCCAAGAGGCCTTCGACGAGCGCGAGGCGATGCTCGACGAGCGTGCGGCGATTCTCGAGGCGGAGAGCAGGTATCGCGAGACAGGGGAATCCTATTCTCTTGAAGAGGTCCGCTCCATGTTGCAGGCGGCGCGGCAGAACCAGACGGCCGCCTGATGACGCGCTTTCTGCCCGACGCCTACGAGGATCTGGCCCGGCTCGACATGCTGCACGCGCGTGCTGCCGGAAAGCCCCCTTTCCCGTCTGACACCGTGCTCGGAAAAGCGGAGCTTCTGGACTCGTTTCCCCTCCTCGGCCCCATGCACCTCGACCCGTTTCTCGCGGATAGGGGCTTTCGCCGCCTCTTTGCGGGGCGCTGGGTTGCGGTGTATCGCGTCGATGGGGGCGAGGCGTGCATCTATCGCGTGTTTCACCAGCGCTCGGCTGCCGCGTGAATCGTGCGGCGCGCTGCTTTGCGAAGTTTCGCAGGAAAACACGAGACGCCCACCTCGCGCGCGGGCGCCGAGCGGGTACAATGCCGCGCATGAGAAACGACAAGGACAACCCCATCGATTGGGGCGGCTTCGACCCCAACCAGCAGCAGCCCAAGAGCCACACGGCAGTCCTCGCGGTGTGTGCCATTGCCGTCGTCGTGGTGGTGATCATCGTCTTTTGCGCGGTCGGATGCGCGGAGCTGGCAAGTGTCTTCTCCTCGAGCTAAGTTGAAG
The DNA here is from genome assembly GCA_963592385.1 of Acidaminococcaceae bacterium. Classification (GTDB taxonomy): domain Bacteria; phylum Actinomycetota; class Coriobacteriia; order Coriobacteriales; family QAMH01; genus CAVAWX01. The sequence goes on along the minus strand of CAVAWX010000053.1, from coordinate 4,560 downwards.
ACGGGCGTCCTGCTCGTCAACACAGGTACCCCCGACGAGCCGACTGTCGCCGGCGTCCGCGCCTTTTTGGCCGAGATGCTGTCCGACCCCATGCTCGTCTCGATGCCGCGCCCCCTGTGGAACATCATCTTGAAGCGGTGCATATTGCCGCGTCGGCCACAGCGCACCGTTCGCGCGTACCAGGAGATGTGGACGGCTGCCGGCGCCCCGTTTTTGCTCACGTCGTATGCGCAGCGTGATGCGATCGCCGCCGAGCTGGAGCGGCGCACGCAGGCGGGTGAACGTGGCGCCGCATGCGCGGGCGAGCTGCCGGGTGAACGTGCGGGAGAACTGCCGGGGGATGCGGGCGGCGCGGATACGGCCGCGGCTTCCGGCGTGTCGGCTGGAACCGTCGGCGGCGCGGACGTGGCACCCGAGCCGTGCTCGGCGTCCGACATCTGGCAGGTCGAGCTGGCCATGCGCTACGGCAACCCCTCCATCGCCGCCGGCCTCGAGGCCTTGCGCGCGGGCGGATGCGGGCGCGTGGTGCTGGTGCCGATGTATCCGCAGTACGTGCGTGTGTGCGCGGGCACCTGCCTGAAGGCGGCGCACGTCGAACTCGACGCGATGGCACACGCCACGGGGTGGAAGCCCGAGCGCGTCGAGGTGCGCGACTTCTACGAGCAGCCGGCCTACCTCGACGCCCTGGAGAAGAGCGTGCGCGAATGCTGGGAGCAGCGTCCGGGCGCGAAGCTCATCGTCTCGTTTCACTCGACGCTGCTGGCCGACATCAAGGACGGCGACCCCTACGAGCGGCAGACGCGCGAGACGGCCTGCATGCTCGCGCAGCGCCTGGGCGTGCCCGACGAGGATTTCATCTTGACGTACCAGTCCCGCTTCGACAACCGCAAGTGGCTGGGGCCGCACACCGCCGAGACGGTGGAGATCTTGGGCGCGACGGGCACGGCGGACGTCTGCGTGGTGACCCCCGGCTTCGTGGCCGACAACATCGAGACCTGCATCGAGATAGGGCGCATCCTGCGCGAGAGCTTCCTCAAAGAGGCGCGCCGCTTCGGCACGACCGCGCCGCGCTTCACCCGCGTGCCAGCCCTAAACGACGCGCCCGATTTGGCGCGCGCCGTGGCCGACGCCATCTGCGACGCGCTGCGCAGGTAGCGCCGCGACCGCACTCCCGCGCCGTCGCTGCGCCCGCGGCGTCGCCCCGCCCCACCGCACAGCGCCGCGCCGTCGCTGCGCTCCCGCGCCTCCTTTCACCCCGTTCACCATGATGGATACGGAGTGAAAATGCGCACCGTGTTTGCCAGATGCGCCGGCCCTTCTCTATAATTCGGCGGTACGACATTGGGGCATCGTTCAACGGTAGGACAGCGGTTTTTGGTACCGTTAATGGGGGTTCGATTCCCTCTGCCCCAGCCACTTTTGCAAAGGAGCGCGTGTTGGAAGCCAGAGCGTTGATTCTCGCGGCGGGCGTCGGCACGCGCATGAAATCGAACAAACCGAAGGTCTTGCACGAGCTGCTGGGAAAGCCGCTGGTGCGCTGGGTCGTCGACAGCTCGTATGCGGCCGGCTGCCAGATGGTGCACGTCGTCGTCGGGCACAAGCGCGCCCAGGTCGAGGCCGTCCTGGACGACTGCACCATATCCTTCCAGCCCGAGATGCTCGGCACGGGCAACACGGTCATGTGCGCCGCCGACGCGCTCGCCGGATTTGCCGGCACCCTGTTCGTCTTGTGCGGCGACACCCCGCTCGTGCGCCCCGAGACCATGCGGGCGTTGCGCGAGGCCCACGAGCAGGCGCGCAACGCGGCCACCGTCTTGACCATGCACATGGACGACCCGACCGGCTACGGGCGCATCGTGCGCGACGCGGACGGCGCCGTGGCGCGCATCGTCGAGGAGAAGGACTGCGACGCGGCGCAGCGGGCGGTGCAGGAGTGCAATTCCGGCATCTACTGCTTCGACGCCGCCGAGCTGCTCGGCCGCCTCGACCAGCTGGACTGCGACAACGCGCAGGGCGAGTACTACCTCACCGACATGCTCGAGGTGCTGCGCGCTGCCGGCCTGAAGGTGGGCAGCATGGTCGTGGCCGACAACGACGAGTGCCTTGGGGTGAACTCGCGCGTCCAGCTCGCGCAGGCCACGAAGGTCATGCAGCGGCGCATCAACACCGCGCACATGCTCGCCGGCGTCACCTTCACCGACCCCGATCTGGTGTGGGTGGGCCCGGACGTGCAGCTCGCGCCGGATGTGGAGCTGCTGCCCATGACCATGCTCTCGGGTGCCACGCGCGTGGGCGCGGGCTCGACGGTCGGCCCCAACACGCGTCTGACCGACTGCACGGTGGGCGAGGGCTGCAGCGTCGAGGAGACCGTCGGCATCGAGGCCGAGATCGGCGACAGCTGCTCCGTGGGGCCGCGCGCGTACCTGCGCCAGGGCACCAAGCTGCTCGAAGGCGCGCACGTGGGCACGCACGTCGAGATAAAGAAATCCACCATCGGCGCCGGCGCGAAGGTGCCGCACCTGTCGTATGTGGGCGATGCCGAGGTCGGCGCGCGCAGCAACCTGGGCGCGGGCACCATCACCTGCAACTACGACGGGGTGAACAAGAACCCCACCACTATCGGCGAAGACGCCTTCATCGGGTCGTCCACCATGCTCGTCGCGCCCGTCTCGGTGGGGGCCGGCGCCGTCATCGGCGCGGCAAGCTGCATCACCAAAGACGTTCCGGACGGCGCACTCGCGCTGGAGCGCAACGAGCAGGTCATCAAGGAAAACTGGCGAGAGAGGCACGAGGCCAAGCACTCGGGCAGATGAGAGGAGCGCGCGATGTCGAAGCGGCGCAGCAAGGCGGCAACCAAGCAACTGCACATTTTCTCGGGGAGCGTCCATCCCGAGCTGGCCGCCGAGGTCGCGTCGTACCTCGACGTCGAGCTGGGCGACATCCGGCTCGAGAAGTTCAGCAACGGCGAGAGCTACGTGCGCTACATGGAGTCCGTGCGCGGCGAGGACGTCTTCCTCGTGCAGAGCGTGAGCGGGCAGGTGAACGACGCGCTGATGGAGCTGCTGATCATGGTGGACGCGGCCAAACGCGCGAGCGCGAACCGCATCCACGCCGTCATCACCCACTACGGCTATGCGCGCCAGGACCGCAAGAGCGCCGCGCGCGAGCCCATCACCGCGAAGCTCGTGGCCGACCTGCTGCAGACCGCCGGCGTCCACGACGTGACGACCATCGACCTGCACCAAGGCCAGATCCAGGGCTTTTTCAACGTGCCGGTGAACCACCTGACGGCGCTCAACATCTTCGCCGAGTACTACAAGGCCAAAAAGCTCGAGGACGTGTGCGTGGTCAGCCCCGACGTGGGGCGCGCGAAGGCGGCCAAGAAGCTCTCCGACATGCTGGGCGCGGACCTGGCCATCATGCACAAGGGGCGCCCGCGCCACAACGTGGCCGAGATCACGAGCATCATCGGCGACGTCGAGGGCAAGACCTGCATCTTGAACGACGACATGATCGACACGGCCGGCACCATCTGCGCCGGCATGAAGGTGCTGAAGGACCGCGGCGCGAAGCAGGTGTTCGTGTGCGCGACGCATCCGGTGTTTTCCGGGCCGGCGTTCGAGCGCCTGGAGGAGTCGGTGGCCGACGAGGTGCTGGTGTGCGACACCATCCCCGTGCCCGCCGAGCACCTGCAGGGCAAGATAAAGACCGTCTCGGTCGCGCCGCTGTTCGCGCAGGCCATCGAAAACGTCTTCTCCAACGGCTCGGTCTCGACGCTGTTCGACCCCGATTTCGCGCTGTAGGGCGCGGGGTGTGCCCCGGCGCGGGGCGTGTGCCGCGGTGTGAGCGCGAGGTGCGGCAGGCAGCAAAAGGGCTGGTGAAGCTATGCGGCTCGTCGCGTGCGCGGCGGGCGCATAGGGTGAAGACGGCGGCAGGACCGAAGGTGAGAGCGGCATGGCCATCAAGCTGATAGCGGGGTTGGGCAACCCCGGCGAGGAATACGAGGGCACGCGGCACAACGCGGGCTTCATCGTCGTGGACGCGCTGGCAGACGAGCTGGGCGCGCGCTACTGGAAAAGCGAGGACGGCGCGCTGGTCGCGCACGTGAAACGCGGCGGCGAGGAGCTGCTGATCGCCAAGCCCCAAAGCTACATGAACACCTCGGGCGGGCCCATCTCGAAGCTGATGCGCGCGCATCGCATCGGCGCCGGCGAGCTGCTGGTGGTCCACGACGACCTGGACCTGGAGCCGGGGCGCATACGGGTGAAGGTGGGCGGCGGCAACGCCGGGCACAACGGCCTGAAATCCATCCAAGCCAAACTGGGCACGAACGAGTACGCGCGCGTGCGTGTCGGCATCGGGCATCCGCCCGGGAAAAAACCCGTGGCCGACTTCGTCTTGCAGCGCCCGAAGGCCGCCGACGCGGAGCACTTCGAGGCGGCCTGCGATACGGCGGCCCGCGCGGCGCTTGTCGTGATAGACGACGGCCCGGTCAAGGCCATGAACGAGTTCAACTAGCGGCAAGAGACGCGTTCACCGAACGGGGCACGTGCCACCACG
>CAVAWX010000052.1:0-13285 GCA_963592385.1 Acidaminococcaceae bacterium | reverse complement strand
GACTTGAGGAAAAGCGCGAGGCGCAACACCCCGCGCCTTTTTTGTGCGTCCCGCCCCTCGGGAAAACGCGAGGGAGAAGAGGGGGAGGCGGGCGCCTTTTGCCGCGCGGCGAACGAGCACGGGCATAAGAAAAAGCCCCGCTTGAGGGAAGCGGGGCTTTTTCACGAGAGTGTGCGCGACTTTTCGGTGCCCGTCGCGAAGGGGCCTTGCCAAAGGGCGCGGCGCGTTAGGCCTTGTAGGCGACGAAGGTTTCCTTCACCTGGCCGTTCGCGTCGAAGGCCTCGATCTCGTCTTTCGTCTTGAAAACGAGGTCGTCGCCCTTGTAGCCGTACTCGCTGTTGTTCATCGTGTAGATGTAGCCGTAGATGATGCCGCCCTCGTCGGCGCCCTTGTCCTGGGCGTCCACGAGCTTCTGCGCCTCTTCCTTGCATCCCTCGAGTTCCTTGGGGTTCCACAGACGGTCCCCGCCAAGCGGTCCAAGCATGTCAACCTCCTCCTTCGGATTTGCAGATGTCCTCGTTTTCCAAGGACAGGGCACATGCTAGGGCATCGGGCGGCGCATGGGCGCAGCATCAGCACAACGAAAAAGAGGGCAAGCGCAACGAAAAGGGGAACGCGCAGGTAGAGCAGCGAGTCGAGCCCGCCACCCCGGCCGCCTTTCGCGCGGGCCCCACCCGGCGTCTCTTCCCGGCGCCCCTAGCCCTCGTCGGCCAAGGTGAACAGCCCCGTGGAGATGTGGGCGCGGTAGAAGTCCACGAGCGCGTCGTGTATCCACGTGAACGGCTGCGAGGCAAAGCCCTCCTCGTTTCCGATGAAGCCGATCTTCACCTCGTAGGGGTTTTCCATGTCGCGGAAAACGTAGTCGTTGCCGTCGTCGCGCGTGAGCTGGGCGATGGCGGGCAGAAAGGATATGGCCGAGTTGTTGGCGACCATGCGCCTGCGCAAGGAGAAATCGGGCGTCGCAAGCTCGATCGCCTCCTCGCCGAAGCGCTTCTCCAAGACGCTGTAGAGATGGCTGTTCGTGCACACCATGCACTTCGAGAGCATGTCCGCGTCGCTTAGGCGCTCGTGGATGGCCAAAGACGAGCGGGGCGAGAGTATCACCTGGTCGTAGGTGTCGAGGAAGGGGCGGTAGTAGTACCCCTGCTTCTCCAGTTCCTGGATGCCCTCCGTGTGCTCGCGCATGTGCTCCTCGCCGAAAAACGGGAGAATCCCCACGGTGGGAGGGATGTCGTTGCCGTCGTGCGCCAATATGGTCTGGCGGATCTGCGAGTTTTGGCTCTCGCGGAAGTTCGTCTGGTGCGAGTGCAGTATGTAGTCTTGCACCCGCGGGGGAAAGAGCGCGAGCATCGCGACGTTTTGGCATTCGAGCTGCAGCTCGCGCCCGCTGGCTTCTCCCGCGAAGGCGCGGGCGGCGATGGAGTTGAGCATGTTCGAGTAGGCGTCGACTATCCCTTGTATCTCCCCGACGAGCTCTTCGCCCAGCGGCGCCAGCTCCAGCCTGTTCGCGTGCCGTATGAGCAGCTGGTAGCCGAGGCTTTTCTCCAGCTCGTTCATGGCCCGGCTCATGCCCTGCGGCGAGATGAAGTTGAGCTTGGCCGCCTTGGTGATGGACTTCGTGTGCGCCACGTCGAGAAAATAATGCAGGTATTCGATGTTCATGCTTGTCCGCTCCTTTCGGTCAAGGCACTGCACGCATTGTAGATGGTGCGTTTCGTAGGCCGTAAAGCCCTTTCACGCACGTCCAGCACAACAATTTGTTGCGCTGGGCATTCTGGCGGAGGGCTTGTTTTTTCAGGCCTCAGCTAAAGCTTGGCCTACCCCAACACCCCGTTTATTTCAAAACGAATGTGCCGTTTTTATGATTTTCCCCAGGCGGCGTTGCGACCTTTTCGGAAAACACCGCGCGCGCCTCCGTCTTGTCTGGGCCGACGGGGGCGCAACCGCCTGCACGAGAGATTGGACACACGCGAGAAGAGAGGACGAGAGGGGTATGAAAACATCTGACAAGACCGTCTACAAGAACATGTCCATATGTTCGTTTGGAAACGGGGCGAACCTCACCGCCATCGACTCCAAGGACGGCAAGATAGTGCGCATGCGGCCCGTGCACTACGACGAGTACTACACGAAAGAGGACCTGAACTACTGGACGATCAACGCGCGCGGGCACACCTTCGAGCCCGGGATGAAGACGCTGAACTCCCCGTTCACCTTCATCTACAAGACGCGCACCTACTCGCCCAACCGCATTCCGTTTCCGCTGAAGCGCGTGGACTGGGACCCGAACGGCGAGCGCAACCCGCAAAACCGCGGCAAGTCGAAGTACGAGCGCATCACCTGGGACGAGGCGACCGACATCATCGCCGCCGAGATCAAGCGCATCGACGAGACCTACGGCCGCAACTCCATCTTCTGCCAAGGCGACGGCCACGGCGAGACCGGCTCCATCCACGGCCCGCACGGCACCATGGCAAACCTCCTCGACATGACGGGCGGCCTGACGATGCAGGCGCGCCAGCCGGACAGCTGGGAGGGCTGGTACTGGGGCGCCAAGCACGCCTGGGGCAACGAGCCGCTCGGCCAGAACACCCACCAGCACAACCTCTTCAAGGACATCTCCGAGAACTCCGACGCCGTGCTGTTTTGGGGCTGCGACCCCGAGACGACGCCGTGGGGCTGGTCGGGCCAGCAGGCAAGCCGCCTGTGCTTCTGGTTCACCGAGATCGGCGTCAAGCAGATCCACATCGCGCCCGACGTGAACTACGCCAACGCGGTCCACTCCGACATGTGGATCCCCGTGCTGCCCAACACCGACGCGGCCATGCAGCTGGCCATCGCCTACACGTGGATGACCGAGGGCACCTACGAGAAGGAGTACCTGGAGACCCACACCGACGGCTACGACTGGTTCGAGTACTACGTCATGGGCAAGGAAGACGGCGTGCCCAAGACCCCCGAGTGGGCCGAGGAGAAATGCCACGTGCCCGCCTACCGCATCAAGGCGCTCGCGCGCTACTGGGCAAAGCACACCGTCTCCATCGGGCACTGCAACGGCGGCTCCTACATCCGCTCCTGCTACAGCCACGAGCCGGCGCGCCTCGAGGTCTACCTGCTGGCCATGCAAGGCGTCGGGATGCCCGGGCGCAACCAGGTGAAGTTCATCGAGTGGGCGCTCATCGGCATGGATTCGTTCAACCCGCTGCCCCCCGGGCACTATCTGCCCGAGGTGCGCGCCTGCTACCACGGCTCGGTTCTAGGCGAGCTGCCCGCGTCCTTCATCCCCAAGACCCTCGTGCCCCAGTGCATCACGGTCAAGGAAGGCGAGAAGGTCGAGTGGTGGGGGCACACGACGAGCCGGCACCACCGCACCGACCAGTTCGAGCATTTCCACTTCCCCCAGGAAGGCGACCACGGCATCAAGATGATCTGGTCGGACTCCCCGTGCTGGTCCACCTGCTGGAACGGCGGCAACGAGTTCGAGGAGGCCTTGACCAACCCCAACCTCGAGTTCTTCTTGGTCGAGCACCCCTGGATGGAAAACGACACGCAGTTCGCCGACCTGATCTTGCCGATCTCGACGACGCTCGAGCTCGACGACTTCGGCGTGGACACCTACTCCGGCCAGTTCAACTCCGTGATCTGGGAGCGCGCGGCCTGCGACCACCAGTACGAGTCGCTGTCCGACTACGAGGCCGTCGTCGAGGTGGCCAAGAAGCTCGAGAAGTACGGCGGCATCTACGAGGACTGCGCCAAGCACCTGACCGGCGAGATGAGCGTCGAGGAGTGGCAGATCATGGGCTACATGGGCTCGGGCATGCCGCTTGAAGACCAAGACATCGACAAGATCAAAGAGCAGGGCTACCAGATGCTGCCGACGCGCCCGGACTGGGACAAGGAGCCGGCCGGCATGATCGAGTTTTACGAGGACCCGGAAAACAACCCCATGGAGACGCCGACGGGCAAAATCGAGTTCTACGCGACCGGCCTGGCCGAGCACTTCCCCGACGACCCCGAGCGCGGGCCGGTGGCGAAGTGGATCGAGGAATCCGAGAGCCACCACGAGCGCATCTCCTGCGACCGCGCGAAGGACTACCCCTTCCTGCTCGTCTCCAACCATCCGCGCTGGCGCGTGCACGCGAACTTCGACGACTGTCCTTGGACGCGCGAGATCGAGACCTGCAAGGTGGTGGGCGAGGACGGCTACGCCTACGAGCCCGTCTGGATCAACCCCGTGGACGCCGAGAAGCTCGGCATCGCGCACGGCGACATCGTCGAGGTCTTCAACGAGCGCGGCACCGTCTTGGGCGGCGCCTACATCACCGAGCGCATCGTGCCCGGCGCGGTCCTGCAAGACCACGGCGCCGAGACCGACCCGATCGTGCCCGGGGTGGGCGGCATCGACCGCGGCGGCGCGAACAACCTGATCGCCCCGAGCAACACCTCCTCGAAAAACGCGGCAGGCGAGGTGACGGGCGGATTCCTCGTGGGCGTGCGCAAATGCGACATCCACGCCCTGATGGAGAAGTACCCCGAGTCCTTCGAGAGGGAGAACTACACCGTGGAAACGGGGACGAACGTCTACGACTACCTGCAGGAGGCATGAGGAACATGAAGGCGATTCTTTTCGACGCCAGCCTGTGCAACGGCTGCTACGGCTGCCAGATGGCGTGCAAGGACGAGCACTGCGGCAACGACTGGAGCCCCATCGCCGCAGAGCAGCCCATGACGGGGCAGTTCTGGTGCAAGATCCACCAGGAAACGCGCGGCAAGACCCCCGAGGTGAAGGTGGACTACAAGCCCGTCATGTGCGGGCACTGCGAGAACCCCGCGTGCATGGCGGCCGCGAAGGACGGGGCCGTCTACAAGCGCGACGACGGGCTCGTCATCATCGACCCGGAGAAGTCCAAGGGCCAGCGCGAGATCGTGGACGCGTGCCCGGCGGGCGCCATCTACTGGAACGAGGAGCGCGAGATCGCGCAGAAGTGCACGGGGTGCGCGCACCTGCTCGACGACGGGTGGGAGGTGCCGCGCTGTGTGGACGTGTGCGCGACCGGCGCTTTGACCGTGGTCGATGAAGAGGAGATCCCCGAGGGCGCCTGGCGCATGCCCGGCACCGAGGATATCGGCGGGCACGTCTGGTACATGAACATACCCAAGCGCTGGGTCTACGGCGTGCTCGTCGACCGCACCATCAACGAGGTGCTCATCGGCACGAAGGTGCGCCTCCTCGACGAGGCCGGCGCCGAGGTGGCCGCGCTCGACACCGACGATTTCGGCGAGTTCCGCTTCAAGGAACTCGACGAGGGCCGCTACACCGTCAGCGCGCAGCCCGAGGGCTACGAGGAAATCGTCCTTGCCGCCGACACGAGCGAAGAGGACGTCGTCTTGGGCGACATTTTCCTGAAGAAGAGCGCGTGAGCTGCCACGTCGTGCGCGCCGCTTTCGTCTCGCGGCGCGCACGGCCGTCTCGTTTCACCCGGAAGTCGCCCGCATGCGCCTGCCCATCGGGGGCCGGCACGGGACTTCATAGATAAAGGAGGGATGCACTATGGCTGGAAGTTCAGCACAAGGCAAGGTAATGTTCAAATGGATCTGGATAGCCGTCGCTATCGTCATGATCTTGGTGGGGCAGTTCGGGCCGCTGTGGTCGCCCGACCTGTCGCGGGAAGGCCAAAGCGCCATCATGGTGCTGCTGGCGGCGGTCGTCATGTGGGCCACCGAGGCGCTTCCCCTTCCCATCACGTCGCTTGCCATGGTGGCGTTGTGCGGGTTTTTGTCAATCGCCCCATATAGCGACATATGGGCATCCACGTTCACGAGCGCTCTGTGGATGTTCGTCGGCATCTTCGGCTTCACCACGTTTCTCGGGGTCTCGACCTTCCCGCAGCGCCTGATCGCATGGATCGTGCGGCTGGTGAAAGGCGACGTGAAGCTCGTCATCTTGGGCTTCATGGTGATCTCGGCCGTCATCTCCTGCGTCATGTCCAACATCGCGCTCACGGCCATCATGATGGGTTTCGCGAACTCGCTTCTCGCCGCGGCGCATGCCGAGCCGGGTAAATCGAAGCTCGGGCGCTGCCTGACGCTGGCCATTCCGTTCGCCGTCATGTTCGGCGGCTCGCTTCTGCCGTCCGGCACGCCCATCAACGTCGTCGTCCTCGGCCTGGCCGAGAAGGCCTGCGGCACCACGATCACCTTCGCGCAGTGGTTCGGCTACACGGTCATCCCCGTGATCTTGAGCCTTCTGGCCTGCTGGATCATTCTGCTGAAGGTCTACAAGCCCGAGCCGCTGTCCGAGGAGACCGTCAAGACCTTCCTCGACGAGGTCTCGGCCCTGCCTCCCATGGACTTCAAGGAGAAGTTCAACATCGGCGTTCTGCTCGTCACCCTCGTTTTGTGGATCGCGAGCTCCTGGATCCCCATCCTGAACACCACCTTCGTCGCGCTGGTCGCCCTCGCCTTCCTGTTCTTGCCGGGCACGGCCATGATCACGACCAAGGAATACCGCCAGAGCAGCCCCTGGGACATCCTCTTGATGATGGCCTCCATCAACGGCATCGTCGCGGCGATGTCGTCGGCGGGCTCGGTCGAGTGGATCGTGAACCTGCTCATGGGCGCCACCTCCGGCATGAGCTTCATCGCCCTGTTCGTCGTCGTGAGCATAGTGCTTGCCATCGTCCACAACTTCTTCCCGTCCGGTCCCGGTCTGGCGGCGCTCGTCACCGCACCTGTGCTGGGCCTGGTCGGAGCCGTCTCGGGCAACTACACCGCGACCATACTCATGATCGCCTTGTGGTGCGCCTACGCCTTCATCGTCCCGCTCGACTCCGTCTTGCTCGTCTCGTATGCAGGCGGCTACTACAAGTTCAACGAGATGTGGAAGGGCGGCGTGCCCACGACCATCGCAGCAATGATCATCTTCAGCATCGCGTTCCTGGTCATCCCCCCGCTTGTCGGGGCGGCTTGAGAAAGGAGCCTTCGCTGGAAAGCCGTGCAGCCCTCGAGACAACCCCGATTCCAGGGTGTTCGGGGGCTGCTCTTTTAGGTCGCCGCCGCTCCGCCTCGCGCGGGGCGCATCCGGCGGCACATTCCACCCGAAAGGAGGAAGTGGCATGTCAGAGTTCGCAAAGGGGGCGACTCTCAGACCACGCAGCATCATCTTCATCGGCATCGCCGCGCTCATCATCGTCGCCGCGGCCGTTGCCCCCGACACCGAAGGGCTCTCGCACGAGGGACGCATGGTCTTGTCCATCCTGGGAGCGGGCGTCTTGCTGTGGATGACGGAGTCGCTGCCCTTGCCGGCCACCGCGCTGCTCATCCTCGTCATGATGCCCCTGACGGGCGTGTGCTCGTTTAACGACGCGTACGCGAACGCCATGGGGTCCACGGTGTTTTTCCTCATGGGGACCTTCGCCTTCACCGTCGCGCTCGACGCGACCACCATCCCCACGCGCATGGCGGCCTTCGTCTTGCGCTGGTCGGGCACGGACACGAACAAGATGCTCCTCGGATTTATGGCCGCCACCGCGTTTCTGTCCTTCTTCATGTCCGACGTCGCGGCCTGCGGCATCTTCATCTCGGTGGGCAAGCGCCTGCTGGAGCTGAACCACGCCGAGAAGCTGAAGTCGAAGATGGGCAAGGCCATCATGATCGCCATTCCGTACGCCTCCTACGCGGGCGGCTGCGCGGTCATGACGGGAAACGGGGTCAACGTGGTCACCGTCGGGCTGTTCCAGTCGCTGTTCAACGTGAACATCAGCTTCGTCGAATGGTCGGTGCTGGGCTTTCCGTTCTGCATCATCATGCTCTTCGCCTCGTGGTTCATCATCACGCGCTTCTTCAAGCCCGAGCCCATCTCGCAGGAGTCCATCGACGCGACGCTTGCCGAGGTCTCCGACATGGGCAAGATCACGCGCCCCGAGGTCATGACCTGCGTCATCATCGCGCTCGCCATGCTCTTTTGGATCCTCAGCTCGTGGTTCGAGATCTTCAACACGGCCATGGTCGCCATCCTGGCCACGGTGGCCTTCTCGGTGCCGGGGTGCTCGACGCTCGAGTTCAAGTCGCTGATCTCGCGGATGAACTGGGGCGTACTTTTGATGATCATGTGCATACTGTCGGTCGCGCACTTCGTCGTCTCGACGGGCGCGGGCGACTGGATCGTGGCGACGGTCGTGGGGGCGCTGCCGGAAAGCTGGAAGACGCCGCTGGTCGTGCTGGCCGTGCTGTCCGTGGTGGGCGCCCTCGTGCACAACGTCGTGCCGGTGGGTCCTGCCGTCGCGAGCATCATCGCGTATCCCTTCGGGGTCATCGCCGGCGATTTCGGCATCAGCATGTACTGCATGCTCATGGTCGTCGCCTGGCAGGCCTCGCTGGCCTACATGCTGCCGCTGGACTGCGTGCCGATCCTCACGTACTCGCAGGGCTACTACCGCATGGTCGACATGTTGAAGGTGGGGTGGATCCCCACGCTCGTGACGGTCTTGCTCACCGTCACGCTGCTGCCCGCCATGTGCAGTTTGCTCGGGTACATGTAGGGCGCGCGGGCGTGTGGTGAGGCGCGCGCGGGCGTAGTGCGATGCGCGCGGCGCGTAGCGCAAGGACGTGCGGGGGCGTGGGTTCGCGAAGGCTGCGGGCGCTATGTGCCCGCCCTCGCGCCTGCGCCCTCGTCCGCATCTGTGACTGCGCCCTCGCCTGCGCCTGCGGTGGTATGCTTTTTCTTTCGTGAAGCGAAAGGCCGCCCCTCTTTCGCGCCGTGCGCTGCCTTGGCGCGGGCGCGGGCGCGAAGGGGCGGCGCGGCAAGAAGGGGAGAGGCGGTTCCACATGTACGAGCTCGAGGCGTCCGCGGCGTTCGACGCGGCGCATTTCCTGACCGACTACCACGGCAAATGCGAGAACCTGCACGGGCACCGCTGGCAGGTCACGGCGCGCATCGCCGCCGAGGAGCTGGGAGATGAGGGCACGGAGCGCGGCATGGTCTGCGATTTCGCCGCCTTCAAGCACGCGCTGCGCGAGGAGGTCGCGGCCTTCGACCACATGTTCATCGTCGAGGAGGGCAGCCTGCGCCCGGTATGCGTCGCGGCGCTTGAAGCCGAGGGCTTCACCTTGAAGCTCGTGCCCTACCGCACGACGGCCGAAAACCTCGCCCGCCACATCTTCGAGGCGCTGCGCGCGCGCGGCCTGCCCGTGGCAAGCGTCGAGTGCGACGAGACCCCGCACAACCGCGCCATCTACCGCGCGTAACGCCCTTCGCCCCGAGGAAAGACCCCCGCCGCGCCCTGCGCCTACTTGCGCGGCTCGGCGATCCGCACTTCCTGGTTTTTCACGCTCACGCGCGAATGCGGCGCGACGCTCTTCGTCAGAAACGCGCTGCCGCCGATGACCGACCCGGCGCCCACGACCGTCTCGCCGCCGAGCACGCTCGCGTTCGAGTAGATGACGACGCCGTCCTCGATGGTGGGATGGCGCTTCACCCCTTTGAGCTTCTGGCCGCCGCGCGTGGAGGTGGCGCCCAGCGTGACGCCCTGGTAGACGATCACGTGCTTGCCGATGATGCAGGTCTCGCCGATCACGACGCCGGCCGCGTGGTCGATGAAGAAGTACTCGTCGATCTGCGCGCCCGGGTTGATGTCGACGCCGGTGATGCTGTGGGCGTACTCGCTCATGATGCGCGGCACCAGCGGCACGTCGTGGACGTAGAACTCGTGGGCGATGCGGTAGACGAACACGGCGAAAAAGCCGGGGTAGGAGAAGATGATCTCCTCCTTGCTCTGCGCCGCCGGGTCGCCGTCGAAGGCCGCCTGCACGTCGGTCATCAGCGTGCGCTGCAGCTCGGGCAGCTTGTAGAAGAAGTCCGAGCAGGTGGCGCGCACCACCTCGTCGATTTCGGCGGCGCTTTTGTCGTGCCCGTCGCGGAACATGAAGGCCGCCGTCAGCTCGCGGTGCAGGTCGCGCTCCACCTGGGAGAGCATGTCGCCGATGAAGTACTGGGGGCCGGCGCCGGTGGGCACCTCGTCGCCGAAGTAGCGGGGAAACATCAGACGCCGCAGCTTGTCCACGATGCCGACGACGCCGCTTCTGCTGGGGAAGTGCCAGTCGGGGTCGGTGAAGAAGATCTCGTCGATGTCGTAGTAGTTCTTCTCGATGGCCGAGACGATCTCGTCGAGCTTTTCGTTGAACATGGCCGCTCCTTTGCGCCGTGGAAGCGCGCGTCGTGTGCGCGGCGTGCGCGTGGCCTTGCGCCATACGCGTCGCCCGCACGTCTTTCGCGCGCTCATGCCGTTTGCGCGATTCTAGCGTGAAAGGCGGCCCTGCGCCGTCCACAGCGCCAGGCTTCTTCGCGTCGTTTTTGCCAAAATCTTTCTTGTTCGCCTTCCCGCGTTCGCGTAAACTATCCGATGTCGCTGTTTCGGCGGCATGCAAAAACGGCGTTTCGGGCTTGGCCGCCCGGCTCGTCGTGTGAAAGTCCCGCGTTTCGGGGCATTATGGAAAGGCGTTTGCACATGGCTGAAGGTACGGTTAAGTGGTTCAATCCCGACAAGGGCTACGGCTTCATCTCCCGCGAGGATGGCGACGATCTGTTCGTCCACTTCTCCGAGATCAAGATGGACGGCTTCAAGACGCTCGACGAAGGCGACCAGGTCACCTTCGACGTCACGACTGGCCAAAACGGCAAGCTCCAGGCCAGCAACGTGGTGAAGGCCTAGCAGCGCCGCACTTGTTCCACACAGGTTCGTGAAAGGCCCCGCACCCGCGGGGTCTTTTTTTGTCCCCACAACCCACTCCTGGCTACTGCTCGCGCTGACGCGCCTGCCTGCGCCCGGCACCCTCGCCCGGCTAGTGCTCGCCCGCTTTGCCCCCGTCGCCTGTGCCTGGCTGTTGCTCGCTCGCCGGCGTTGCCCTGAAGAGCTGGGAACACATTGTGTGAAGAGCGAATATTTCCGTATCTGCGTCCTTCGAGCTGTGCTATCGTCGTCGTTCATCGAAAACACCATGCTCAACATGGGCAAACACGGAAATGATGACGCGTTGCGCAAGGAACGCGGCGATGCGGCGTGTGAAGAAACGCGGCGCCGTTAAAAGAGGGCTGACGGCACGCGAGGGAAACGGCCCGCGCACATGAGGGAAAGCGGCGACGTGCTGTCGCGCTGCATGAATGAAAACGGCACGGGCCGTGCGAAGGAACGCGGCGGCGCGCACGTGAAGAAAAGCGGCAATGGTGCCGTCGGGAGGGGGAGTCTGCGATGCGACAACGCTTGAAGGGGGCGCTTCACTGCCGTCCCCGCGCGTCGCGCTCCTCTGCGCCCTCGGGTGAAAGGCGCGCCCGCACCGACGCCGCCGTCGAATCGGAGCGCCTGAACGCCGATTCGGGCGCGCGCAAGGGGCGTGCGCGAAATACGGCGGCCACCGCCAAGCCGCGCTCCTCCTTCTTTCGTAGCACGACCCGCAAGCGTCGCATCGCCCGCACGGCCGGTGCCTTTGCCCTGCTCGCCCTTTCCCTGCTGGGCCTGTTCGGCACGCTCCAGCTGCCCGAGGCCAACGAGGCCGCCGCCGCCACCTACAAGACGGGCAGGGTCACGAGCGCCAGCCAGTTCAAGATAGGCTCGGCCTACAAGTTCACCCCCGTGTGGGACGCCTGCTACAAAGTGACGGGAAACACCGCAGACAAGACAGTGTCGACCACCTACGGCAGCGGGTGGAGCAGCGGGAGTATGACCGCTTCCCTCGACAGCGACAAGTCGGCTTGGGTGCTCGGCGGCAACTACCCCAGCAGCTACGTGAAGTTCACCAACGTCGGCTATTGGAACGGCAAGAAGGTCGACTTGTCGATTTACGCCACCAACGTAACCTCGTGCTATAACGACGACATGACGTATCGCGGGATATCGGCTGGGATTTCGAAGTACTACAACAGGAACAAAACGGCGCTCGATTCCATGTACAACATCGGCGGTGTGACGTGGAAGTTCTCCTTCACCTACAACGGAACCTCCACTCTCGTGAGCGACCTTAAGTTCCACCTCTATTTCTGGTGCTTGACAAATGTCGGGAGCATTGCCCCCGAGACGGTGACTGTGGCGACCAGTACGAGCGGGCCGCTGGTCACGGCGACGTATGGAAGCGCTCTCACCAAAACGGAGTCCGGCGGAACTCTCAAGTTCACGGGCACGAACGCCGGCGACATGGGCTCCCTCCTGTGCACCTACGAGGGGAGTACCTGCACCTTCACGACGGGATATCAGACTCTTCTCGAGATAGGGAATGAAACCCCGCCGACGTACACCGTGAACCAGAGCTTCTACTTCACCAAGACAAACGAGAACGGCGCGGCGCTGTCCGGCGCGACCTTCCAACTGAAACAGGGATCGACCGTGGTCGGGACGGCCACCTCGAACTCGAGCGGCCTCGTGGATTTCGGCGCCTTGTCGCCGGGCACCTACACTTTGACGGAGACCTCGGCGCCAAGCGGGTATGCGCGGCATACAGGGTCGTGGACGGTCACGGTCACGGGCGACGACACCGCCATACCGCCCACTTGGAGCGCGAGCGTGAAGACGGCGAGCGGCTCGGTGGGATTTTCAGGCTCCTCGGTGGGCAGCTACAAGCTCGCGGACTACCCGACGGTGCCCTTCTACTTCACGAAGACGAACGCGAGCGGCACGGCGCTGTCGGGCGCGACCTTCGGGCTGTACACGTCTGTCCCGACGAGCAGCTCCACGCCGACGAAGACCGCGACCTCGACGAGCGCCGGCGTCGTGGACTTCGGCGACCTCGAGCCGGGCACCTACTACCTGAAGGAGACGGCCGCGCCGAGCGGCTATACGGCGAGCAGCGGCTACTGGAGGGTGGTCGTCACCTCGACTTCCTCGGGCAAGAACGCGACGATCACGTCGTACAGCTCCGCCACGGCCTTCACCGGCAGCTACTCTGCGGGCTACAAGCTCGCGAACGCGCCCAAGACGGTGCCTGTCTCTTTTACCAAGGTGGACTCTAGGGATGATAGCACGGTGCTGGAAGGGGCGGTGTTCCGGCTGTCCGGCAGGTCGGGCACCGCCGAGGCCAAGGCCGTGTACAAGACCGTCACGTCCACGGCTGCCGGCCTTGTGGATTTCGGCGAGCTTGCAAGCGGCACTTACGGGCTGACCGAGGTCTCGCCGCCGAACGGCTACGTTTCGCCTGCGGGGTCGGGGGAGATGGTCGTGGACGCGGAGGCGCCATCGGTCGTCTTCTCCTGGTCAGCTACATCGGAGGGGTATATCCCGGATATCACGGGGACCTGCGA
>CAVAWX010000051.1:0-13709 GCA_963592385.1 Acidaminococcaceae bacterium | reverse complement strand
GACGCAAACAGCCCGGTGGGCTGTTTGCCGTTCGCGAGGACTGTTTGAGCACGGGGTACGCCCCCGCGCCGCGCCGTGCTGTGCGCCCGCCCGCTGCGCTCTTGGGATTTCGCCTTACCCCGCAGAGCTCAAACGCTGCTGCTCGAGCGCATCGTTTCTCGCGAGAAGGTACACGCAGTACTGGTTCATGCTCACGCCTTCTCGTTCCGAGTGCTCGGCAAGCGTTTTGTGCAGCTTCTTGGGAATGCGGAGCTTGAACTGCCCTGAATAGCTTTTTGCCGTCGCGGGCTCGGGAACCGAAATCCCCTCTTCGAGCGCGGCCTCAATCCAGCACCTCTTCGCGTCTTCGGCGTTCCTGTACGCTTCTTCAATCGTGTCTCCGCAGGTCATGCACCCGGGAAGGTCGGGATAGCTTGCGACGAAGCCGCCTTCGTCAGCATCAGGCTCAATTTCCAGCCTATACGGCCTGCCTGCGTATTCGGCAGCTTTACTCATATATTCGCTAGTCGTTGCCATTGTCGTCCTCGCTTTCAACAACCCTTTTCACCATCTCGACGTAGACTTTCTTGATTGGGTCGTGCCGTGGGATCGTTATCGGCGAACACCCCTTCTTTCTGAACGTTGCGTGAGAGCTTCCGCCTTTTGGGGCGTGCATTTCATAACCGCAACTCTCCAGCACCTTTTTCAGCTCGGCAAATCTCAAGTCGGCCGAGAGGCTGGTGATTCGGTTTAGCAATTTGTCCCACTGCGACATCGTGACTCCTTTTGCACATAGGTTATAGATGGTGTCGTATTTGGTGTCAACTACTTCGCCGGATTTTTGAAGGTTCCTTTCGGCATGGCTAGCTCCTCATCCTCTGGGAGATGCTGCCTTTGTCCTTTCGCACGAAAGACAGGGCGTTCGCCTGCGTCAACCTGAAGAGCTGGGGAAATATTTGTATGGAGTGCGAATATTTCCGCATCTGCCTCCTTTGCGCTGTGCTATCGTCGTAGTTCGTCGAAAACACTATGTTCAGCATGGGTAAACGCGAAAGCAATGGCGCGTTGCGCAAGGAACGCGAGGCGTAAGAGGCGCGCTCCTGCGTTCACGCGCACACCCCCGCGCCGTCCTCGCGCCCCCCCCTTCACCATCCGCATGAAAAACAGGAATGCCTGCCTGCGCGGGGGTTTATACTAGCGCCTGTTGTATTCGCCCCGATACCATCACACAGCGGAGGTTCCATGTCTTTCACGAAACGCTATCTCGCGCCCGTCGTCCTGGCCGGCGCCGTCGTCGCCCTCGCATGCGCACTCGCCGGCTGCGGCGAGCAAGTGGCCGCCACCTGGGCGCACGGCCAGATCCTCGAGTCCGACGTCACCTCGCAGGCCACCTCGATGAAGTCCTCGCTGTCGAGCAGCTCCAGCTCGACGAGCACCACCACGAGCACCACGAGCGAGTCGTGGGAGGACTACATCAAGAACCGCAGCTACAACTCCGACGCCACCGACGAGGAGAAGGCCGCGGGCGACGGCACGGTGGCCGACCTGCGCAACTACATCATCAACAACCTGTTGGAGACCGATGTGGTGAAGCACGAGATCGAGGAGAAGAACTACACCATCTCCGACGACGAGCTCGACGCCTACGTCGACGAGCAGCGCACCACCTACGAGGCCTACTACGGCCAGGGCATGTCGGGCACCTTCGAGAGCATCCTGCAGCTCATGGGCTACAAGAACCTCGCCGCCTTCAAGGAGGAGGCCAAGGAGACGTTGAAGGAGCGCAAGCTGCAGCAGGAGGTCACGGGCAAGGATGAAAGCGACAGCGAGTTCGACCAAGACGCCTGGGACGCGCACGTGAAGGAGCTGGTGAACGCCGCCGACCTGCACATCAACGACATGCCCTCCGACCTGAGCTACGACCCGTCCAGCTCCACCTACACCGATTCCAGCTCGTCGCTGACCACCAGCGATTCCAGCGGCACGACCACGACGGACGGCACGACGACGACCACGACCGACGGCACGGCCACGACCGTCTACGGCAGCGACACCGAGACCTACTCCATCGACGAGAACGGCAACGTGACGACGACCTCAAACGACGGCAGCACCACGACGAGCACGACGGGGCAGACGAACTCCACGAACAACTCGTCCGGCAACTAGGGGAGGGCGGCGCCTGCGCCCGGCAGAGCGGCTCGCGTCGCCCGCCGGACAGGCGCCGCTTCACCCGCGCCGCGCCGCACGTTGACACCGCACCACCGCACGACGCACCGCCCGCACCACCGCCCGTTCACCACCCGCGCATTTCGAGGAGGCACGAACATGTACAACAAGCAGACGGTCAAAGACGTCGACGTCGCCCACAAGCGCGTCTTGCTGCGCGTCGACTTCAACGTCCCGCTCTACGAGGGCACGGTCACCGACGACACCCGCATCCGCGAGGCGCTGCCCACCATCGAGTACCTGATCGAGCACGACGCGCGCGTCATCATCGCGAGCCACCTCGGCCGCCCGAGCGGCGGCGGCGTCTTCGAGAGCCAGTTCTCCATGATGCCCGTGGCCATGCGCCTCATCCAGCTGCTGGGCAAGCCCGTCACCGTCATCGGCGGCTCGATCGCCGGCGAAGACGCGCTGGCCGCAAGCCTCGCCCTCAAAGACGGCCAGGTGATGATGCTGGAGAACCTGCGCTTCGACGACGGCGAGAAGAAAAACGACCTGGCCTTCGTCCACCGCCTGGCCAGCCTGTGCGACATGTGCGTGAACGACGCGTTCGGGGCGGCGCACCGCGCGCACGCCTCCATCGCCGGCGTGCCCGAGTTCGTGCCGGCCGTCTCCGGGCTGCTCATGGCCCGCGAGGTCGAGACCCTGACGGGCATGCTTGCCGCGCCCGAGCACCCCTTCGTCGCGATCCTCGGCGGCTCGAAGGTCTCGGACAAGATCGGCATCATCGAAAACCTCATGAACGTGGCCGACGCCATACTCATCGGCGGCGCCATGTGCTTCACCTTCCTGGCCGCGCAAGGCCACTCGATCGGCGCCTCGAAGATGGAGGCCGACATGGTCGAGACCGCGCGCGGCATGCTCGCAGCGGCCGAGGAGAAGGGGGTGAAGCTGCTCATCCCCACCGACGTGGTGTGCGCCGACATGTTCGCCGAGGGCGCGCGCACGCAGGTGTGCGGCGTGGACGAAATGCCCGACGACATGATGGGCCTCGACATCGGCCCGGCCACCGTCGAGCTGTTCTCGGCAGAGATCGCGGCGGCCAAGACGGTGTTTTGGAACGGGCCTATGGGCGTGTTCGAGTTCCCCAGCTTCGAGGCCGGCACGAAGGGCATCGCGCAGGCGGTGGCCGACACCTCCGCGACGAGCATCATCGGCGGCGGCGATTCCGTGGCCGCCATCAAGAAGTTCGGGCTGCAAGACGAGGTCAGCTTCATCTCCACCGGCGGCGGCGCGTCGATGCGCCTGCTGGAGGGCAAGCCGCTGCCCGGCGTGGAGGCGCTGCAGGACAAGGAGGGCTAGGTCATGGACAGAACCGCGGGGACGGGCGCTGCCGCGTCGCGCCGGCCGGTGATCGCCGGCAACTGGAAGATGAACAAGACGGTCGCCGAGGCCGTGGCGCTCGCGCAGCAGGTGAGCTTCAAGGAAAACGGCTGGGACGGCGTGGACGTGGTCATGTGCCCGCCGTTCACCTGCCTGAAGAGCGTGTGGAACGTGCTGGTCTTCGACAAAAGCCCCATCGAGCTGGGCGCGCAGGACGTGTTTTGGGAGGACGCGGGCGCGTTCACGGGCGCCGTCAGCCCCACGCAGCTGGCCGAGCTGCAATGCACGTACTGCATCGTGGGCCACAGCGAGCGCCGCGCGTATTTCCATGAAAGCGACGAGGACGTGGCCCGCAAGGTGGCCGCGCTGGTGAAGCAGGGCATCACGCCCATCATGTGCTGCGGCGAGGATGCGGCGGTGCGCGACGAGGGCGGGCATCTGGCCTTCGTCGAGGCGCAGGTGCGCGCCGGGCTTGCGGGGCTGGACCCCGCGCAGGTGGCGAAGTGCATCGTCGCCTACGAGCCCGTCTGGGCCATCGGCACGGGCGCGGCGGCGGCCCCCGAGCAGGCCCAGGAGATGTGCGCGCACATACGCGCTGTCGTGGCCGAGCTGGCGGGCGCGGAGGCGGCGGCGAAGCTGCGCGTGCTCTACGGCGGCTCGATGAAGCCGGAAAACGCCGCGTGGTTTTTGGAGCTGCCCGACTGCGACGGCGGCCTCATCGGCGGCGCGGCCCTCGACGCCGGCAAGTTCGCCGAGCTGGTCGAGTGCGCCAAGCGCGCCGACGACGCACGCAAGCTGGGATAGCTTTCAGGGGGTGAAGGGGCGCTCGGGTGAAAGGCGCGGGGGCACGGCACGGCGCTTCGTGCGCCCGACGCTTCGCCTGCCGCCTCACCCGCCGCGCGTGCCGCGCGACGCAGCGCCGCACCCAGCCTTCCCCTTCACCCGCACACGCGAAAGGACGCATGAGATGAAACCTGTGCTTTTGGCGATCATGGACGGCTACGGGCTGGCGCCGGCCGGCCCGGGCAACGCCGTCGAGCTGGCGGACACCCCCTTCCTCGAGGCCGCCGCGCGCGAGCGCCCGCACACGACCCTGGGCGCCTCGGGCCGCGACGTCGGCCTGCCCGACGGCCAGATGGGCAACTCCGAGGTCGGCCACCTGAACATGGGCGCCGGCCGCGTGGTGCCCCAGGAGCTCACGCGCATCGACGACGCCTGCGCCGACGGCTCCATCGCCGACAACGAGGTCCTGGCCGCCGCCTTCGACGCGGCCATCGAGGCGGGCCGCCCCATCCACTTCATGGGACTGCTCTCCGACGGCGGCGTGCACTCGAACATGGCGCATCTGGAGGCCATGCTCGAGATGGCGGCCGGCCGCGGCGCGCGCGACATGCGCATCCACGCCTTCATGGACGGCCGCGACGTGGACCCGCACTCGGGCGAGGGCTACATGCAGCGCATCGTCGACTTCGGCAACAAGATCTTCGAGGAGCACGACGGCGCGATGGCGCTCGTGGCCACGCTGGCCGGCCGCTACTACGCCATGGACCGCGACAACCGCTGGGACCGCGTGCAGCAGGCCTGGAACGCCATCTGCCTCGGGCAGGGCAAGGGGTTTGCGCGCGGGGCGGCGGTGCAGGCGGTGAAGGCGAGCTACGCCGACGGCATCTCCGACGAGTTCATCATCCCGACGGTCCTCGACCACCGCGGCGTCAACGACGGCGACACGGTCGTCTTCTTCAACTTCCGCCCCGACCGCGCCCGCCAGCTGACCCGCGCCTTCATCAGCCCCGAGGGCGCCTTCGACGAGTTCGACCGCGTGCACGCGCCGCAGGTGAACTTCGTGTGCATGACCGAGTACGACGAGACCTTCGACGCGCCCGTGGCCTTCCCGAAGGCCCATCCCGGCAACGTGCTGGCCGACTATCTGGCCGCGTCCGGCCTGCGCCAGTTCCACACGGCCGAGACGGAGAAGTACGCGCACGTCACCTTCTTCTTCAACGGCGGGGTCGAGGCGCCCAAGGACGGCGAGGAGCGCTGCCTCGTGGACTCGCCCAAGGTGGCCACCTACGACTTGCAACCCGAGATGAGCGCGCCGCAGGTGACGGAGAAGCTGGAGGCGGCCATACGCGCCGACGCGGCCGACGTCTACATCGTGAACTACGCGAACTGCGACATGGTGGGGCATACGGGCGTGATCGAGGCGGCGGTGCGCGCCGTCGAGGCCGTGGACGCCGGGCTTGCGCGCGTG
Organism: Acidaminococcaceae bacterium; assembly: GCA_963592385.1. Taxonomy (GTDB): domain Bacteria; phylum Actinomycetota; class Coriobacteriia; order Coriobacteriales; family QAMH01; genus CAVAWX01. The sequence continues at coordinate 7,930 of CAVAWX010000051.1, read as the reverse complement.
GTGGGCGCGGTGCTGGAGAAGGGCGGCGCGGCGCTCGTGACGGCCGACCACGGCAACGCCGACAAGATGCTGGCCGACGACGGCGAAAGCCCCTGGACGGCGCATACCACGAACCGCGTGCCGCTGTTTCTGTTCGCAAACGGCGCGGACGGCGCGCCTGACACGGCGCTTTCCCTGGCCGACACGGGAAAGGGGCGCCTGGCCGACGTGGCGCCGACGCTCGTGGACCTGCTGGGTCTGGAGAAACCGGGCGAGTGGACGGGGAAGTCGCTGCTTGTGCGCGGCTAGGCGCGTGCGGGACACGTCTGCGCTGGCCGTGCGACGCGACTCGGGGACGTGCCCAAATGGGCAAAAAATCTCTGCTCGCATCCGCCCGGCTTGTGCTACACTTCCGAACTTGTGATGCGCAGAGGGCATCACACGAGCATCAAAGGAGTTTTTGCACGTGGAATCTGTCATCAGCTTCATGCAGTCGGCACCGGTGGTCATCGCCGTCACGGTCGTCTGGGCCATCTCGGCGGTGGGCCTCGTGGTCTTCGTCTTGCTGCACTCCGGCCAGGGCACGGGCGTGTCCGACGCCATCATGGGCAGCGTCTACGGCACGGACACGGGCTCGAGCATCATCGAGAAGAACCTCGACCGCATCACCGTGGTGTTCGCCGTGCTCTTCATGGTGTGCCTCCTTTTGATGATGGTAATATACCCGCAGGGCACGGTCGGCAGTTCTTCTTGAGCCGCCGGTTTTCAGGCCCTGATTCTTCTTACGTGTCGGAGTGGTGGAACGGCAGACACGCTAGCTTGAGGTGCTAGTGCCCACTTTACCGGGCGTGCGGGTTCAAATCCCGCCTCCGACACCAGCAAAACGCCGAGGCGGTCCCAACGGGCCGCCTCTTTCACTATCTGCGCGCGCTCGGCGAAGGCGCCGCCGCTCGCCGCTTGGCGAAAAACGCGCCGCCTCTTGCCGCGTCCCTTCGCCGCCGTTTTCACCCGGCACCGCCCGAAAAACGCCCCGCCCCTCCATCGCGCATTGCGCTTTTGCGCTATCCTAGTGCGGTTGTTTTTTCACCGCATATGTCCGCCGCCCACACGTGAGGAGCGCTCATGCCCGCGTCCACCTTCGATTTCGAGTCGCTCATAGCCGAAATCCCCGACTACCCCGAACCCGGCGTCACCTTCAAAGACATCACCCCGCTCATCGCCGACGCGGACGGCTTCTCCGCCGTCGTCGACGCGATCGCGGGCCATTTCGCCGATTGCGGCGTGACGAAGGTGGTCGGCGCCGAGGCCCGCGGCTTTCTCGTGGGCGCGCCCGTGGCCTGCAAGCTGGGCGCCGGCTTCGTGCCCGCCCGCAAGCCGGGCAAGCTGCCCCGCGCCACCTTCACCCAATCCTACGAGCTGGAATACGGCTCCGCCTCGCTGGAAATGCACGTCGACGCCATGGGGCCGGGGGATGTGGCCCTCGTGGTGGACGACCTCATCGCCACGGGCGGCACGGCGGCGGCCTGCGTGAAGCTCGTGCAGCAAAGCGGCGCGAAATTGGCCGGCCTGGGCTTTCTGCTGGAGCTCGTGCCCTTCGACGCCCGCGCGCAGATGGCGCAGGTCACGGACGCGGAGTTTTTCAGCCTCGTGCAAGTCGAGGACTACTAGGAGCGCGAGGAGACGCCCATGGCCCGCAAGAGCAAGAGGAAGTTCGACTACTTCGACGCGTTCGTGCAGATCAGCGCCCACGCCGTCTCGTACGCCGAGGAAATGGTGAAGTGGCTCGAGTACAACTACGAGGAGGGCCAAAGCGGCAAGGTGGGCAAAGTCGAAGGCTCGCTTAAGGCCTACGAGAAGTTCCACGCCATCGAGGAGGCCTCTGACGAGATCACCCACGAGATCGCCGCGCACCTCGTCACCGAGTTCGTCACGCCGATCGAGCGCGAGGACATCCTGACGCTTGCCAGCGAGCTCGACAGCGTCGTCGACCACATCGACGAGGTCTTGCAGCGCATGTACATGTACAACGTGAAGAACGTCTCGCGCGAGGTCGTGGACATGGCCAACATCGTGCTGGAGGCCACGCAGGCCCTGCACGCGGCCTGCGAGCGCTTCGTGGACTACAAGCAGCCCGGGGCGCTGCGCGAGTGGATCGTGAAGGTCAACGACTACGAGGACGTGGGCGACCGCGCCTATATCCGCAGCATGCACGAGCTGTACAAGCGCGCCGAGGAATCCGACGACCCCAACACCAAGGTCGACGCCTTCGGCATGGGCGGCGTGCTGTCGGCGCTCGAGAACTGCTGCGATTCGGCCGAAGACGCCGGCGACACCATGCTCATGGTCATCATGAAGAACTCCTAGCAGCCGCAGCGCCTCTACCCCGCTTCACCCGCCATCCGGGCGCGGAGTTGCGTTTTCGCGGCTTTCTTGCCCACGAGCGCGGGCGCACTCGCGCAACTACGCTACAATCGAGCGCTGTGCGCCGCGAACGGGCGGTGCTTTTTCACGCATATGCGGGCGTGGCGGAATTGGCAGACGCGCCGGGTTTAGGTCCCGGTGGGCATTGCGTCCCGTGAAGGTTCAAATCCTTTCGCCCGTACCATGTGCGCAGGTAAACGACGAGATGCGGCGTGGGGCATGTGTTCGCCCACGCGTCGCGCGGCACGGACAAAAGGAGCAGTAGACGTGGACGTGAAGACCGAGATACGCGAATCCGACGGCAAGACGCAGGTCACCGTCAGCTTGGAGCCCGAGGAGGTCAAGCCGCACGTCGACGCGTACTTCAAGCGGCTGTCCCGCACGCGCATCCCGGGCTTTCGGCCGGGCAAGGCGCCGCGCCGCATCCTGGAGCAGCACTTCGGCGGCCACGCGGCGGTGTATGCCGAGATCGCGGCCGACGTGGTGAACGCGACCGCCCCGAAGGCCGTGGACAGCTGCGGCGTCATCTTCATCAACGACCCGGCCTCCGACGACGCCGAGGCGCTCGAGGACGGCAAGGAGTTCACCTACACGGTCTACGGCAAGGTCAAGCCCGAGATGGAGCTTTTGACCTACGAGCCCGTGAAGGTCACGTTGCCGCCCGCCGAGGTGGCGGATTCGCTCGTGGACGCGCAGGTGGACGTGCTGCGCGGCTACTACGACCCGTCCGGCAACGGCGCGATGTCCGACGAGGAGTTCTGCGAGAAGGCCGGCGTGGAGAGCATCGACGCCCTGCGCGCTCAGGTGCGCGAGGCCATGGAGAAGAGCCGCGCGGACAACGAGGAGAACCTGAAGGAGACCCGCTGCATCGACGCGCTGGCCGAGCGCCTGCACGGCGAGGTGCCGCAGGCCTACCTGAACTACACGCGCGACGACATCCTGCGCGACTTCTTCACCAACCTCCAGCGCTCCGGCCAGACCTTCGACGCTTTTTTGTCCGCGCAAGGCGCCACACGCGAGCTGTTCGACGCCGACGTGGCCAAGCAGGCCCAGGAAACGGCCGCCGGCGCCCTCGCCCTCGACGCGCTGTTCAAGGAGAAGGGCTTCACGGTCGACGACGCCGACCTCGACGAGGAGTTTTCCAAGCTGCCGAACGCCAAGAGCGCGCGCGCGGACTGGGAGGAGCGCGGCCAGATCAGCGTGCTGCGCGAGGCCATCGCGCGCCAGAAGGCGGCGAAGTGGCTGGTCGAGACCGCAGAGGTAGTCTACGAGGGGCCGAGCGTCGAAGCCGAGGTCGTCGAGGAGGCGGCCGAGGGGGAGAGCGGCGCGAAGAAGAAAGCCGCCAAGAAGCCGGCTGCGAAGAAGACGGCCGCCAAGAAGGCGGGCGCGAAGAAAGCGGACGCGAAGGACGAAAAGGACGCGGACGACGCGGGCGACGCGCCCGAAAAGGACGCGGACGCGAAATAGGCGAGCCGCGAAGGCAACGGGCGGAGAACCTGAAAGCGACGCTTGCGCGGCAAAGCGCACGCGGCGCAAACTCCGTCCGCGCGGGCGCGTATCATCTGCAAGACGACATGCCACGCACGACAAGAAAGGGCGCATCTACCATGAACCTCTACCAACCGGTGCAAAACCCGCTGATCCCCTACGTGATCGAGCAGTCCCCGCGCGGCGAGCGCAGCTTCGACATCTACTCGCGGCTGCTGAACGACCGCGTGGTCTTTCTGGGCGAGGAGGTCTCGGACGCCTCGGCCAACTCCATCGTCGCGCAGCTTCTGCACCTGGAAAGCGTCGACCCGGACAAGGACATCTCGTTTTACATCAACTCGCCCGGCGGCTCGGTCACGGCAGGCCTTGCCATCTACGACACGATGCAGTTCATCAAGCCCGACGTCTCGACGGTGTGCCTGGGGATGGCCGCGTCGATGGGCGCGGTGCTTCTGGCCGCCGGCGCGCCGGGCAAGCGCTTCGCCCTGCCCAACTCGCGCATCATGATCCACCAGCCCTCCGGCGGCGCGCAAGGCAAGCAGACCGACATCCAGATCATGGCGGATTTTATGAAAGACACGCGCGAGCAACTCAACGGCATCCTGGCCAAGCACACCGGCCAGCCCATCGAGAAGATCCAGGAAGACACCGAGAAGGACAACTTCATGACGCCTGCCGAGGCCAAGGACTACGGCCTGGTGGACGACGTCGTCTTGTCGCGCTCGGAGACCGCCGACAAGGCCGCGGAGAAGAAGGACTAGCGCGATGGACGACGGTTTCGACGGCGCATACGGCGGGCACGGCGGCCACGGCGGCATGGGCGGGTTCACCCCGCTTCTGCGCTGCTCGTTTTGCGGCAAGACCCAAAACGAGGTGCAGAAGCTCATCTCGGGCGACGGGGTCTACATCTGCGACGAGTGCGTGGGCGCCTGCACCGACATCATGATCGAGGAGGGCATCGAGCTCGACACCTGCGGCTTTCCCGACGACCTGCCCCAGGCCGAAGGCCGCACCGAGGGGCTGCTGTCGCTTGAAGAGCTGCCCACCCCGCGCGAGATCGACGCCGAGCTGTCCCAGTACGTCATCGGGCAGGACAAGGCGAAGAAGGCCCTGTCCGTGGCCGTCTACAACCACTACAAGCGCGTGGCGCTCGGGCTGTCGGGCGCCGACGGCGGCGAGGACGCGTTTTCGGACGAGGACGGCGACGAGGTCGAGCTGGCCAAGTCGAACATCCTGCTGCTGGGCCCGACGGGCTGCGGCAAGACGCTGCTCGCCCAGACGCTCGCGCGCATACTCGACGTGCCCTTCGCCATCGCCGACGCCACGGCCCTCACCGAGGCCGGCTACGTGGGCGAGGACGTTGAGAACATCCTGCGCAAGCTGATCGCCGCCGCCGATGGCGACATTGCACGCGCGCAGATCGGCATCATCTACATCGACGAGATCGACAAGGTCGCTCGCAAGGCCGAGAACCTCTCCATCACGCGTGACGTCTCGGGCGAGGGCGTGCAGCAGTCGCTGCTCAAGATTCTCGAGGGCACCGTCGCCAGCGTGCCGCCCCAGGGTGGCCGCAAGCACCCGCAGCAGGAGCTCATCAAGATCGACACCACCAACATCCTGTTCATCTGCGGCGGCGCCTTCGTCGGGCTGGACAAGATCGTGGCCGATCGCATTGGCAAGAAGGGCATCGGCTTCAACTCCGAGCTCGCCACCAAGGTCAGCGAGTCCGACAACGAGCTCATGTCCGAGGTCACCCCGATGGACCTGCACAAGTTCGGCATGATTCCCGAGTTCGTGGGCCGTATCCCGGTCATCTGCTCCACCAAGCAGCTCACCGAAGACGACCTCGTGCGCATCCTCACCGAGCCGCGTAACGCCATCGTGAAGCAGTACCGCCGCATGTTCGAGCTTGAGGGCGTTCAGCTCGAGTTTGAGCCGGAGGCCCTGCGCGAGATGGCCCGCCTGGCGCTCGAGCGCAAGACCGGCGCCCGTGGCCTGCGCGCCATCGCCGAGAAGACGCTCCAACAGACCATGTTCGACGTGCCGAGCGACCTTACGGTGAGCTCCGTCATCGTGACCAAGGAGTCCGTGGACGGCACCGAGCAGCCCAAGTTCGTGCGCACGCACAAGGCCGACCACCGCACCGCATAACGTGGACGCCTTTCTGTTCATGACACAGGCGGGGACCGTTCTGTCGGTCCCCGTCGTCGTTGACTACGCATCGGTGGTCGTGGGCGTGCTCACGGGCGCCATGTTCGGCTGCCGCCGCAGGCTCGACGTGGTAGGCACTACGGTGGCGGGATTTCTCACCGGCTTTGGCGGCGGCATTGTCCGAGACCTGCTTATGGGGGCCAAGGACGTCTACTTTATGCAGCATCCCGACCTCATCTGGGTGTCTCTGGCGATTTGTTTGGTCGCCTTTTACTTCCGCGGCCTGTTCATGAACTTTGAGCGCTCCATCCTGTTCGCTGACACGTTGAGCGTGGCGCTGTTCTCGCTCGCTGGCGCGAGCAAGGCCTTTGCCGTTGGGCTCGACCCGCTCTACGTGGTGATCATGGGCGTGTTCACGGCTGTGGGCGGCGGCGCCCTACGTGATTCGTTTGCCGGCATCACTCCGGCCATCTTCCAGGGCTCTAACTACTACGCCGTGGCCTGCCTTGCGGGCTCTGCCGTCTTTGCCCTGCTAGCGTTTCTCGATTGCCCGCTCGTGCTCGCCGGCTTTGCCTGCCTTGCCTGCGTGGTGCTGCTGCGTTACCTCAGCATCCGCTTTGACTGGCGTACGCATGACGAGGCCGACCTCACGCCCAAGGCAAAGGCCGTGGCCGCCGCTGCGACCAGGGGCGTGCGGAGGCGCGTGAGGCCCAAATCGCGCACGAGGCGCCGCTAGGCGGAGTCGCCTCGGTTGCGAGGCCGTTTTGCGGCCTTTGTCCGACGGGCGGAACCCGAGCTCGCGAGCGAATGCGCCCCGTCCCTCTCTTGCGTGCCTGTATTTGCCCGCGTCTTGCTGATGACAAACTGGGAGGCCACCATGTCCAACGTTCTCGACATCATCGGGCCCGTGATGATTGGCCCCTCTAGCTCGCACACCGCGGGAGCCGCGCGTCTTGGCGCCATCGCCCGCGCGCTTTTGTGCGAGGAGGTGGCCTCGGCCAAAGTGACCCTCTACGGCAGCTTTGCCAAGACCGGGCGCGGGCACGGCACCGACCGCGCCATCGTGGCCGGCGTGCTTGGCATGGCCACCGATGACGAGCGCCTGTGTGACTCGCTTTCCATTGCACGCGAGCGCGGCGTCGAGGTGGGTTTTGCCGAGGGCGAGGCCGATGGCGTGCACCCCAATACGGCGCTTATCGAGCTCGTTGGCGAGCGTGGCGGACACGTGAGTATGCTTGGCAGCTCGGTGGGCGGTGGCCAGGTTGAGGTGAGCCGCATCGATGGCATGCAGGTGAGGCTTCGTGGCCTGCACACCACCTACGTGGTGCGCCACGTGGACGCCCCGGGCCTCATCGCGCGCGTTACCGAGGTTTTGGCCGGTGGCGGAGCCAACATCTGTGGCTTTAGCCTCTCGCGCCAGGAGCGTGGCGGCGTTGCCGTCATGACCATCGAGGTAGAGGGAGACGCCTGCGCAGATGCCGCGGCTCGCATTGAGGCCATCGAGGGCGTTGAGCGCTGCATCGAGCTGGCGCCCGTGGCGGGAGGCGACGCGGCGGCGAAGGCCTCCTCTTCTGCGCCTGACGTCAGTGCCTGCGAGAGCGACTTTCTCTTTGCGAGGCTCGAAGACTTGGTGGCCGCTTCTGAGCGCAGCGGCGTTCCCATGGGCCACGTGGTGCTTGCCCAGCAGGCGCGAGCCATGCAGACCTCAGCCGACGAGCTTTACGGGCGCATGGCGGGGCGCTTGGCTGTTATGCGCGAATGCATCGAGCCGGGTAGCCGTGCCGACCTCCGTTCGGCGAGCGGGCTTTGCGGCGGCGACGCGCATCGCATGTTTTCTTCTGTCCCGGGCTGCGTCTCGGGCGGCGTGATGGGGCGTGCCGTCGGCTATGCC
>CAVAWX010000050.1:6417-13791 GCA_963592385.1 Acidaminococcaceae bacterium | reverse complement strand
GGTGGGGATCGGGGAGCGGCACGCGCGGCAGACGGCTCAGCGGATGCGGGCCGCGGTCGAGGAAGCCGGCCTGCTCGATAGCGCGTGACGCATGAACCCGCGTGGCGGGTTCTCGAGCCCGTGTTGCATGTAGGTGCGTGTTCTCTTTGCAACACGCGGTCTACCAGCGTAGATACACGAATGGCAGTTTGCGTGGCGACAGGGGTTTTCGCCATGCCGTGCTAGGGCAGGAGGGTGAAGCGTTTGCCGGAATAGTCGATGGCGCCCTCGCGGCGCAGGGCGGCAAGCGTCGCGGACAACGCGCTGCGGTCCACGCCTAGGTAGGAGGCCAGCTGCGCCTGGGTGAAGGGGATCTCGAAGCTCGCGGAGCCGCACGCCTGCGCACGCTGCGACAGATACGCGCTCACTTTGCCCCGTATGGTCTTGGGGGCGACGACGCGCATGCGGCGGTTCAACGCGAGGCTCTTGCGCGCGAGCGAGTGCACGAGCCGGCCGGCGACGTGCACGTGGCCTGCGCAATGCGAGGCGCAGGGGGCGGCCAGCTTCGCCGCGTCGAAGAGCAGCACCCGGCACTCGCTGTCGGCCACGACGTCGACGCCGAGCGGCTCGTCCGGGCAGCAGGCGTAGGCAAGTGCGAACGGCTCGAAGGGCGCAAGCGACTCCAGGATGGAGACCTCGCCCCACATGTCCGCGCACTCCACGTGCAACGCCCCCTCCAAGACGATGCCCGCACGCGTGGCGGGGGCGCCGGCGCGCAAGACGCGCTCCCCCTTGGCAAAGCGCCGCGTCCGCGCGCGCAGGCAGGGCAGCATCTTCTCGAGTTCTTCGGGCGCCACCTTCGCGAACAGCGGGCAGGCGCACAGCGCGGCGCAGTCCATCTTCCCTTCCCCTCTCTTTCTCGCGGTGTTTTCCCGATGTGTTGTAAAGACAACATACCACATCCGCCCACGATGCTAGATTCACGAGAGTTTCGACAGCAAGCCGATACGGAAGGGAAAAACCATGGCCGACGAGAAGATGTTTTGTTTCCAGTGCGAGCAGACGGCGAAGGGCGGCGCCTGCACCGTTGCCGGCGTCTGCGGCAAAAGCCCCGAGACCGCCTTGCTCCAAGACGAGCTGACGGGCGCCCTCGTCGCCCTCGCGCAGGCGGCAGGCGGCGCGCCTCTGTCCGCCGCCGACAGCGCCCTGCTCTTCGAGGGCATGTTCGCGTGCGTGAGCAACGTAAGCTTCGACGACGCGGCCATCCGCGCCCTGACCGCCCGCACCCGCGAGGCCGCCGCCCTCGATGCCTCCGCGCACGACTTCGACATGCGCGCGCTGTGGCAGGCCGACGAGGACCTGCGCTCGCTGAAGAGCCTGCTGCTGTTCGGCATGCGCGGCGTGGCGGCCTACGCCTGGCACGCGCACGCGCTGGGCAAGGACGACCCGGCCATCGCGGCCTTCATGTGCGAGGGTCTTGCCGCCATCGCGACGACTGACGACGCCGACGCGCTGCTCTCGCTTGCCCTGAAGTGCGGCGAGGTGAACATCACCGCAATGGCCTTGCTCGAGTCCGCCAACATCGGGGCCTTCGGCGCGCCCGAGCCGGCCACCCTCGAGCTCGAGGTCGAGCCCGGGCCGTTCATCGTGGTGACCGGTCACGACCTGCACGACCTGGAGCGCCTGCTGGAGCAGACGCAGGGCAAGGGCGTCAACGTCTACACCCACGGCGAGATGCTGCCCGCCAACGCCTATCCGAAGCTGCGCGCCTACAGCCACCTGAAGGGCAACTTCGGCACGGCCTGGCACAACCAGAAAAAGGAGTTCGCCGAGCTGCCCGCGCCCATACTCTGGACGACGAACTGCCTGGTGAAGCCCGACGCCTCCTACGCCGACCGCGTCTTCACCACCGGCCCGGTGAGCTTTCCCGGCGCGCCCCATATCGGCGCGGACAAGGACTTCACCCCGGTCATCGAGCGCGCGCTCGAGCTGGGCGGCTGGCCGGAGAAGAAGAGCTTCACCGGCATCAACGGCGGCCACAAGGTCTCGACGGGCTTTGGCTACGACACGGTCATGGGCGTCGCTCCCGCCGTCATCGACGCGGTGAAGGCCGGCGACATCTCCCGCTTTTTGCTCGTGGCCGGCTGCGACGGCATGAAGGCCGAGCGCAGCTACTACACCGAGTTCGTGAAGGCCGCGCCTGCCGACTCCGTCGTCCTCACGCTGGCCTGCGGCAAGTTCCGCTTCAACGACCTCGACCTGGGCGAGATCGGCGGCATCCCGCGTCTGCTCGACGTCGGGCAGTGCAACGACGCCTACGGTGCGGTGAAGATCGCGCTCGCGCTGGCCGAGGCATTCGACTGCGGGGTGAACGACCTGCCGCTTTCCTTCGTCTTGTCCTGGTACGAGCAGAAGGCCGTGTGCATCCTGCTGTCGCTTCTGCATCTGGGCATCAAGGGCATCTACCTGGGGCCGAGCCTGCCGGCGTTCGTCAGCCCGAACATCCTGTCCGCGCTCGTCGAGAACTTCGGCATACGTCCCACGAGCACGCCCGAGGCAGACCTCGCCGAGATCTTCGCGTAAAAGGGGAGGGGAGGGCGCCGGCGCCGCATGCGCTGCGTCGGCGCCTGTCTTCACCATGGGAGGCCGTCCGTTTCGTGGCTTTGCGGGCGGCCTTCCGTTTCCCCCGCCTTTGCGAGCGGTCTCCCGTTCATCGTCTCCAGGGGTGAGCTCTGTTTTCGCGGCTTCGCATCCGCTGCACATCTGTCTGCTACACTCACGCGCCAAGAAAAGCGAGAGAGGCGAGAAAAGAGCGGGGGAAACGCGGACGTGCTCGGCGTGCGAAGCGCCGCGGACCGCAGCCCGCTTTCGCCTCTTGCCTGGGATGCGCCCGCAGCGCGGGCCACATGAAAAAGGGAGGGTCGCGTGCCCGAAGAGCAGATAGTCGTCACCGGGGGATATCCCCTGTCCGGCACCGTGCACATCGGCGGGGCGAAGAACTCCGTGTTGAAGCTGATGGCCGCGTCGGTCATGGGCGGCGGGTCGGTGCGCATCGACAACGTGCCCGACATATCCGACGTCCACGTGATGGAAGAGGTGCTGACCACCATCGGCGCGAAGGTCGAGCGCATCGCGCCGGCCGCGCCGCACCAGGCGGGCTCGGTGCTCATCGACACGGCGGATTTGACCAGCTACGAGACGCCGTACAAGCTCGTGGCGAAGATGCGCGCCTCCATCTCCATCTTAGGCCCGCTCGTCACCCGCTTCGGCCGCGCGCGCGTCGCCATGCCGGGCGGCTGCAACATCGGCTCGCGCAAGCTCGACATGCACATCTCCAGCCTCGAGGCGCTGGGCGTCGAGTTCGACGTCGACCACGGCTTCATCGAGGCCTCCACGCCCAACGGCCTGCACGGCGCCGAGGTGCTGCTGGAGTTTCCCAGCGTGGGCGCGACGGAAAACCTCATGATGGCCGCCGTGACCGCGCAAGGCGAGACGCGCATACGCAACGCCGCCTGCGAGCCCGAGATTGTCGACCTCGCCGATTTCCTCAACGAGATGGGCGCCGAGGTGGCCGGCGCGGGCACGCCCAACATCACCATCTCCGGCGTGCGCGAGCTGCACCCGGCCGGCCGGCACCGCACCTGCGGCGACCGCATCGAGGCCGGCACCTTCCTCGTGGCAGGCGCCCTGACGGGCGGTCCGCTGACCGTCGAGGGCGTGCAGCCGGACTACCTCGTGCTCGCTTTGAAAAAGCTCCAGCAGATGGGCTGCGACGTGGTGAGCGAAGGCGAGAGCATCACCGTCGAGCGCACGGGCGACATCCTGCCCGCCGACATCCAGACCCTGCCGCACCCCGGCTTTCCCACCGACCTGCAGGCGCAGTACATGGTGCTCGCCGCGCTCGCGCACGGCAACTCCATCGTCACGGAAAACGTGTTCGAGAACCGCTTCATGTTCGCCGCCGAGCTCGTGCGCATGGGCGCCGACATACGCATCGACGGCCACCATGCCCTGGTCGCCGGCGTCGAGGGTCTTTCCGGCGCCCCCGTCGAGGCGCCCGACCTGCGCGGAGGGGCGGCGCTCGTTTTGGCCGGCCTCGTCGCCGACGGGCAGACGCGCGTCGGGTCCATCCACCACATCGACCGCGGCTACGACGATTTCGTCGGCAAGCTCGTGGCGGCCGGCGCCCGGGTGCGTCGGGAGGCGCTTGTCTAGAGCCGCGTACCGTACCGTCCGCACGCCGCCTGCGCGCACCGTCTGCCGCGCGCGCGACGTGCCGTTTCGAGAGGGAACTTCACCATGCGCCACAAGGGACTCGACATAGGATCTGCGAAGGGGACGCACGTCTCGGGTGCCCGCAACTTGCCCGGCGGCTCGATGAAAGACCAGCGGGGCCTGCAGATATCGACGCGCGGCAAAGGCAACTTCACCCAGCGCCGCAGCAGCGCCGGCGCACCCGAGCGCAAGAAGACGGGTCCTCGGCCGGCCACCATCGCGAAGGCCGCCGCCGTCGTCGTGGCCGCGCTCGCGCTGTCCGTGGGCGTGGGGATGTTCGTCTACCACCAGACGGTGAAAAACGCGATCGTGCCCTCTGTGGACACGGCTGCGCTCGAGGCCGCGCTTGCCGACGTGGACAGCTCGCAGTCGGCCTCGTGGACCTTGCTCGTGCGCACCACGTCCGAGACGGCGGAGTACGGGCGCGGCGACATCGCGTCGATCGCCCTTGCCTACCTGCGCCCGCAGGACAAGACCATCACCTTTCTGTGGCTGCCCGCCGACACGCGCATCTACATCGACGGCTACGGCTACCACAAGCTCGCCGAGGCCGTCGACCTGTCCGGGGAGGCCGGGCTGATCGCGGCGGTGAAGAAGCTGTCGGGCATCGAGGTCGCGCACTACATAGAGATTAACCAGGGCGGCGTCGAGAGGCTGCTGCCGGCGCTGTCGCTTTCGGCCGACCCCGCCTCCGACGACGACCGCGCGATCCTCTCGGAGCTTCTGACCAAAGTGGCCGCGTCGTCGAGCGAGCAGATCAAAAGCCAGGCGCAGACGATCGCCGGCTGCATCGGCGGGGACTTCACCGCCAGCACGCTCGCGTCCGCGCTCCAGACCCTGCGCGGCGCCGACCTGTCCCAAAACCTGCGCTTCCAGGACATGCCCGTCTCGCAGCAAGACATCGACAACACGACGTATTCCGTGGTGGACAGCGAGAGCTGGAACACCATGGTCGCGCGCGTGCAAAGCGGGATGACACCCGTGGCGTCGGATGCCGAGACCAGCGACAACGAGGAGATCCGCGCGAGCAACAAGGTGACCATCTGGAACGGCGTGGGCGTGTCCGGCGTGGCCGACGACTGCAAAAACCAGCTGAAGAAGCTCGGGTGGCAGATAGAGAGCACGGGCAACGCGGCGCAGTTCGTCTACACCGAGACCCTCGTGGTCTACAAGGAGGATGCGGACAAGGCGATGGCCGAGCTGCTGGTGAGCGACCTGGGGCAGGGGCGTGCCGTGCGTTCGGCGGCCCGCTACAGCTTCAACGGCGACATACTCGTCGTGGTGGGCAAGGACTATCACCCGTACTAGAGGAGGGTGAAGTGGGGCATCCGTGTGCAGGCTTCGCTGTTTTCACGTTCACCCCGCGCGATTTTCGCCTGCTACTTGCGGGGAAAATGAAAAAGCTCGAAATTTTCCTTTGACGTGCGCGCTAAGTTTGCTAAGATAGCAACCCGCGTGCGGAAGTGGCTCAGTTGGTAGAGCACAACCTTGCCAAGGTTGGGGTCGCGGGTTCGAGTCCCGTCTTCCGCTCCATCGTAAATGCGAGGCCGTCGCCCGTCTCGGCGGCGGCTTCTTTTTCACGAAGGGGCTTTGCGCGCGAGAGGAATGACGGCGACGTGGCCAAGCGGTAAGGCAGGGGCCTGCAAAGCCCTTATCACCGGTTCGATTCCGGTCGTCGCCTCCAACATGGGCGATTGGCGCAGCGGGAGCGCGCTTCCCTGACACGGAAGAGGCCACTGGTTCGATCCCAGTATCGCCCACCATCGTAAAACCGCAGGTCGGACGTGGTAAAGCGCCCGGCCTGCTTCTTTTTCCCGAGGGGCGGAAACGCCCGAATCTGCAGATAAAACCGCGAATCGCGCAAGGCGTGCGCCCCGACGATACGAAAAAAATACGAATGCTCGGATTCACCCCGCTTTTTCGGAAGGGGCATAGGCAAAGCCCGCGCCCGCGCATACCAAAGGGGCCAGGCCATTTTCCATGACCCGACCCCCTGCGTGGCGGATATGTGCCAATCTCGCTCTACGCGGCGTACACCTGCGTGCCCTCGAAGTAGACCGCCTCGACTTCACCTTCGTGAATCGCGTCTTTCGCGCAACTCGAGATGTCTTTGTTGATGAAGATGAAGTCGGCGTATTTGCCGGCCTCGATCGAGCCGCGCTCGTCTTCCACCTGGAGCTGCTTGGCGCCGTTGATCGTCATGATGTCCATGGCCTGCTCGACCGAAACGCGCTCGGACGCGTCGTGCTGCACGGGCTCGAAATCCCCGCGCGTGTCGTTGACGGCCACTTCGATGATGCCGGGAACCGAGGTCGGCGCACCGGCGGCGGCGGGCACGTCTGTCGAAGAGGTGACGAGCACGCCCGCATCGAGCAGCGACTTGATGGGATAGCCCTCCTTGAAGCTGGACAGGTCGGCGTAGACGTCCTCGATTTCTTCCTTTTCGCGGCCCTTCGGGACGAGCACCCTCCAGTTGATGTTTTGGGCAGCGTAGATGTGGTGCTGCCCCATCTTTTTCTTCGTCTCGTCCGTGATGTTCCTGCCGTGGACGATGCCGTTGCGAATCTCGCCCTTCTGCGAGCTCTCCGCGTTGATGAACGCGTTGATGACCTGCTGCGAGGCGCCGTCGCCTTGCGTGTGGACGTGCATGGAGAGGCCGGACTCGTTCGAGGCTTTCACGATCGCGTTCATCGTGTCGTCTTCCCACACCTGCGTGCCGTGGGTGCCGTTCGCATACCCGGCGAGCAGCCAGCCGCTTCCGCTTTCGACCGCTTCGCCGTCGGCGAAGAGCTTGACGATGTTGAACTTGAAGTGGTTCGTGGGGTATTTCTTGGCGCACTCCTTCACCTGCGCCAGCTCTGTCTCCCAATCGTCGTAGGAGTCGATCTTGTACGACCCGCCCACGACGACCGAGAGCCCGGATTTCTTGTCGTAGGAGCTCAGGGCCTCCATGAACTGGATGCCCAGGTAGTTCGTCCAGCCGTCCTGGTAGCAGGTGTAGCCGCAGCTGTGGAGCGCCTGCTCCGTCGTCTTGACAACGCCCTCGTAGTCGCTTTCATGGACAAGCGTCTCGGTGGCGACGGCGTACTTCAGCAGGTAGTTCATCGCCATGTCGGAAGC
>CAVAWX010000050.1:2350-6407 GCA_963592385.1 Acidaminococcaceae bacterium | reverse complement strand
GCCCAACAGCTCGCCGTTCTCGTCTTTGGACAAGACGCCGCCGACGATGTTCGTGTCGCCCGTGACCCCCGCGACTTCCGCCGCTTTGCTGTTGAAGAACGCGTTGTGGCCGGAGTCGTCGCCGATGAGCAGGACCTTGTCGCTGCAAATCTCGTCGAGCTTGCTCTTCATGTCGATGCTCTCCTTGATGGCGAGCATGGCGACGTTGTCCCAGCCGAAGGTGTAGTACACCTTGTAGTCCGGGTGTGCTTCAACGTAGGCTTTGACGTTGGCGAGAATCTCGTCTTGCGTTGCGCCCGGGACCACAAGCTTGAGGTAGGCGAGTGCGCCGTAGCCGATGTAGTGGCCGTGGCCCTCGGTGGCGCCCGGCATCACCAAGCCCTTGTCGCGGTAGTCGATGACCTGCGTCGTGCCCTCTTCCACGTACTGCTGTACACCGTCTTCGGTGCCTACGTAGACGTACTTGCCGTCTTTCACAGCGAACGCGGAAACGTAGTCCTGGTTCGGGTTTGCGGTGTACGCTTTTCCGTACACAACAACGTCTGCGATTTCTGCCATAACTCCACACACCCCTTTTACCTTGAACTGAACAAAGCGCGGCTAAGTATATCCGAAAGCCGATGGGCGCCCTGGCCCTGCGCTGCGTGCGGCCCTTGTTATGTGCCCGGCTGGCAGCCGGCCGCGTCCGCGCCGTTGCCTCCGCGTGATAAACGGGTCGATCCCTCGCCGCCCAAAGCGGCGCCGCTTTTCACGGGTTGCAGTTGCCGCAGGGTGAATACCCCTTGTCGATGAGCTCTTGGCGCGTGCCCGTGAACTCCTGCTTGTTGGCGTCCTTCATCCTGCCCACCGAGCTGCACGAGGGCTTGTGGAACTTCTTCGAGCTGGTGTTCAGCACGTAGCTGTCCTCGGCCGCGTCCTGCGTGCCGTCCTGCGCTTCGCTTTCACCCGTGCCCTCCTCGACCCGCGAGCTGCTCCCGGTGGCGTAGTCGATGTTCACGCCCGGCTGCACGTTGTAGCAGTAGATGTTGAAGCTCACGCCCGCGCCGCCGTCTTCGACCGACCACGCTTCCATCTGCACGCCCGAGGCCACGAGGTTGCTGCCCTCGAAGACGGGCGTCACGCGGTAGAGCACGTGGTTGCTCGTGCGGTCCACGTAGTCGGCCACCTCGTCTTCGAAGGGCAGCATGCCGACGACGTTCAGGTAGCGCGTGCCGGTGATGAGGTTTTTCGTGTTGGCGTTCTCGCCGGCCAGCTGGTAGCCGATCAGGTGGCAGCGGTTGTAGAGGTAGTTGCCGTCCACGAGGCCGTCGTAGCGCACCGTGTGCCAGCCGCTGGGCTTCACCATGCCGATGCTGCCGCGCTTTTCGGTGGGCATGGTCTCGGTGCCGACGAGGGCAAATGCCGTCCCGCAGCGCCCGAGCGCGTCGAGGTCGCTGTACTCCTCGAAGCTTGCGCGCGCCTTGTCCGCGTTGCTGAATTGGGGTGCGTTGCCATAGAGCTCGACGTAGGGGCTGCCCTCGTAGACCGGGACGCTCGCGAGGTCGACGCTTGTCCCGGGCGCGTCTCCCGCCGCCTCGCCGCTTTGGACCTGGGCGCCGGCGGAGCGAGCCTCGGTCTGGGCGGCGTTTTGCTGGGCCTGTTCGCCTGCCTCTTCGCGGGCCTGCTCGACTGCTTCCAGCTGGGCCTGGTCGCTTGCGTTCAGCTGGGTTTCGGCGCTGGTGCCCGTCGTGGCGGAGCATCCCGGCAGCAGCGTGGCGGACAGTAGGACGGCGCACGCCGCCACAAGCAGGCTTTGCAGTTTCAGGCGAGATGTCGCGGGCATCGAGGTCTCCTGGCTATGCGTTCGGATCCTTGAATTCTAACTGCACAGCCGCCCGTTTCGCACGGCGACGTGCGCGCTGGAGCCGTCGCGCGTGCTTCTCTATGGCGGCAACGTGGGGTTCGACTTCGGCGGATGCGAGCCCATCGAGTACAAAGCGGGAGGTTTCCATGGGCGGTAGAGACAGCAGCTCAAGCACAGGAAATTCGGTGATGAGACGCGCGATGCGCCAGGCTGAAAACGAGTTTGCCAGCCTGTACGCAGACTGGGATTCGAGCGAATCAATCGGGAAGAGAATCCCCGGATGGGTCGCCCGTCAAAACAATGTCCGCCATGGCTCGACGCACATGACAATTGAACACGAGACCGCGAAGGCCTTCCTCGTGAACAACAACATGTCCTCGTTCGGAGGCCGCGACACGAAGTTCTGGGTCGCCAAATCCGTGCTGCAAAGCCCCTCACAGACCAAGCAGGAGATTATCGAGGACCGCGCGAACAGGCAGGTCTCGATGGGATACACAAGCTATCTAAAGAACCTTGCAAGCACAAACGGCGTGAAGGTTGGCAACCTCGGGTCCTGGCAGAAGATAATCGAGAAATTGAGGAAGAACGGCGTCCCCGTCATGAACAGGAAAGCATACGGCGATTCAGCTGGCTAGCCACATCCCGGGCGCGTCGGCAAAGACGCGGGGGCCTTCGTGATTTTTCGCTGAGAGAGGGGGGTCAATGGGCGGTCGAGGGGCTTCAAGCGGTACGAGCGTGGCGGGCAACCCTTACGGCTCGCAGTACCACACCATCTACCAGTCGGGAAACATCAAGTTCGTATCGAAGAACAGCCGCGACTCAGAAACCCTCATGGAAACCATGACGCGCGGGCGCGTGTACGTCCACGTGGAGGGCGGCGACTTGAGGTCCATCGTCTATTTCGATAACGAGAACAAGCGCTCGAAGCAGATAGGCTTGAGCCACGCGCACAGGCCTTATTTCACAGGCGACCACACGCACCACGGCTACCTTCACAACGAACGTGACTCGCGAAAGGGAGGTGCCAATTTGACAATAGAGGAGCGGAGGATGGTTGAGCGCGTCAGGACGCTATGGAATAATAGACGCGGCAAATGATGGTGTTAGTCAGGGAGCACGCCTTGGTAGAGGAGGAGCCGGTTCAAATCCGGTGATTTTGCCAAACAGCCGCCTTTCGGGGCGGCTTTTTCTTTGCCCGAGAGGAGCCGCGCATGCAAGCGTTGAAGAAGCCGCCCGGCATCGAGTCGGACGCGTTCAAGAGCGCCAAATTCGACGAGCTGGCGGGCAAGAGCAGACGCGCAAGAGTCGTGAATCAGGATTGAGCCGGAGTGCGCCCACATCGGCGGCGCGACGGACGCTTGCCGACTAAAGGCTCGTTCCGCTACATAAAACTGCATCGGCAGACGGGTCGTTTGCCCAGTTCGCACCCTTCAAAAATCTCTTGGCGCCGCAAAACCCGGATGCTATCATGTAAGAAATTCTTACCTTCAGGAGGAGGTTCGACATGAGCCCGCAAATGCTGACCGTTTCCTCGAAGGGGCAGATCACGCTGCCCGTCAGCTTCAGGAACATGCTCTCGATTGAAAAGGGTGCCAAGATCGCGGCCTTCGCGACGGACGACGCCATCATGCTGAAGCCGGTCGCCATGCCAACGCGCGAGGATTTCGAGGCCTCGTGCGAGAAGGCGCAGGCCTGGGCGGCGCAGGAGGGGTTCGACATCGGGGACGTATCCGCCCTCGTGAAGTCCGCCAGAGAATCCGCCGGGGCATAGGTATATCGTCAGCGGAGACAAAGATCTGCTGGTTTTGGAGAGGCACGGTGAAATCAGGATAGTGACGGCCGCAGAATTTCTGGGCATGGTGAAAGGGCAAGGGCTGTAGGCGGGACAGCCGCCGCAAGTTTTTACGCCAGTCCTGCGCCTAGCGCTCGTCGAACATCTCGCCTGCCGAGACGACCGCCAGGTCCGTGCGCGATTTCGCCTTCTCGAGCGTCGCCGCGCTTGCCCGATTTTTCGTGAAGAGACAAAACGAACGTCGCGCATAGCCCTTGACCAGCGGCGCACGGTATTCGAGCGCCTCGATCGCCTTTGCCTCGTTAAACGAGTTGCGCCATTTGCATTCACCCAGGAGAACAGATTTCGACGCCTTGTCGGCCACAACGAGGTCGATGTCCGTTTCGGCCTTCTTGCGCGGGTCGCTCCCCCACCACCGGCCG
>CAVAWX010000050.1:0-2340 GCA_963592385.1 Acidaminococcaceae bacterium | reverse complement strand
AACTGCCCGCCCACATACGTCGGCAAGGCCTGCCCGGACACCGCCTGGCGAGCCGCCGCCGCGCCCGCGCCGGATTCGATGGCGCCCACGCTCTTGCTCACGAAGGCGTACCAGTACGCGAAAAACGGGTCGGCGAGCCTGTACACCGCCTTGCGCGATGTGGCGGGGTTCTCGCCGAACGGCACTTCGCGCTCGACGATCCCCAAGGCGACGAGCGTCTTCAGGTACTTGGACATGGAGGAAGCGTTGACGCCGGCGCGTTCCGCGATGCGTTTCGGCGAGGTCTCGCCCGAGCCGACGGCATCGAGAATCGAGTTGTACAAGGCGGGTTCCCGCAGCTCCTGGCGCAAGAGCATGAGCGGCTCCTCGTACAAGATGCCCGAGGTGTCGAACATGAGCGCAGCGACGTTTTCCTCGTAGGTCGCGCCCGCATCGACCTGCGCCAGATAGTACGGCGTCCCGCCGAAGGTCGCGTAATACGCGATGCGCTGCTCCGGCGAAAGCCCCGGCAGCATGAGCGCCGCGTCGAAGCAGTCGAACGGCTTCACCCGCAGCTGCATGGTGCGCCGGCCGTACAGCGGGCTCTTGCGACCGAGGACCTCGCTTTCCATGAATCCCTCGTTGCTGCCGCACAAGACGATGCGCGCGCCGGTGCCGCCGAACTCGTGGTCGATGGCGATCTGCAGGGCCGACGGAAGCGAGGGCTCCGTTTCGGCCGCGTAGGGGAACTCGTCGAAGACCAGCAGGAACGGCTCGTTGCCGCGCTGTTTGGCGGCCGTTGCGATGTACGAGAACGCGCTGCGCCAGTCGGGAAACGCCCCCGTGTCTTCCGGCAGGCCGAGAAAGGCGTACGCGGCACGCGAGAAATGGGCAAGGTTTTGCAGGGAGCTGCGCTGCTGCGCCGTGAAATACAGCGTGGGTTTGCCCTTGGCGAAGGCGTCGACGAGCGTGGTTTTCCCGACGCGGCGGCGGCCGTACACGACCGCCAGCTGGAAGCCGTCTTTTTCGTACATGCGGTTGAGCTGGGCTAGCTCGCTTTCACGCCCGACAAACATGCTGCCACCTCGTGGTTTGCTAAGATGCTTACGAGTATCATACCCATAAGCATCTTAGCAAAAGCAAGCCGGGATGCAAGGATTTTCGTCGCCCGATCCGGCATTAAGCTGTCGGGGGTCTCTCCTCCCTGCAAGGCAACCATGCCCGAAGCAGCAGAGCGGACAGAGGGCATGATGAACGAGAGACCAAGCTCCTATACAAAAGCATGCTCCCGATGCTCGATTTCGACGCGCCCGATTTCGAGTGGCCGACTGGCATCGGGCCTGATTGCTAGGCATCCTGACCGCCGTTTCAGCCGCCTTTCGGGTCGGCTTTTTTCATGCCCGACCCGATGCAGCGCTGGAACCGCTATCGGAGCATGGCGCTCGGGCGCTACTGGCAGGAAAACGGGCTTTCCGTCGTGCCCGTGCTTTCGTGGGCGCAACCCAGCACGTATGCGTTCGCCTTCGACGGCATCCCGAAGCACGCGACGGTGGCCACGTCAACCGTGGGCGTGAGAAGGGACAAGGCCGCGCTGGCCGTCTGGCATGACGGGATGCGGGCGGCGATGGACGCGCTGGAGCCGTCTCGCGTGCTTCTCTACGGCGGCAACGTGGGGTTCGACTTCGGCGGATGCGAGCTAATCGAGTACAAAGCGGGAGGTTTCCATGGGCGGTAGGGGTGCAGGTTCGACAACGGCGAGACGCGCTGCCGCTGGCGGCACTAAAGCGCAAGCTGTAGCAGCGCAGATAGACCCGGAGCTCACCGGGGCTTTTCTGGCACTTATGATGGCGGAAGATAGGGGAATGTACGCAAGCTTGTCCCCCGAGGAGGCTGTTCAAAACCTGATAGACCTTTCAATCCCCGCCGATTACTACGAATCAGAAATCGCCGCAGATAAAAAGGAAATCTCGGCAGCGAAAAGAACCCTCAACTCCAACCGCGCGAAAGAAGCGACCAAGGAACGCGCGCAAATCAAAATGAACGTCGCGCAAAGAGACCTGCTCGTGCATCGGTTCAATTTTGAAGCGGCGAAGATTCTCGAAAGCTGGGGCAAGTGATGGGCGGCAGAGGCGCATATTCCTATTCCGGCAGTAACATTAATCCAGCGGCAGATGTCCCGCTGGATGCATATGCTGTTGCGAGTCTTAACAAGGGGACAGCTGGCGGCACGTCGCCCGAGCAGGCCATAGCTCGTTTCCGCGAGCAGTTGATGAACCAAAGATACGAGTATTCCGCTTATATTGATGGAGACGGGTATATACACGCCCTCGGTTCGACGGGCGAGGAAGGCTCGACCAAAAT
>CAVAWX010000049.1:8951-14155 GCA_963592385.1 Acidaminococcaceae bacterium | reverse complement strand
TGGCGTACTTGCTCGACGACCAGCCCTCGTTCACGATGGCCTTCATCGTCACGAGCGCGTTGCGGCCGTACAGGCGTTTCCACGCGGCCGCGCCCGCGGAATCGCCCTCGACGGTGAAGGACGCGTACCTGATCGCATCGCCCTCGTAGTCGCCGATCGGCACGATGGTCACGGTGCCCGTGCCGGCCTTGTCGATGTTGTTCCAGCTGAGCGTGTAGTCGACATCCTTTTCCAGCGTCTTGCCGCCGATCTTCACGACGGGCTCGGGCTTCGCGCCCACCTTCTGCGTCGGGATGGCCTCGACCGTGGCCTCGTCGAAGCCGGGCAGGGTCAGCGTGATATACGAGTTGCGGCTCCAGTAGCGTATGCCGGCCGCGTCCTTGCTCTCGTACATGTCTCTGCTGATGCCGTAGAGGATGCGCGGCGCGTCTTCCGTCGTCGCCGTCTGGACATTGTAGGCCTGCGCCTCGCGCGCCGTGCGATCCCACCCGTCCACCGTGGCCGAGTCGTTGCCGGTCAAAGTCAGGATGGGCACCACCTGCGTCGAGGTGTCCGGCGCATCGGAGTTCGCGCCGTGCGCAGCGGGGAAGAACAGGTTCTGCTCGTCGTAGAGCGTCTCGTAGCTGACGCCTTGCTGCGTCGCGCTGCCTTTGCTCTCGTAGGTGATGGCGGCGCCGCTCGTCCAGTCGCGCGACAGGCCGGCGTCGGCGAAGAGGTTGGCCAAGGTCACGTAGTTGTCCGACGAGGCGACGTGCCAGACACCGTTTTTCTTATCACTGTCTCCCTTGAAGTACATGCCCGACATGGGCGTGCCCTGCGTGGCCAGCGCCTCGAGCTCGCTTTTGGTGAATGCCCGGACGAGCTCCGGCTCCTTGGAGCCGCGCTGCACGTTCAGCTCGAAGAAGGTGGGTTCGGGATAGCTCAAGGTGATGGTGGTGACGTCCGAGACGAGGCGCTTGCCGGGCGCGTTGCCTGCCGCGTACTCCTCGGCGCTCACGCCGTAGATCATGCGCAGCGCGTTCGTCGCATCTGCCGCGGCGAGGTTCGCCGTCTGGGTCTGGCCGGCTGTGGCGCCGTCGGCGATGGCCGAGGAAGCCTCCGTCAAAGCGAGGACCGCCGGCGCGTCGGTCGCGTTCGTCGTCGTGGTCGTGGAGTCCTTCATCGTGTCGGGATAGAACTTGCCCTCTTCAAGGGCGCTGTAGCTGACGTCATTGATGGTAAAGCCGTCCGACGCGGCATAGCTGAGCGTCGCGCCGTCCGCGTAGTACGCGCCAATCCCCGCATCCCCGAACAGGGTGGAGAGCGTGACGTAGTTTTGCGAGGAGCTGACGCTCCACGAGCCGCCCGTCCTCGCGTACAGGGCAGACACGGGCTGCGCGTTCGGGTCGACGAGTTTTTGCAGGTCGTCGATGGTGTACTCGGCCACTTTCTCGACCGCGCGGCTGCCTTCCTGCTTGTTCACCGTCAAAGCGATGGCCGCGTAGAGAGCCGTCACGCGATACCCCCTGTCGGAGATGGGCTGGTTCCAGTCCTCGGTGCTCCAACCGACGAACTTCTTGCCGTCGGCGTCGTATTCGGGCACGTCGGCAGGTTCGGTGGGCGTCTCGCCCGCCGAGAGCACCTGGGCGTCGATGGAGCTGCCATCGGGGTTCAGGAAATTCACGTAGAAATAGGAGTTGGCGTCCGTGATCTCGTCGGGCAGGGTCGCGGGACGCACGCCGGCGAAGATGTACTTCTCGATGCCGCTGCCGCTGAAGGCCGTGGCGTCGATGCTCTCGACCGTCGAGGGGATGACCAGCTCTTTGAGCGCCGTGGTCTTCATGAAGCAGTTCTTGGGAATCGAGGTGGGGCCTTCTGCCAGGGTCACAGATTCCAGAGACGTGCAGTTAAAAAACGCGCCGTTGCTGGTCCCGTTGCCTGCGGGCAGCTGCGCGCTGCTCTTGATAACAACGGTTTTAAGCGCCGTATCGTTCATGAAAAGATTGCCGGGAAGCGTGCCGGGCGTCGTCGGGCTGCCCGTCACAGTCGAGGGGATGGTCACGGATTCAAGGCCCTTCAACGCGTTGACCGACATGGCCATCGTTTCCAGCCCCTCGGGAAAATCAAGCGTCTTTATGCTGTCGCAATTGGTGAACGGCACCTGCTCGACGGTTTTCAAGGTGGACGGCATGTTCACCGTCTCGAGCGCAGTACAACCGGAGAAACACTGCGTGGGTATCTTCGTGCACCCCTCGGCGAAGGTCGCCGTTTTCAAGGACGTGCAATCCTGGAAGATGCCATCCGCCTTCGTCGTGTTGAACGTCGTCACGCCGGCGGGGATGGTCACTTCCGCCAGGCCGGTCCCCTTGAAGCAGCCGGAATCAAGGGTCGTGCAGGTCTCGGGGATGGTGAAGCTCGTGATGAGGGCGCAGCCCTGGAACGCATAGGCGCCGATGCTCGTGATCGCATCGCTGATGCTGAGGGTCGCAAGCGCCGTGCACCCGTCAAAGCTGTAGGCAGGGATATCGGTCATCGCCTGGGGCAGCGTCGCGCTTTGCAGCTGGGTGCACTTTTGGAACGCTTTCTTTCCCATGGTCGTGACCGTGCCGGGCACGACGGCCGAGCTGATGGCCGTGCCGTAGAACGCGCTCTCGCCAATCTCCGTCACGCCCGCAGGCACTTCGAGGGCCCCGGTCAGACCGGAACCGGAAAAGGCGCTGCTGCCGATCTTCGTGACGGTGGAGGGCACGACCGCAATCGAGGTGATGGCTGTGCAGTTCTGGAAACACCCCGTGGGTAGACAGGTGATGCCGTCGGGGAAGGTCACGCTCGAAAGCTTCGTGCAGCCCGAAAAGTCCGTTCCCACGGCGGTGGACACCGTGTCGACCTGGTACTGCGCCTTCACGCCCGCGCTGTTCGGGAGCTTCACCGAGACGAGCTCGGTGCAGTTGTCGAACAGGTTCATGCCGATTTTCGTGATGGAATCGGACAGGGTCGCGCTCGTCAGCCCCGTGCCCTCAAACGCATTGCATCCGACTTCCGTGATGGTGGAGGGCATGAAGGACAGGTCGGTGATGTTCGAGCAGCCGCTGAACATGTAGTTCGGTATGGAGCTCATGCCGGCGGGCAGCGTCACCTTCGCGGAGTCGAGCGCCGTGCAGTTCTGGAAGACATACGCGCCCAGAACCGTCGCCTGCGAGGCGACCGACAGCTCCGAAATGCCGGAGCAACTCTTGAAGGCTTTGTCGCCGACGCTTGTGATGGTGGCGGGGATGCTGAGGGACGTGAAGGCCTTCGCGCATCCGTAAAACGCCGAAGCCCCAATCGAGGTCACCTGCGATGGGATGGTGAAGTTCTCGAGCACCTTGCAATTGTAGAAGCAGCTGCCGGGGATGGTAGTCACGCCATCGGGCACGTTCACCTGCGTAAGCGCCGTGCAGCCAGAAAACGCGTTCGCCCCGAACGTGGCCACCGTCGAAGGCAGCGATATCGAGCTGACGTTCACCGCCCCTTTGAACGCGCTGTCGTCAAGGCCGGTGACCGTATAGGTCTTGCCGCCGGAGCTGATGGTCTGCGGGATGGCGATGTCGCCCGAAAGACTGGTGGTCGTCGCCTTCACGTAGGCGACCGACGCCGTGTTGTCCGTGTCGTTGAGCGTGTACGGGATGCCGTCGATGGTCGTGGCCGCCTGCGCGCCCGCCGCGAGCACGGCGGCACACGCCAGCGCGCATGCCGTGGCAAGAGCCGCGCATGCGATGCGCGCACGCCGTGGCAGCGCGAGTATGCTCGTATCTGTCTTCATATCCGCATGTCCTTTCTCCATGCCGCGCCCGTGTGCATGTACGCGTCCGTGCGCATGCGCGCTTTCGCGGCTCCATATATGTGAACCCGCCGCCCGCATCCCGGGCGCGAGGGCTTTCCTTTCTTCATGCGCGCGCGAGCACGACCTTGGACGCGGCTGCGTGCGCGGAGCAGGGCTTTCCTAGCGCCTCCGCTTCACGAGCCGTTCCCGTCGTCGGTCGTCTCCAACACGTACATCTTTCCCGTGGCGGGGTCTTCGAAGGCCTCGCCGCGGTGGATGTAGAGCCCCTTGCCGTCTTCAGTCGAGGCAAGCAGCTTGTCCATGTCCACAGCATCGGAGAGCTGGTCTTGCTCCACGACCTCGGTCTGCGCGGAGTTCACCGAGACGTTCCAGTAAACGGCCAGGGCCACCATGAGCCCGCAGGAAAAGACCAGCATGACGTCGGCCAGGTTGGAAAGGCCCGCCATGGGGTCCTCGTCGCCGGCATCGAAGCGGCCCGTCCTGCGTGAGGGGCGCTTGATCACGAGGCGCCTCCTCTCCCCTGCCGTTTCGCGTCCGCACCGTGCGTGCGCACGGTGCCGAGGGCGGGACGCGACACATGTCCGCCGCCTGCGCCCGTGCCTGCCGCCCCGCCCGCGTCTGTGTCCGCATCCTCGGCCGCCAGCGAGGCCGCCTTGTCCAAGACGATGTTCATCGCGGCCTCGAGCGCGCTCATATAGTCCTCGTACCAGTGGCGGCGCAGCTTGGATATGCCGAAGGCCACGGCCGAGACGATCAGCCCCGCCACCGTCGTGTCGAAGGCCACGACCAGCGAGTTGGAAAGCGTCGTCATGTCGCCGCTCGAAAGCGCCATGACGCCCGGCCCCAGCGGGATGAGGGTGCCCATCAGGCCGAACATGGGCGCAACGCGCGTCGCGAAGTCGCTGCGCATGAGCGTGCGGCGGTAGCGCTGCTCCTCTTCGGCCAGAAGGCGGGTGGCCAGCGCCTCGCGCACGTCGGGGCGCATGTCGCGCAGGGAGAAGACCTCGACTAAGGCCGCGCGTTGCCGGCGTAGAAGGCCGCTGTCCTCGATGACGGCCTCGACCTGCGCGGGGGCGGCGTCGCTGATGGCGCGGGTGAAGCGCGAGACGACCGCCTTGAAGCGCCGCCGCTCGGACAGGCCCTCGACCAGAAGCGACCCCAGCTCGACGACCGCGTAGGCCGCAAACAGCAGCAGCACGACCATGACGGGCACGAGCAGGATCTGGGACAGGGCGTGTATGGTGCTTTGGATGCCGCTCGTCATCGGCGGGTACCTCCTTGGCTCGGGGCGGTTTGCTCGTGAAAGGACCTCATGCGCAGGCCGGCGCCCACGGCAAAGCCGACGAGCAGCGCCAACCCCAAGGCGATGGCGACGCCCGTCTGCAGCGGCGCCTCGGCAAAG
>CAVAWX010000049.1:0-8941 GCA_963592385.1 Acidaminococcaceae bacterium | reverse complement strand
CAGCACCTCGACCACCTTGTAGGCAGGCGAGGCGTCCGCGGCCTGCTCCTGTGCCGTGCTCTCCTGCGCCTGCTCCTTGGTGCTCTGCTCGCTTTTCTGCTGCGCCTGCTGCGCGCGTGCGGATTCAGCCTGCTGGGCGAAGTCGGCGGCCTGCTGCGCGCCTGCGGACGTCTGCGCCGCGGCCGTGCTTGCCTGCGCGGCGCCTTCGCCGAGGCCGCCCACCACGGCGCCCGCCGCACCCGAGCCGCCCGCGTTGCCGCCGCCGCTTGCGCCACCCGTGCCGCCGCCTCCCGGCGTGAAGCCGCCCGGATTGCCACCGTCGTCACTCGCATCTCCGCCCGCATCCCCGTCGCCCGGGTTGTCGTCGTCCGTGCCGCCGGGATTCAGCTTCTCGAGCCACTGCGCCCAGGTCAGCACCCCGGCAAGCTGCGCGGCGCTCAGCGACTTGTCGCGCAGGAGCACCTCGGCTTTCCACGCGTCGATGTCGTCGCCCATGTAGACGAAGTTCACCACCCCGC
Source organism: Acidaminococcaceae bacterium (assembly GCA_963592385.1). Lineage (GTDB taxonomy): Bacteria > Actinomycetota > Coriobacteriia > Coriobacteriales > QAMH01 > CAVAWX01. Next base: position 8,423 of record CAVAWX010000049.1, on the reverse strand, counting down.
TGTTCGTGAAGGCGTCGCGCCCTATCTCGACGACGCTGCCCGGGATGAAGATGGTCTTCAGGTTCGTGCAGCCCTCGAACAGCCCCGCGCCGATGACGGTCATGCCCGCGGGCAAGGTGATCTCTTCCAGGCTGGTCATATCCTTGAACACCGAGGCGTTCCAGGGGCGCCCGCTGTTCCCGAACGAGCTGCCGATGGTCTTCACCGTGTCGGGGATGACGAGCTTCTTGATGCTGGTGCAGCCCTTGAACACCGAATCGCCTATCTCGACGATGTTGGAGGGGATGTCGAGGCCGGCCAGGCTCGTGCAGCCCTGGAACAGGCCGCCCGCCAGCTTCGCCATGCTCTTCGAGAGCGTGACCTTCTTCAAGCCCGTGCAGTCGAGGAAGGCGTTCGCGCCGATCTCTTTCAGCGAGTCGGGCAGCGTCACGTCCACGAGGCTCGTGCAGCGCCGGAACACCCCTTGCCCCATGGTCTCGACGCCGGACCCCAATCCGAGCGCGGACAGGGCCGCGCAATCGGAAAACGCCCAGTCCCCCACCGTGCGCAGGGCGTCCGGCGCGGTGAAGCTCCTCATCTTCGCGCAGCCGGCAAACGCGGAGTACCCGATCGTGGCGACGCGGGTCTTGGAGAGGTCGGCGGCGGGAAGCGAGCTGCAGTCGGCGAAGGCGCGGGAGCCGATCTCTGCCAGCGCGGCCGGCCAGTTCACCGAGGAAAGCGCCGTGCAGCCGGCAAAGCAGCTGCCGCCGATGGAGGAAAGGTCCGCGCCCAGCTTCACCGTGGAAAGCGCGCTGCATTTGTAGAAGGTGTAGCTGTCCAGCTTCGTCACGCCGGCCGGGATGGAGATGGACCTGAGCGCCGTGCAGCCCTGGAAGGCGTAGGCGCCGAGCGTGGCCAGAGACGACGGCAGCGATATGGAGGCAAGCGCGCTGCACCCGTCGAAGGCCGACATCTCGATTTTGGCCAGGCTCGCGGGCAGGGAAAGACCCGCGAGCGCCGTACAGCCCGCAAACGCCGAGCTGCCCAGCGTGGACAGGCCCGCAGGCAGCTTCACGCTCTTCAGCGCCGTGCAGCCGGAGAAGGTGCCCGTGGGCAGGGTGTCGAGCGGCGCGGCGAGCTCGGCGGAGGCCAGCGCGGTGCAGCCCTTGAACACGCTCGAGCCCATGGAGCGGACCGACGCGGGCACGACGACGGACTTCAGCGCCGTGCAGTTCGCGAAGGCGCTCATGCCGATGGAGGCGACGCTGTCGGGGATTTGGACGCCCGTCATCTTCGCCAGCCCCTTGAAGGCGTTCTTGGCGATGCCGACCACCGTGTACTCGCGCCCGTCCACCTCGACCGTCTCGGGGATGGAGACGACGCCTTCCAGGTCGGGATTGGCCTCGGCAAGCGTGGCCGTGCCCGTCTCCGCGTCGCAGGTCCAGTGGAACTCGCCCTCGAAGGGCTCGACGGGGTCTTCGGTGTAGAGGGCCTGCACCTCGAGGCTGTCGCGCACGTCGGAGAAGGCCGCGCTCCAACCCGAAAAGGTCCAGCCCGCACGCGTCGGCGGCGTGGGCGCGACGGCCGCCGTGCCCTCGCGCACCTCCTGCGCCGCGCCGAGCTTGCCGCCCGTCCAGCTGAAAAACTGCACGGTGAACCACAGCACCGCCCCGTCGGCCAGGGCGCCGTCTGCCAGCGCGGGCTTCTTGCCCTTGAACACGACCTTCAGCGGGTCGCGGGCGGGCGCGGTCGCGTCGTCGTCGATGTCGGGCACGAGGGCGCCGGCGGCGATGGAGGCGACGTGTGCCGAAACCACCACCTGCGTGTAGTCCAGCCCGAAGCTCGCGCCCGCGTCGAGCGCGACCACCTTGTAGGCCTCGCCCGCAAGCGTCGGCCGCACGATGTCGGGGACGGTCAGCACGCCGCCTTTCAGGTCGTCGCTGGTCAGGTGGTGCACGACGGCGGTCTTGGTGGACTCGTCGAAAGTGGCGTTGGCCTCGAAGACGGGGGTGACGTCCATGGACGTGCGCACTTCCTCGACGCTGCTCGACCAGCCCACGAAAGTCTGGCCGAAAGGAGCCGCGACGGCAGGCGCGCTCGCCTCGGCGCCCTCCTTCACGTACTTAGTGGCCAGCAGCGCGCCGTCCGCGTTGAAGAAGCGCACGGTGTAGCGCCACTCGACGTAGCGGGAAAACGCGTCGGCAGGACACGCCGGCTTCGCGCCCGCGCAGGTGATCTGCTCGAGCTTCTTGCACTTCGCGAAGGCCTTGGAGCCGATGCTGGCCACGGACGCGGGCAGCGACAGCGAGACGAGCTGCGTCTGGTTGTCGAAGGCGGCCTCGCCGATGCCCACCACCGTGTAGCTGATGCCGTTTCTCGTCGTGGTGGCCGGCACGCTCAAGGAGGTGGCGGCGATGCCCTTGGGCGTGCCCACGAGCACGGCCGTCTTGGAAGCAGCATCGTAGCTCCACGTGAAGTCGGGTGAGACAATTGGGTGGCAGTCCGCGCCGCGCTCGACGCCCTCGTAGACGTCATCCCAGCCGAGGAATATCTGGTTGGAGGGCACGCCCACGCGCGAGACGTCCGGCGCGGTCGCGCTGCCGCCGAAATCGAGCACCTGCGCGTCGCCGATCTGCTCGCCGTCCGTGTCGAAGAAGCGCACGCGGTAGGAGATTTTCACCCGCTCGGGCAGCCCGTCGTCGCCCAGCCACTGGGTGGACAGGTCGGGCAGGGTGCCGCCCAGCACGAGACTGGTCAGGCGGTCGGCGGCGTAGAAGGCGTGGTACTTCACCGTCGTGCAGGTCCCGGGGATGGTCACCTGCACGAGGCGGTTGCAGTTGTAGAAGGCCTCGATGCCGATGCTCGTCAGGGCGTCGGGCAGCGTGATGGTGGCAAGCGAGGTGCAGTTCATGAAGGTGCTGTCGGCGATGGCGGAGACCTTGTCGGGGACCGTCACGTTGTCGAGCGCGCTGCAGCCGGCAAACGCCGCCTGCCCCAGCGACTTCAGGTTGTAGGGCAGGGTGACGCGCGCGAGCGCGGTGCAGTTCTCGAAGGCGTTCGCGCCGATGGTCGAGACGATGGGCGGCAGGACGAGGGAGGCAAGCGAGGTGCACAGGTAGAACGCGCGGCTGCCCACCGAGGTCAGGGCCTGGGGCAGCTCAACGTCCGCGAGTTTCGTGCAACGCGTGAAGGCCTCGTCGGGCAGCTTGCGCAGCGAGGTGGCGGACAGGTCGACTCTTTGCAGCGAGGCGCATCTGGAGAAGGCGCCCGCCCCCAGAGAGGCCAGGACACGCGGCGCGGTGAAGGTGGTGACACCTGTGGCGTAGAAGGCCTCCTTGCCGATGCTCGTCAGGGTGTCGGGGAAGACGAGCGCAGACAGGGCGGCGTCTTCGTAAAAGCACTGCGCGCCGATGCTGCGCACGCCGGCCAGGTCCACGGAAACGAGGGCCGGGCACTGGTAGAAGAGCATGTCGTTGAAGTAGGAGACTTGGCCGTTGCCCGTGTAGCTGCGCAGCGAGGCGCAGTTGTAGAAGGCGGTCGCGCCCAGCGAGGTCAGCGCGGCGGGAGCGGTGAAGGAGGTGAGGCCGCTCGAGGAGAAGGCGCCCTGGCCGATGCTGGCCACGGTGTCGGGCAGGGTGATGGTGGCAAGCGCAGCGCAGCGGGCAAAGGCGTTGTCGCCGATGGCGGTGACGGCAAGCTCTACGCCGTCTACCTGCACGGTGGCGGGCACCTCGAGGGTGGCGGGCACGGCCGCGCCGTCGGCAAGGCCGGTGATAGTGGCGGTGCTGCCATCGGCGTTTGCCTTCGCGGTGAAGATCGAGCTTGTGGTGGATGCAGGCGCCGCCGCGAGCGCTGCGGTCCCGGCTGCGGTCGCCTCGGCCGTCGTAGGCCCTTCGGGCTCGGCAAGGTTTCCGGCGTCTGCGCTCGCGGCGGCGCCTGCATCAGCCGCGCTCGCGGCGGGCTCAATTGTATCCTGTTGCGCGGATTTCCCCGCGCCCGCTTCTCCGCCCGCGCCGGATTCCTCGGGTTCGGCCGCGAGCGCGGCGCCGTCCCCCGCCTCATCTTCCGCACCAGCAGCTTCTGCGTCAGCTTCATTCCCATCGCCAACAGCTTCAACAGCACCGGCCGTTTCTGAGGTATCGCCGTCGCCGCCGGCGACAGCGACAGACTCGGAATTTTCAGCAGCGGCGTTTTCCGCGGCGGCAAGCGCGGGACTGCACGAGGACGCGACGAGGCAGGCTGCCAGCAGCAGCGACAGCCCCCCGCGCGTGCGGGAAAGACCCCGGCGGCGGCAGCGCCGCCTGCTCGCTTGCTCGGACACGCGCATCCTCCACAATGCATCGCACGTGCCCTCCCGAAGGGGAGAAGGCCGCGCACCATCCTGACTACCGTCATATCTTTCCGCAAAATTATATCCGAGCGCGATATATCGCGCACGCAAAAAAGGGACGCGCGGCCGGTTTCCCGTGCCACGCGCCCCTCGAAACAGCACATATGTTCAAGACCGCTGCGGCATCGCCGCAACGCCGCTTTCAGGCGCTTTCGCGGCAGCGTCTCGAGCCGTTCGCGCCGACGCCCGACAACGCCCGGGAAAGTCCCAAAAACGCGCCGAGCCGGCCAGCTCCTGCGGCCTAGCCCTTGATGGCCGCGTGCGCAGCCGCCAGACGCGCCACCGGCACGCGGTACGGCGAGCAGGACACGTAGTCCAGGCCCACCTTGGCGAACTTCGCGATGGAGTCCGGGTCGCCGCCGTGCTCGCCGCACACGCCCAGCGTCAAATCCGGGTTCGTGGCACGCCCGCCTTCGACGGCCATGCCCACCAGCTTCACCACGCCGTCGTCGACCGTGGCAAACGGGTTCACCTTCATGATGCCGAGGTTCTCGTAGTCGGCGAAGAACGCGCCCTCCACGTCGTCGCGCGAGAACCCGAAGGTCATCTGCGTGAGGTCGTTGGTGCCGAAGCTGAAGAAGTCGGCGTCGGCGGCCACCTCGTCGGCCGTCACGGCGGCGCGCGGCGTCTCGATCATGGTGCCGATCTGGATGAACGACAGGTCCACGCCCTCGCGCTCGGCCACCTCGGCGATCGCGGTCTCGGCCTCGGTCTTCACGTAGGCCAGCTCCTTTTCCATGGACACGAGCGGGATCATGACCTCCGGCTTGGGGTCCAAGCCCTCTTCGATCAGCTTGGCGGTCGCCGTGGCGATCGCGCGCACCTGCATCTGCGACAGGCCCGGCATGACGATGCCCAAGCGGCAGCCGCGCAGGCCCAGCATGGGATTGGCCTCGGCCTGCGCGTCGGCGGCGGCCAGAAGCTTCTTCGTCTCGGCGCAATCCTTGCCCTGCGCCTCGGCGACGGCCACCTCGATGGCCAGCTCGCGCGGGTTGGGCAAGAACTCGTGCAGCGGCGGGTCGAGTAGGCGGATGATGACGGGCAGGCCGTCCATGGACTTCAGCATCTCGTAGTAGTCGCCGGCTTGCGCCTCGTAGAGCTTGTCGAGCGCCTCCTCGTAGGCGGCAGAGCCGTTCTCGGCCAAGATCATGTCGGCGACGAACTGCTTGCGCTCGCCCAGGAACATGTGCTCGGTGCGGCACAGGCCGATGCCCTCGGCGCCCATGTCGCGCGAGAGCTGCGCGTCGGCCGGGTTGTCGGCGTTGGCGCGCACGCCCAGCTGCCTGAACTCGTCGGCCCACTCGAGCAGCTTGCCCAGGTCGCCCGACATCTCGGGCTCGACCAGCTCGACGGCGCCCAGCATGACCTCGCCGGTCAGGCCGTCGATGGAGATGACGTCGCCCTCGTGGATGACGATGTCGGTGCCCGCGACGGCGGCCTGCTTCTTCTCCGCGTCGATGTCGAGCGCCGCGACGCCGCACACGCAGGGGGCGCCCATGCCGCGGGCGATGACGGCCGCGTGCGAGGTCTTGCCGCCGTGGCTGGTGAGTATGCCCTCGGCCGCGATCATGCCCTTCAGGTCGTCGGGCGTGGTCTCCCAGCGCACGAGCACGGTCTTGCGGCCTTCCTCGGCCGCCGCGACCGCCGCATCCGACGAGAACACGGCCTCGCCCACCGCGGCGCCCGGCGAGGCGTTCAGGCCGGTCGCGATGACGTTTTTGGCCGCGCCCTTGGCGATCTGCGGGTGCAGCAGCTGGTCGAGCTGCTCGGGGGCCACGCGCGTGACGGCCGTCTTCTTGTCGATCATGCCCTCGTCGACCATCTCGATGGCGATGCGCAGCGCGGCCGTGGCCGTGCGCTTGCCCACGCGGGTCTGGAGCATGTAGAGCTTGCCCTGCTCGATGGTGAACTCGATGTCCATCATGTCGCGGTAGTGGTCCTCGAGCACGCCGAAGATGTCCTCGAGCGCCGCGCCGGCCTCCTCGAGGCCCGGACGCGTCTTCAGCTCGGCGATCGGCGAGGTGTTGCGGATGCCGGCCACGACGTCCTCGCCCTGCGCGTTCACGAGGAAGTCGCCGTAGAAGACCTTCTTGCCGGTGGCCGCGTCGCGGGTGAAGGCCACGCCGGTGGCCGAGGTGTCGCCCTTGTTGCCGAAGACCATGGTCTGGACGTTCACGGCCGTGCCAAGCTCGTCGGAAATCTTGTTCTGCTTGCGGTAGATGATGGCGCGCTCGTTCATCCACGAGCCGAAGACGGCCTGGATGGCCAGCATGAGCTGCACGTCGGTGTCCTGCGGGAACTGCACGGTGCCGTCCACCACCAGCTCGGGGTAGTCGGCGCCGGAGACGTTGTCGGTGAAGATCTGCTTGAACTCGGCGACCAGCTCCTGGAGGTCCTCGGCGGACAGCTCGGTGTCCTCCTTCACCCCGCGTTTGGCCTTCATCGCGGTGATGGCGTTCTCAAACTTGTCGCCGTCGATGCCCATGACCACGTTGGAGAACATCTGGATGAAGCGGCGGTAGGAGTCCCACGCGAAACGCGGGTTGTCCGTCTGCTTGATCAGGCCCTGGACGGACTGGTCGTTCAGGCCGAGGTTCAACACCGTGTCCATCATGCCCGGCATGGACATGGGGGCGCCGCTGCGCACGGAGACGAGCAGCGGGTCCTCGACGTCGCCGAGCTTCTTGCCCACGCGCGCCTCGAGATCGCGCAGGTACTCGTGGATGGTGTCCACGGCGCCTTCGGGGAAGGTGTTGTCGTCGGTCGCGTACTCCACGCAGGTCTGGCACGAGATGGTGAAGCCGGGGGGCACCGGCAGGTCGAGGTTGGCCATCTCGGCCAGGTTGGCCCCCTTGCCGCCCAGGGTGTAGTTCATGTCCTTGTTGCCCTCGGTGACGTTGTTGCCTTGCGCGTCGTGGCCGAATGCAAACACGCGCTGCTGAGTATCAGACACCTTGTCTCTCCTTATCACTTGCCGGACTTGCCCGGTCGCGGATGGCACGCGTTCGGCGGCGGGTGCGGCAAAGCAAGCGGCCGCGGGTGCCGACGAGGCGCATAACGCGCATATGGTAGCGCCTCGGGGAGGGCGCGCGGACATGCAATCGCCTGAAGGCATCGAAAGAACATGCGAACGCACGCGCCGCAGGGTCGGTGAAGAGGGTGCGGGCGGGTGAAGCGGATGGTTTCGTTTCGCGTCTATCTGCATCACCGTCACCATCTTCACGCCTCGTCATGTGGAATCGTTTATTACCTCATTTATTACCTCAACATGAGGCGATAAATGAGGTAATGTCTTCTCGGCTAGGGGACAGGATTCGTGAAATGCGGTAGCGCACTACTTCAGATAAGCGCACCTGAAATTGTTATTGCCCTGACAATCTGAGCGGCGGGTCTGATCACAGATTTTCGATTGCGTCTGAATACTCGGACAAAACAAAGTCGTCGAAACAGTCGAACTCCGGCTTCACTTCCCCATCGACCTCCCACGATACAACAGCGGCGCTGGAACAATCTATGCAGTAAACCCACTCGTCGCAGTTTTCAACGACAACGAGATTCTCAGGCAAACCACAACCGCGATACAACATGGTTTCGTCAACGAAAATCAAGGTGCCGTCGCATCCGATGCCAAGAATCTCGACACCGGCAACTCCTCCGTGTCCAAACGTTTTGAGGTATTCAACGTATTGCCCGGGCAAGCTTAAACCCAAGGTCTCTTCTGCTCTGGTGCGGTTTTCATCGCTGAATTCGGCGTGGGTGAAGAAGCTGTTTTCTTTGTGCTGGGCCACCGCCTCTAGAATCTTCTCATTCACCGGGACCTCCCTTCAATATATTGGCTTGCGCGCCAACGCCAATGCCGCGAATATTGGCGCCGTCACCCAGAGTCTAGCGCTCGTTCTGCCCCATCCTCGTGCCGGCTCCCTGGCATCTGGATTCTCGGCGAGGAGGAACCCGGCGATTCGCCTGGCATGCTCGCCGGCATCACCCTCGCAAACGATCGGTGCGGGCGGGTGAAGCGGGTGGTTTCGTTTCGCGTGGTAAACGATGCGCGCGC
>CAVAWX010000048.1:3548-14469 GCA_963592385.1 Acidaminococcaceae bacterium | reverse complement strand
GGGCGCGAGGTCTACGCGATGCGCAGCGCCCGCTAGGGCGCGAGCAGGCGCGGAATCCCTAACGGCCCACCATCTTATTTCCCCAGTTTACGATATATACAATCCTCTTCAACCGTCGCAGGGCGTATAGTGAGCGCTACAGTGTAGGCACGCATGACGCGAACTTGATAGGTGACGAAAGGACGGGGCGAAGATGAAGGTTTTGATGGTGAACGGCAGCCGCCGCGAGAAAATGTGCACGTACACGGCCTTGTCCGAGGTGGCCAAAGAGCTCGAGGCGCGCGGCATCGACACCGAGATCGTCTTCGTGGGCCAGCGCGCGACAGACGGCCGCATCGACGAGCTGGTGGAGGAGGTGGCCGCCAAGGCCAAGGAGGCCGACGGCTTCGTCTTCGGCGCCCCGGTCTACTACGCGTCGCCGTCCGGCGAGATGGTCGCCTTCATGGACCGCCTCTTCGGCGCTGCCGAGGCCGACCTGCGCTTCAAGCCCGCGGCCACCGTCGCCTCGGCCCGCCGCGGCGGCACGACGGCCACGCTCGACGTGCTCGACAAGTACATCGAGTTCTGCGAGATGCCGCACGTGACCTCGCGCTACTGGACCATGGTGCACGGCAACACGCCCGACGAGGTGCGTGAAGACGAAGAGGGCATGCAGGTGATGCGCGTGCTCGGCCGCAACATGGCCTGGCTGCTGAAGAGCATCGAGGCCGGCCGCGCGGCAGGCGTCGAGCAGCCGCAACCCGTGGACAAGGTGTTCACGAACTTCACCCGCTAGGCGCGGGCAGACGACACGGGGGAGGGGCGCATGGGCGACAGCATGGACGGCAGCGCGAACCACAGCACGACCAGCTTGGACGAGATGTTGAAGGCGGCGGGCATCACGGGCGGCACCGCGCCCGACGACATCGACCCCGCAACCTTCCGCAGCGGATTTGTCACACTCGTGGGACGTCCCAACGCGGGCAAGTCCACGCTGCTCAACGCCATCATGGGCGAAAAACTCGCCATCACCTCCGACACGCCCCAGACGACGCGCCACCGCTTCCGCGCCGTCTACGACACCGACGACATGCAGATGGTCGTCGTGGACACGCCGGGCTTGCACAAGCCCGAAGACGCGCTGGGCGCCGCGCTCGACGACTCGGCCCTGAAGGCCATCGAGGGCGTGGACGTCGTGGCCATGCTCATAGACGCGTCCAAGCCCGTGGGCAAGGGCGACGAGTGGGTGGCGAAGTCGGTGGCCGCCGCGCATGCGTCCAAGATCCTCGTCGTCTCGAAAACCGACACCGTCTCGCGCGAGACGGCCGAGGCGCAGGTCCTGGCCGCGAAAGACCTCGCCGCATGGGACGCCATTGTGTGTCTGTCGGCCGTCGCGGGTAAAAACGTGGACGCCTTCATCGAGGAAGTCGCGCGCCTCCTGCCGCACGGCCCGCGCTGGTTTCCGAAGGGCACCGGCCTCGACCAGCCCGTCGAGGTGGTCGTCGCCGAGTTCATCCGCGAGAAGATCCTGCGCTCCATGCGCGACGAGGTGCCCCATGCCTGCGGGGTCGAGGTCGAGCAGATCGAGACGGACAAGCGCACGGGGTTCAGGCGCATCTGGGCCGTCGTCTACGTCGAGCGCGACAGCCAGAAGGGCATCATCATCGGGCGCGGCGGGCGTGCCATCAAGCGCGTGGGCAGCGAGGCCCGCGTCGACCTCGAGCGCTTCTTCGGCGCGAAGGTGCACCTCGACCTTTCCGTGAAGGTGCGGAAGAACTGGCGGCGCGATGCCAACCAGGTGAAGAGGTTCGGCTATGGCGAGGGCCTATAAACGCAACTGCATAGTGCTCAAACGCACGAAGCTCAAGGAAACCGACGCGATACTGACCATGCTCTCCGACGACGAGAGCCGCCAGGTGCGTGCGGTGGCGAAAGGGGTGCGCCGCCCGGGCAGCCGCTATGGCGCGAGGCTCGAGCCTTTCAGCGTCGTGGAGGCGCAGCTGCATCCTGGGCGCAGCCTGGAGACCTTGGGCGAGGTGCGCTGCCTGGAGACGAACGCCGCGTGCCGTGAAGACCTCGTGCGGGCCGCGGCCTGCGACTGCATGGCCGAGCTGTTGGAAAAGACGGGCCGCGACGGGGCGGGAGGCGATGCGCGCATCTTCCCCCTGACGCGCACGGCCCTTGCCGCCATCGGCACGTCTGAGCCTGCCGCCGCGCCCGTGCTGGCCTGTGCCCATATGCTGAAGGCATGCGCGATGCTGGGCTTTGCGCCCTCGCTGCACACCTGCGCGTCCTGCGGGCGCCCCCTGTCCGCGCCCGAGCGCTACAGCATCTCGGCGGGCGGAGCGCTGTGCGGGAACTGCGCGGCGCTCAGCGGCGGCGGCGATGCCATCGACCCGCGCATATGGCAGACCGCAGACGTCCTTCTGCACACGCCGTTTGCCGAGATGCCCGATCCGGCGCAGATGCCGGCCGGCGCGCTGCTCGACTTCACCCAGAGATGGTGCCGCGAGCATCTGGCCTTGAACCTGCGCTGCGTCGACTTCCTCAGGACACTGCCCGCGCTCTAGGCCGTCTGCCGGCGCATCCGCCTCGTCGCGCGGCGCCCCGTTGTCCGTGCATGAAAAACGCCGCGGCAACCTCGATCGAAGCTGCCGCGGCGCGAAAGCGCGTGAAAGAAGTGCGCTCCAGCGTGTCGGGAAATTTACCCTTCGGCGTTCCCGCCGTCCTTTTCACCATTCGACGCAACATCCGCCGCGTCCGCCTTGGCGTCCGCCGCGTCCTTGGCGCCCTGCACCGGCAGCTTCACGGGCTCGTCGTCTTTGCCCGCGCGGAAGGGGATGCCCGCCTTCCGCCGTGCGCGGTACTCGGCCACAGCGGTGAACAGCGCGTCCGAGCTGGAGTTGAGCGCCGTCTCGCACGAGTCCTGGATCACGCCGATCACAAACCCGACGCCCACCACCTGCATGGCCACGTCGCTGCCGATGCCGAACAGCGAGCACGCGAGCGGAATCAGCAGCAGCGAGCCGCCGGCCACGCCCGAAGCGCCGCACGCCGAGATGGCCGACAGCACCGACAAGACGACGGCGGTGGGGATGTCCACGGAGATGTTCAGCGCATGGCAGGTGGCCATCGCCATCACCGAGATGGTCACGGCCGCGCCCGCCATGTTGATGGTCGCACCGAGCGGAATCGAGACCGAGTAGTTGTCCTCGTCGAGGCCGAGCGACTTGCACAGGCGCATGTTCACGGGGATGTTGGCCGCCGAGCTGCGGGTGAAAAACGCCATGAGGCCGGATTCACGCAGGCAGCGCCACACGAGCGGATAGGGATTCTCGCGCATGCAGATCCACGCGATCAGCGGGTTGGCGCCAAACGCGATGACGAGCATGCAGCCCACGAGCAGCAGAATAAGCAGGCCGTAGGTGGTGAAGATCTCGACGCCGGAGCTGGCCACGGAGGTGTAGATCAGGCCCATGATGCCGAAGGGCGCGAGGTTGATGACCCACTCGACGACCTTGGCCACGGCGCTCGCGACGTTCGCGAACACTTCCTTGGTGTGCTGCTTGGCCGCGCGCAGCGCGATGCCGAGGACGACGGCCCAGCACAGGATGCCGATGTAGTTGGCGTCGGCGAGCGCGTCCACGGGGTTGGCCACCGCGTTCGTGACCAAAGTGATCAAGACCTCGGCGATACCGCTCGGAGCCGTGACCTCTTCGGTGGGGGGGTCGGCGAACACCATGTCGATGGGGAAGATGAACGAGGCCACGACGGCGACGAGAGCCGCGATGAAGGTGGAGACGAGGTAGAGGACGACGATCGTCTTCATCGTGCCCGCGCCCTTGGCGTTGGCCAGCGCGGAGATGACGATGAAGAAGACGAGCACCGGCGCCAGGCCCTTCAACGCGCTGGTGAACAAGGTGCCCAGCAAGGCGATGAACTGCGTGAAGCCGATGAGGAAGGTGTTGAAGCCGCCGCCGGCGATGAAGCTGTCCGACTCGAGCAGCGCATCCGGCAGCGCGATGCCGAGCAAAGCGCCGATGACAAGCCCGACGACGATGCGCAAGATCAGGCTTATGCCGCTGTACTTCTCCCATATACGTTTCATAAAACGACCTTCCCTAGAAGTGGATAGCGCGAAGTAGCGCAAACGCCGCACATCATACCTCTATATGGATAAAGCTCTCTTTTCATGTGTGTTTCATGTGGTGGACGGCATGTGCCGCGCGGTGCGGGGTTTCGCCCGCCCCTGGGCGCGGCGCCGCGCTCTAGATCAGCTTGGACCGCTCGGTCTTCTCCACGAAGCGCTCGTTTATCTTCACGAACGGCCGGCGCAGCAGCAGGCCGATCAGCGCCATGGGCACGATGAAGATGAGGAGCTGGCTGATGTAGATCCAGAAATCGCCCTGATAGACGCCAAACATTGCCGCGCGCATCGCGCTGATCACGTAGGTGGCGGGCATGAGCGGACTTAGGATGGTGGCGAAATCGGGCAGCAGCTGCAGTGGATACGAGCCGTTCGAGCTGGTCACCTGCACGATCAGCAGCAGCACGGAGATGGCCTTGCCCACGTTGCCGAACGAGGCCACGAGCGTGTACATGATGAACTGGAAGACCAGCCCCGAGACCCAGAAGCACACGAGGTAGAGCAGAGGGTCGCTCACCTGCACCTGCAGGAAGATCATGTTGCCCACGGCCATGACCGTGCTTTGCAAAAGCGAGATGACGGCGAACAGCCCGAAGCGCCCGAGGAAGACCTCGTGCAGGTGCGGCTTCTTGCGGCAGCGCGAGAGCGTCTTCTCGTTGGGGTTGGTCTTGATTAAGACGACCGACAACAGGGAGCCCACCCACAGGGCCAGCGTCGCGTAGAGCGGCGCCATCGACGACCCGAAGCTGTTCGACGGGAAAATCGCCTTGCGCTCGATGCTCACCGGCGCCGCCAGGTTGGCCGCGAGTGCCGAGCTGTCCTCGCCGATCAGCTCCTTCACCTTGTCCACGCCGCCGCTGTCCATGGCCGCGGCAAGTTTGTCGTGGGCGCTGTCCAGCTCGTCGGCGGCGGTCGCGAGTTTTTCCGAGGCCTGCCCGATGGATGTCTTGGCCTCGTCGAGCTTAGCTATCCCTTCCGCCAGTCCCGATGATATCTCGTCTTGGGCGCCCGAGAGCCCCTCGCCCGCGCCGGACACCTTGTCCGCGGCCTCTGCCAGCTGCGAGGCCAGCTCGCCGATCACGGACTCCACGTCGGCGTGGTAGGAGTCCTGCATCTCCTGCAGCGACGCGGCCGCCGTCTGCGCCTCCTCCTCGATTTGCCCGCGTTTCTCGGCCAGCGTCGCGGACCCGGAGTCGATCTGCGCGATCGTCTCGGCCAGGGCGTCGGCGCTGTCGCGCAGCATCTTCGCGTTCGAGTCGAGGAGGGTGCAGAACTGCTCGACAGTCTGCGCCTGCGTCTGCGACTCCTCGGGCAGACTGGCCACCAGCTCTTTCAACGCGGCGCTCATGTCCTCGAGCTGCTGGGCCTGGTTGGAGAGCATGTCGGCCGCATCTTGCAGCGACGTGCTCGTGTCGCCGGCGTTTTGCGTGGTCGAGTCGAAGGCGCCGCGTATGGTGTCGGCGACCTTGTCGTAGCCCTGCGCGCAGCTGTCGATCGAGCCGGACAGCGATTCCACGGCGCTGTTCAGCGAGTCGCGCAGCGCGTCTGCCTTCTCCTGCCCGGCCGCGACCGAGTCCTTGGCCTCGCCCGCGCTTTCCCCGAGCCGCTCCAGCAGGTCTTGCGAGCCTTCGGCGACGGAGCGGCACGCGTCGATCATGCTCGCGTAGCTGTCGAGCGTCTTGCAGTGCTGGCGCATCTGCGAGGCGGTGCGCCCCACGTGTTCGATCAGGTCGTTCACCCGCTGGGTCGTCTCCGCATCCCCCGCCACGTCGAGCATGGTGTCCAGCTCGTTTAGGATGATCTCGCTCAAGGTCTCGCTGAACTCCTTGTTGATGGTGTAGGAGATCTTGTCGGCGCCCTGGTCGGTCACCTTCGGCGCGATGGCGCTCTTCTTCTCGTTGGAGTAGTACACGAGCGGCGCCGTCTGCGCGTCGCTCGAGTAAAACGACATCATGTCGCGGCTGAAGCTCTCGGGGATGACGAGCGCCGCGTAGTACCTGCCGCCGGCCGCCCCGTCGATGGCGTCGTCTTTGTCGGTGATGATCCAGTTCATCTGGTCGTTTCCGCGCAAACTGTCCACCACCCGCTCGCCGACGTTGATGTCCACCGGCAGCAGGTCGCTCGAGTACCCCTCGTCGGTGTTGGCGACGGCCACCTTCAGGTTGCCCGTGTTGTTGAAGGCGTCCCAGCAGGCCAAGATGTTGTACCAGGCAAACATCGAGGGCATCAGAATCAGGCCGACCGCGAGGATGACGCTCACCGCGTTGGCGTTTAGACTGCGCATGTCCGAGACGAATATGTTCCAGATGTTTCTCATCGTCTACGACTGCCCGTCCTCGTCGCCGCGCTTCCCGCTTTTGCCCTTGCCCTTTTCACCCTTCTTGGGCGCGTCTTTTTTGCGCGCGTCTTTGGCGGCGCCGCTTTCATGCTTCGCGTCCGCGTCGCCGTGCGCGGCTTCACCCTTCTTGCGTGCGCCCTTCTTGCCCTTGCGCTTGCCCTTGCTCTTCACGAGCTTTTCCACGTAGTCCTTGCCCTGGCCGTCGCGCTGCTTCTTGAACAGCTCGGAGGTCGTCTTGCCCACCTCGTCGCGCGACGCGGCCAGCCCTTTCAGCTCCTCGTCGCTCAAGTCGTCGAGGGAGAGCTGGCGCTCCAGCGAGTCGTAGGTGTGCTCGATGAAGACGACGACGAGCGCCGTGAGGATGAGCGCCCCCAGCCACGCGCTGAGCAGCGAGGGCTTGTAGGCGACGGGCATGCGCGAGAAGAAGACCGCGATCACCAGCGAGACCGCGATGCCGAGGCCGAGCGCGTAGCGTTTGAACTTGGTGTAGTGCTTCGTGAAGCGCGCCGCACGCCGCTCCAGGTTGGCCTTGTACTCCTCCCTGCCGGAGATGTAGCCGACGAGCTGCGCCAGGCGGAAGCGCTGCGTGGGTATCTCGATCTCCTCGCCCGCGAAGATGCCGCCCTCGCGGATCTGCTTGGCGAAGAGCTTGTTGAAGTTGGTGAGGAAAGGCCGCAGGTAGATGCCCACGAACATGGAGCTGACGAGAAAGCCTGTGAGCGCCGCCGCGCAGATGAAGAACTCGCTGCCGTAGAAGCCGCATATGGTCTCGCGCAGGCCGTTGATGCCGTAGGTGAAGGGGAAGAAGCGGTAGATCTCCTGGAAGAACGGCACGGTCATCTCGATGGGGTAGAGGCCGGTGGCGCCCGGGATCTGCAGGAAGGCGAGCAGCACGCACAGGCCCTTGCCGATGTGCTGCAAGGTGGTGGAGAGCATGAACATGATGCTCAGGTAGGTGATCGAGCACAGCGCGCTCATCGCGAACAGGGCCACCACGTTCACCGTCTGCACGCCCAGGGCCAGCACGCCGACCACGCACAGCAGCGCCTGGAGCACGGCAAATACCGACAGTAGCAGCCAGCGCGCGATGTAGCGCTGCTTGATGGTCAGGTTCGCGATGCCTTCCGCGTCCACCTCCTGGCGCAAGATCACGAGCAGCATGAAGGCGCCGATCCAGAAGGTCAGGTTCATGAACAGGGGCGCCATCGCCGAACCGTAGGCGTTCAGCGGGTAGAGGCTTTCGGTTTGCACCGTCGTGGGCGAGCCGATGAAGTCGCCGATGGTCTCGGCGTCGATGGAGTCGCCGGCGGCCAGCTTCTCGATCACGGCGCTCGTGGCCACGGCGGACAGGTCGCCTTGGACGCTCGCGAGGTCGCCGTCGAAGACGTCGAGGCTGGTGTTGGTGGCCTGGATGCTCGAACGCGCCGCCTGCATGGCGGAGTCCACCTGGTCGATGGAGTTGCGTGTCTGGTCCACGAGCTCGGACAGCGTGGCGCCCGCGTCGGCCAGCGACTGGGCGGCCGTGGACGACTCGCGGATGCCCTTCTCGATCTGGGGCAGGAGCGTTTGGTAGAGCGTGGAGGTGAATAGCGTGGTCGTGCCGGCGGCGTCTTGCAGCGCGGTGTTCATCTGCGACGACAGGCTGCTGGCCTTCTCGATGCCGCTCGACACCTGGCCGGCCACCTCTTCTATCTGCGACATGGACGATTCCGCCTGCGCGATGCGCTCGGACAGGTCGGCGGCCTTTTGCGCGAGGTCGTCTTTCGCCTGGCCGGCGGGCAGCTTGTCCACCAGGGTGTTGATCTGCTCGAGCAGCAGCTTGTAATGGTCGATGACGAGTTTTTCCTGCTCCGCCGCCGCGCTCATGTCGATCTTCGCGCCCTGGATGCTCGTCGACATCTCGGAGATGGCCGCGCTTGCCTCCAGCGCCGCGCCCGAGGCGGCCCCCGCGGCCTCCCCTGCGGCGGGCAGCGCCTTTTCCAGCAGCGCGCTCAGGGCGTCTTCCGCGGCGTCGGCCTTGTCCTGCACCGCCGCAAGCTTCGTCTGCACGTCCTCGAAGGCCGGCTTCACCTCGTCGAGTTTCGTGCGCGCGTCGGCGAGCTTGCCCTGCAGCGTCTCCGCGTCGCCGTCGAGCTGCGCCAGCGAGTCCTTCGAGTTGGCGACGATGTTTCTGGCCTCGGCCACCTTGCCGAGCGCGTCGCCGGTGGACTCGTTTACCTTCGTGCCCGTCTCGGCCATCGCCTGGCCCAGGGCCTCGGCCACCTTCTCGCTGACGGTCGAGACGAAGGTGGAGTTGATGGTCTCGTCGAGCGTGGTCGAGCCGGAGTCGGTCACCTTGGGCGACACTGCGCTCATCTTCTCGTTCACGTAGTAGTCGACGGTGGGCTGCTTGAACTCGGTGCTCATGAGCGACATGACGTTTTCGCTGAAGTCGCTGCCCACGACAAACGCCGCGTAGGCCTTGCCGCTTCGCACTTCCTCGAGCGCCTCGTCGCGCGAGAGAAACGCCCAGCCCAGCTGCGTGTTCTCGTGGAGCTGCTCGTCGATCATGTCGCCTATGTTCATGTAGCCCGTCAGCTCGGTGGAAGCGCCGGCGTCCTCGTTGGTGAAGCAGACGCGCATCTTGCCCGTGTTGCCGTAGGGGTCCCAGAAGCCGTAGACGTTCACCCAGGTGTAGAGCGAGGGGATGATGATGAGCGCGACGACCACGATGAGCGCGGCGGGGGCTTTGAGCAGGCGGACGATGTCGCGCCGGAGTATGCGGAACACGTTTCTCATATTGAACACGAAAGCCTACCACACAACGCGCCTGGCGTGCGCACATGTTTGGCGAGGCGCGCCGATTCCCATCAAAGTTGCGCCGGCGGGGACGGGTGGCAATTTGCGCGTTGTGCGCTAGAATCCTGTGCTACGTCATGCCCCGGGCGCGAAAAGGCGCGGGGCTCGCATGAAAGGACTTTCACCATGGCAGAAGAAACGCATTTCCGCATCGAGGCCTCCGCCGACACCGCCTGCGGCGTCTACGCCAACGCCTCCATCGTCTCGACGACCGGCGCGGAAAGCCGCATCGACTTTCTCTACGTGGACCGCGTGAACAAGAACGGCGACGAGCTGCCCGCGCACCTCGTGGCCCGCGTCATCATGCCCACGACCGAGCTGTCCAACCTCTCCGAGACGCTGACGAAGCACATTTCCAAGCATCTGGGAAAAGGGGATGCAGTAGCGCCACGTTTTTTTGCGGGGCGGCGCCTGCGGCCTTGTCGGGGGAGCGCCCGCGCGGCGCCTTCCGGCAAGAGGCATGCGCCTTTCACCTGCCGTGCGCTTGAAGAGACGCGAACTTTGCGAAGCGAGAGAAGATGTCTGAGGAAAAGCCGAACTACAAACACACGATGAACCTGCCGCGCACCTCCTTCAAGATGAAGGCGGGGCTGGCGCAGCACGAGCCCGAGCGCCTGAAGCGCTGGGAGGAGCTCGACCTGTACCGCAAGATGCTCGAGCGCAACGAAGGCGCCGAGCCCTTCATCCTGCACGACGGGCCGCCGTATGCCAACGGGCCGATCCACATCGGGCACGCGCTGAACAAGATCTTGAAGGACATCATCGTGAAGTACCGCGGCATGCGCGGCTATTTCGCGCCCTACGTGCCCGGCTGGGACTGCCACGGTCTGCCCATCGAGAACAAGGTGGAAAACGAGCTGGGGCCGGAGAAGATGGCCAAGATCGACACGGCCGTCTTCCGCCGCATCTGCCGCGAGTACGCCGAAAAGCAGCTGGACGGGCAGCGGGCCGGCTTCAAGCGCCTGGGCGTGACGGGCGAGTGGGACAACCCCTACCTCACCTTCACCCCGGAATACGAGGCGGGCAACATCGAGGTCTTCAAGCAGCTCTATCTGTCCGGCGCGATCTATCGCGGCAGCAAGCCCATCCACTGGTGCACGCACTGCCACACGGCGCTGGCCGAGGCCGAGCTGGAGTACTCCGACGAGGTCAGCCCCGCCATCTACGTGCGCTTCGAGCTGGAGAGCACGCCGGACGGGCTGGAGGCCTTTGCGGGCAGGACGGACGTGGCCATATGGACGACCACGCCGTGGACCCTGCCGGCCAACCAGGCCGTGATCTTGAAGCCGGAGGCCGGGTACGTGGCCGTCGAGCACGAGGGGCGCGCGACGATCTTCGCCGAGGCGCTGGCCGAGCGCTGCTGCGAGAAGTTCGGCTGGGAGTACGCGCTGGTGAAAGACGGCTTCGGCACCACCTGGCGGCGCACGGGCGAGGAGCTGTCGGGCAACGTCTACAAGCAGCCGATTTTCGGCGAGAGCGGAGAGGCGGGCCGCTTCATCCACGCCGACTACGTCACGCTCGACGACGGCACGGGCATCGTGCACGCGGCGCCCGGGCACGGCGCGGACGACTACCTGGCCGGGCGCGAGTTCGGCATCGACGTGGTCATGCCCGTAGAC